>JAEUMG010000326.1 GCA_016793355.1 Hyphomicrobiales bacterium
TTCTGCTCGGCCTGCCGGCTGCGCCGGTCGAGCGTCTCGGAAAGCTTGGCGCGCGCTTCCTGTGCGAAGGCCTCGGCCTCGCGTTTCGCCTGCTCGATGATGTTCACCGCATCGCGCTCGGCATCGACCCGCTTCTTCTGATACTCGGCAAGCAGCGCCTGGGCTTCCTCGCGCAAGCGCTTGGCCTCGGCCAGCTCCGACGCAATCTTGCTGGCACGATCATCGAGCATTGCCGCAACCTTGCCCGGCACCTTGAGGTAGACGAGAAGCGCGATGAACAGGATGAAGGCGACGAGTACCCAGGTCTCGGCTTGGTGAAAGAAGCTCATGCCCGTCGTCCTTACTTGCCCGCCGCGCGATCGACGGCGGCAGCGATATCCGCGGCCCCCGCCTTGATGCCGGTAAGGCTCGCCGTGATGTCGCCGGCAATGTCGCTCGCCACCTGATGGACATCGGCCAGGGCCTTTGTCTTGGCGTCCGATATCAGCTTCTCGGCATCGGCGATCTTTTGCGCCAGCTGTCCGTCAAGCCTTGCCCGTTCCTTGTCGGTTTCGGCGCCGAGCTTCTCGCGCACTTCTTGGCCGATCGCATGCGCCTTCTGACGGGCTTCGGCAAGCGAAGCCTCATAGGCGGCAATTGCCGAGTCCGTATCGCTCTTCAGCTTTTGCGCCGCCGCAAGGTCCGACGCCACCTGCGTCTTGCGTGCCTCGATCACGCCGCCCGTGCGCGGCACGACATAGCGCGAAATCACGATGTAGAGCGTGATGAAGGTGATCGCCAGCCAGAAGAGCTGCGGCGGCCAGCCATTCACATCAAGTTGCGGCATCGGCGTCCTCTTGCCTTATCGGTCAACCGGCCGGAAACCGGCCGGCGTGAGTGTTTGCTCAGCCGAAAAGAATGAGCATGGCGACGGCGAAGCCGATGAGGCCCGTCGCTTCGGCGAAGGCAAAGCCCAGGAAGAGCGTGCCGCGCTGGCCGGCCGCGGCGGCGGGGTTGCGCAATGCGCCCGCCAGGTAATTGCCGAAAATGTGACCGATACCGACACCGGCGCCGCCCAGCGCGATCGCCGCGATACCTGCACCGATCATCTTCGCTGCATCGAGTTCCATCGTGTTGTCTCCTGTTGGGATGGGTTGGAATTCTGACTGTCAGTGATCCACATGCATCGCATCGCTGAGATACATGCAGGTGAGAAGGGCAAAGACGTAAGCCTGGAGCGCCGCCACCAGGAGCTCGAGACCGTAGAGACCGACCATCGCGGCGAGCGGCAGCCAGCCGGCGGTGATGCCGAGCATCACGACGAAACCGGCCATGACCTTGAGCATCATGTGGCCCGCCATCATGTTGGCAAAGAGACGGATCGACAGGCTCATCGGCCGGATGAAATAGGAAACGATCTCGATCAGCACCACGAGCGGGAGCAGCAGGATCGGCACGCCCGATGGCGAAAAAAGCTTCAGATAACCGAGCCCGTTGCGCCAGAAGCCGATGATCGTCGCGCCGATGAAGACAACCAGCGCCAATGCCAGCGTGACGATGATGTGGCTCGTCACCGTAAAGGAATAGGGCACGAGGCCGAGCACGTTGCAGAACAGGATGAAGGTGAAGAGCGTGAGCACGAAGGGGAAATAGGGCTTGGCGTTCTCGTGCAGCACTTCCTTCGTCATGTTGTCGACGAGTTCGTAAATGCTTTCGGCGACCGACTGAAAACGGGTCGGGATCAGGTTGCGCGGCGCCAGCATGAACAGCGCCACGATGCAGATCACCGCGATGATGGCCCAAAGGCCGGAATTCGTGAGGGAGAAGGGCCCCAGATCGATGAGCTTGTGAATCTCGAACTGGTGGATCGGATCGATGACCTTTTCGCCGTGGGCGGCGGCGGCTTCGCCGGCTGTCTCAGTTGTGCTTGTCGCCACGCTCAATCCTCATCTTCGTCGTCTTTGACGGAAGGCGCCACCGGACCCTTGCCGCCGAGTACCGCATCGGCCTGCTTGCTGCGCGACAATCGCATGACATTGACGATTCCCGCCGCAAAACCAAAGGGCATAAAAGCCAGCATGATCCAGGGCGCCGTGCCGAAATACTTATCGGCCATCCAGCCAAGGCCCATGCAGACCAGAATGCCTACAACAAGCTCGGTAATCACCCGCAAGGCCAGACCGGCGGCCGTACCCTCCGTCTTGTCGGGTCCGGTGGACTTGCCCTGCGACTGAAGCGATTGTTCAAGCCGCCGTTCGAAATCCTTCAGGCGATCCCGGTCTGGCTCATGGCCATGGTGAGTCATGGATCGCACTCAAGAACTAAGCTCGCGGCAGCGACAACGCCCCCCGAAAATCGCGCGCACCATAGTGTTTGGGCTTTTTGGTGTCAAGCAACGCATGTTGGATTTAACCCATTGAAATAGCTACGATTTGGCGACTCGCCCGACAATGCGTCGATTCGTCTAGGAGAGCAGCCCGCGGCGCACCAGGTCGCGCCGCAGCCGCTGCGGGGTCTTGAAGTGGACGGCTTCGATCCCAGCGCCTTGTGCGCCTCTCACATTATCGAGATTGTCGTCGATGAAAAGACAGGCGTCTGCGCTTAGGGCATTGCGCGCCAGGAAGTGCTCGAAGATCGCGCGATCCGGCTTGAGTATCCCGACTTCGCCTGAAACCACGATGTCGCGGAAACGATTGAGGAAATCGAAGCGCTTCTGAGTCTCGCGGAACTTTGGCCCGTTGAAATTCGTGATGGCGTAGAGCGGCACGCCTTTCCGATCCAGCTCTTCGAGGATGGCGACCGTTTCGTCGATCGCTCCCGGCAGAGTTTCGTGCCAGCGCTCGTGATAGGCGTAAATATGCGGGGCATGGTCTGGATGTGTCTCGGCAAGGCTCCGCACCGCATCCTCGAAACTCCGGCCCTTGTCCTGTTCGATGTTCCATTCATGCGTGCAGATAGTGGCGAGGAACCACTCCATCCGCGCTTCGTCGCCGGCAAAGATCCGGCGATAGAGAAAACGCGGGTCCCACCGCAGCAGGACGTTTCCAAGATCGAAGACGACATTCATGCTTCTAAATCGATCACTGTCATCTGATCAATCGCTCATACTCATCATGCGGACCGATCCAGAACCACAAGATATCCTCGCCCACCTCTATCGCTAATGCGCGATGATTGCTTCCGATCCGCACCGACCGGAAGCGGCCAACTCGCTTCAATCGCAAGGGTGGGTGGCTCGGGTCTTTTCTGAGAAGTGTATAATTCTTGTCCGCCAATGCCCGCAGTTCGGGAGAAAGACTGTGATAGGCGGACCAGAATTTGGGAGAAGCGTAATACTTCAAACAGGCTCGGTCCTGCCCGCTCGATGATCAGCGATCGCCTCCGCCGCCAAATCATCGAGCCTGCCCGCGCGTATATCCGCCTCAATCTGCCGATCCCATTCGTCCCCGGCGTATTCGGCAAACCACTTGCGAAACGCGGCCAGCTCTTCTTTCGACAGGGCTGACACGGCCTCCTCAATTTTCTCAAGCTTGGTCATGGCTATCCTTACCACAAATTGGTCCTGTGGCCTAGATCTGCCACGCTCCGCGGCCTAACTCGCCTCGCGCAGCGCCTCGGCCTGCTGCAGATCGACGGAAACCAGTTGCGAGACGCCGCGCTCCATCATGGTGACGCCGTAGAGCCTGTGCATCCGCGCCATGGTGAGCGGATGATGGGTGATGATGAGAAACCGCGTCTCGGTGCGTTCCAGCATCGCATCGAGCAGATTGCAGAAGCGCTCGACATTGTGATCGTCGAGCGGAGCATCGACTTCGTCGAGCACGCAGATCGGCGAGGGATTGGTAAGGAACACGGCGAAGATCAATGACATGGCCGTCAATGTCTGCTCGCCGCCCGACAGCAGCGACAGCACCGTCGGCTTCTTGCCGGGCGGATGAGCCAGGATTTCAAGGCCGGCCTCGAGCGGATCGTCGGATTCGACAAGTTGCAATTCCGCTTTGCCGCCGCCGAACAGCTGGGTGAACAACTCGCCGAATTTGACGTTCACGGTCTCGAAGGCATCGAGCAGCCGCTGGCGTCCCTCGCGATTGAGACTGGCGATGCCGGCGCGAAGCTTGGTGATGGCCTGGATGAGATCGTCGCGCTCGCGCTTCAATCCGTCGAGTTGCTGGGCGACTTCCTCGGCCTCTTCCTCGGCACGAAGGTTGACGGCGCCAAGCCGCTCGCGATCTTCACGAAGTTTCGTGAGCCTTTGTTCGATCTCATCCTGTGGCGGTATGTCTTCTTCCGCCAAGCCGAGGGTGGTGACGATCGATGCCGGCTCGCATTGCAGCGTTTCCCCGATGCGCCGCTCGCAATGTTCATGGCGCTGGCGCGCCGATTCGAGGCGCGCCTCCGCCCGGGCATGATCCTCGCGCGCCGCTGACTGACGATCCTGGGCGGCACGCAGGGCGGTATCGGCCGCGCGCACGGCATTCTCGGCCGCCTGCAAATTGTCCGCTGCCGAACGGCGATCGCGTTCGGCGTGCTGCAGGAGCGTCAGCAGTCGCGCCCGCTTTTCGGCAAACTTCTCCGGCAGCAGGGCAAGGTCGTCGAGCGCGGTCCTGGTTTCGGCTGCGCGCGTGGAAAGCGCGCTCACCTGCTGCGTGGCACGGGCCTCGCGGTCGCGCCATTGACCGCGCTCGCCATCGATGGCCCGGAGCCGTTCGCTCCGCATGGCGGCGGCACGCTCGAGCCCGTCATGATGCGCCCGCGCCTCGCCGTAGGAGCCGCGCTCGCGGTTCACCGTCTCGCGCAATTGTCGCAGCGAGTCGCCAAGGCCGTCGAGCGCCGGCAAGTCCGCAAACTGGGATTCGCTGACCAGGACCGCCGCGCGCGCTTCTTCAAGGCTCTGCCCGATACGCCGCGCTGCCTCATCGAGCGCGCTCGTCTGTGCCGCGCGCTCCGCGACCTGCCGCTCATGCTGGGACAAGGCCCGCCGGGCAATGTCAAGGGCCGCGATCGCGGCGCGCCAGGCATCCCGGGTTTCGCGCTCCCGTTTGACGGCGGACTCGGCCTCGCTTCTGGCCGCGTCGAGGGCCTGGCGGCTCTCCTCCGCGCGGGCCATCGCCGCCTGCATCTCGACTTCGAGGCCGGCAAGTCGATTGCGCTCCGCAAGCCGCCGCGCCGAGGCCGAAGGGGCATCCGCCGCCGAAGTGAAGCCGTCCCACCGCCAGATATCGCCTTCGATGCTGACCAGGAGCTGGCCGGGCCGCAAGTGAGCCTGAAGCGCGGGGCCCAAACCGGGCGTGACAACACCCGTTTGCGACAGGCAGCGTGTCAGCGCGGCGGGGGCCTCGACAAATTCCAGCAGCGACGTCACGCCATCCGGAAGCGGTGGCGTCTCGGAGAGCGGCGGCAAGCTGCGCCAGTGCGCGGGAGCCGCCTCATCGCCCGAGGCATCGATATCTTCGCCCAGCGCCGCGCCAAGCGCCGTCTCATAGCCCGATCTGACCTTGATCGCATCGACCATCGCCGGCCACAAATCGCCGGCCGCGGCTTTCAAGAGCCCGGTTAACGTCCGGACTTCAGTCTGAAGCCGTTCGGCATTGCGCCGCGCTTCGTCATGGGCCTGGCGCCGCTCCGCCTCGGTTTGACGGGCAACCCGAACGGCGCTTTCGGCCGCGCTGGCAGCCGTCTCCAATTCGGCTGCGGCCTGCGCCGCACGCTCGACGCCAGCTGTCAGGACCGCGCCATCCTCCATGGCGTCCATGCCGCCCAGCAGCGTCTGCCTGCGCGCTGCAATCTCGTCTGCTTCGCGGGTGACGCGCGCCAGCGCCTGACGGCGCTCGGCGATCTGGCGTTCAAGGGCATTGCGCTGGGCGGTCAGCTCGGAAAGCCTGGCCGCGGCCGCATCCGCGGTCTCCTGGGCATTCGCCAGGGCTTCGGCTGCCGCCTGCAAGGCCCGCGCAGCTTCGGTGCGCAAGGTTGCATCCTGCGCTTCCGCATCGGTCAGTGCTGCGTGCTCCTCGGCGAGCCGCGATTGCGCCGCTGCGATGTCGCCAAGCCCGTCGCGTTCGCGGGCCAGATCTCCCTCGATCTGAACGAGACGCTGGGACAGCTCCTGGGTCCTCTCTTGCGCGCGCTTTTCTTCTTCGTCGAGTCCCGCCTGCTCCAGGTTGAGCCGCTGCAGCACCGCAGCCCGGATTGTTTCCTGCTCGCGCAGCGCCGGCAGCTTGTCTCCCAGTTCATCGCGTTCACGCAAAGCCTGCGAGGCGGCCCGCGTGTGCTCGGCGAGGATGCGCGTCGACTGATCAAGCGCTTCCGCTTCGCGTCGC
>JAEUMG010000337.1 GCA_016793355.1 Hyphomicrobiales bacterium
CCCGCCAGATTTCAGGGCGCCCGGCTGCCGGTCTGCGCCCTTCTTTCATGGAGTTATCCGATGGCCGTTCCAAGACGAAAAACCTCGCCCAGCCGCCGCGGCATGCGCCGGTCGGGCCACAAGCTCGCGACCGTGACCTGGATCGAGGACAAGAAGTCGGGCGAATTGCGCCGCCCGCATCATGTCGACCTCAAGACCGGCATGTATAAGGGCCGCCAGGTGCTGGAGCCCAAGTCCGATACCTGATCGGGCGCGATATCGACTGGTTTGGAGGCCGGCGCCCACGCCGGCCTTTATGCTTTTTAAGGAGCTTCGCGGGTATTTCGGGATACGCGTACAGTGTCATCCCCGGACTTGTTCCGGGGATCCACCGGGCCGATACTCCGCCGACTGACTAATCGGCACGATGGATTGCCGGGACAAGCCCGGCAATGACAGTGGTGGGAGGTTTCGTAACCCCCACCCCAACCCTCCACAAGGGGGAGGGGGAAGGGGCAAAAGTTTGCACAAGCTGCTGCCGGAGCCGATCGGCCGTATCCTCGACAAGCTCCTGAAGGGCGAGGGCGAGAAGGCGCGGACGGGCCGCGGCGCCATGGCCGCCTTCGTCATCCGCATCGCTTCGGCGGGGATCGCCTTCCTGTCGCAGATCGTCCTGGCGCGCTGGCTCGGCGCTTTCGAGTTCGGCCTCTTCAGCTATGCCTGGATCTGGGTGACGGTGCTCGGCACGCTTTGCACGCTGGGATTCGCGGTCTCCGTGGTGCGCTGCCTTCCCGAATATTCAAGCCGCGGCGAGGTCGCGCGCATGCGCGGGTTCCTTGCCTTCGGCCGCGCGATCTCTTTTGGCGCCGGCACGCTCATCCTCATCGCTGGTGCCGGGTTCCTATATTTCGGCTCGGAATTGATCGGGCGCGACTACGCGCTTCCGCTCGCCGTCGCGCTCATCTGTCTGCCGGCCTTCGCGGTGACCGATTTCCAGGATGGTGCCGGACGGTCGCAGGGCTGGATGGATCTCGCCTTGGTGCCGCCTTATGTGCTGCGGCCGATCCTGCTCCTCACGTTCATTCTGTTCGCTGGGTGGATCGGCGACCGGCGCGACGCAACGACCGCGATGCTGTGCGCGGCAATTGCCACCTGGCTGGTCGCCGGCCTGCAATACCTGCTGCAGCGGCGGCGCTTCCGGCCGATACTCGGCCAAGGACCGCGCGAGATGCACAGTCGCAGCTGGCTGTGGCTCTCCTTGTCGCTGCTCCTGCTCGAAGCGCTGTCGCTGCTCGTCCTCAATCTCGACCTGATCCTGCTCAACTTCTTCGTTCCGCCGGACCAGCTCGGCATCTATTTCGCCGCGACGCGAACCATTTCGCTCGTCGCCTTCATCCATTTCGCAGTGACGGCAGTGGCCATGCCGCGCTTTTCCAGCCTGTTCGCCGCGGGGCGCCAGGCCGAGATCGGCCCGCTTCTTCACGATATGCAGAAATGGTGCGTCGTACCATCGCTCGGCGGCGCTGCCGTGCTGCTGCTGCTCGGCAAGCCGCTGCTGTGGCTGTTCGGGCCGGGCTTCACCGCCGCCTATCCCGTCATGTTCATCCTCGCCATCGGATATGTGATCCGGGCCTTCGGCGGTCCGGCACAGAGTTTGCTCATGGCTACCGGTCACCATAACCGGGCGACAGGCATACTCATGGCAACGGTCGCGCTCTCGGGCGCCCTTAATCTCGGGCTCATTCCCTGGCTTGGCATCACAGGTGCCGCGATCGCCACGGCTTGCGCTCTCTCCTTCGAAGCCATTGCGAGTTTCCTCGTCGCCCGCCGCCTGTTTCCGCCCCGGGGCCAGGCAGAGGCCGGGAAATCGCGTGGTTCAACCGCTTCGTAAATTAACCAAGACGGACGAAGCCGCCCCGATCGCGCTCGCACCGGCGCGCGGCGAAGACTGGCGGGCGCTTGGCGGTCATGCGCTTGAGGCTGCGGGCGGCACGATGCCGGCCTGGATCGAACCGCAAGTTCAGATCCTCGGCAGTTCCTCGCCGCCGCTCGGCATCTGGCAGAAGGGAAGGTTGCTGGGCGTTGTCGCGCTCGAACGCCAGAACGCACGCTGGCTGCCGGGCTGGCCGGTCGATGTCTCCTTCGAGACGCCATTCTTCTTTTCAGGCCTGCCGCTCATTGCCGAAGACCGTGCCGATGCCGCCATCGAAAGCCTCATCGCCGATCGCGGCGTGCCGCTCCTCCTCAAATCGATTCCCATCGATGGCCCATTCTGGGACGCTTTATGCCGCGCGACGCGAAAGCTTAACGCGCCGGTCGCGATCATCGCGCAGTGGCAGCGGGCCGCGCTGCGTCCGGGCGGCAACTACAGCGCCTGGTTCGAGACCAATTTCGAGCGCAAGCGGCGCAAGGAATATCGTCGCTGGCGCGCGCGGCTCGGCGAGATGGGCAAGCTTGAATCGTTGAACTGGAAGCAGGGCGAGAGGCTCGATCCGTGGTTTGCGGATTTCCTGGCGCTCGAAGCCAAGGGCTGGAAAGGCAAGCGCGGCAGCGCCATCGGTTGCGATGCGGCGCTTTCGGATTGCCTGCGCAGCCAGCTTGAGCAATTGGCGCAGGCGGGGCACTTGCGCTTCTGGTCGATCAGGCTCGATGGACGTCCGATCGCATCGCTTTTCGCACACGTCATCGGCGGCAAGGCCTGGCTCGGTAAGATTGCCTTCGATGAGGACCACGCCAAGTACTCGCCGGGCGTCTTGCAGATCCTCGACGCGACGGAAGCGCTCTTTGCGGAAGGCGATATCGCGCTCGCCGATTCCTGCGCTGCCCCCGATCACCCGATGATCGACAATATCTGGCGCGACCGCATCATGATGGCCGATCTCCTGATCGGCACGCCCAACATGCCGCCGGCGCGGTTCAAGGCGATGATGGCGGCGGAAGCGTTTCGCCGGCGCGGCCGCAATGCGGCGAAGGACGTCTATAACCGTTTCATCAGGAGGCAGAAATCATGAGCATCGTCACTCTCGATCCGCGCGTCGCGCGCGAGAAGTTTCTCAAGGCTCCGTTTGCCCTGAAGCACGGGCTTTCCGATCATCCGGCGTTTTCGCTCGATCGCCTGGTGCGGCTTGCGCAATCGATGCCGCGCGATCGCATCGAGTATAATTCCGGCAAGCTCATGCCGGGCCAATCGCCGGACACGATCCCGACGATCGACATGCCGCCGGAAGAGGTGGTGCGGCGCATCGAACAGGCCAATGCCTGGATGGTGATCAAGAATGTCGAGCACGAGCCGGAATATTTCGAAGTGCTCAAGGCCTTCGTCGATGCCGCGCAGGCAGCGGCCGGCAAGCGCGCCAATGACTATAGCGACCTGCAGGGTTTCATCTTCGTCTCCTCCGCCAAGGCGACGACGCCGTTCCATGTCGATGCCGAAGAGAACATCCTGATCCAGATCAAGGGCGACAAATTCGTCCACATCTTCGACAATCGCGACTGCGCATTGATTTCCGAAGAGGCGATGGAAATTTCGCCATCGAAGCACCGGAACCAGCATTACGAGCCGGGCTTCGAAGAACGGGCCGAGGTTTTTGCGATGAAGGAAGGCGATGCGGTGCATCTTCCCTATATGTGGCCGCACTGGGTCAGGACCGGCGGGCGCTATTCGATCTCCATGGCGATGACCTGGAAGACGCCGGAGGTGAGCCGGCTCA
>JAEUMG010000071.1 GCA_016793355.1 Hyphomicrobiales bacterium
TTAGCCGTGTTTCATATGCCCGGGAAAGTCCACCCGAATCCTGATTTCGGCCTCAAGCTACCTTACAAAGTCGCCGACGATTTCGACATGCGGCGACCATAAGAACTGGTCGACAGGGGTGACGGCGCTCAGGCGATAGCCGCCGGCGACGAGTATCGATGCATCGCGCGCGAATGTCGTTGCATCGCAGGATACGGCCACCACGCGCCTGACCGACGATCTCGCGAGTTCGCGGGCCTGCGCTTCGGCCCCGGCGCGCGGCGGGTCGAACACTACGCCGTCGAAGGCATTGAGTTCGCGGGCGATCAGGGGCTCGCGGTACAGGTCACGGCGGTGGACGGCAATCGGCTTCAAGCCCTGCGTGCGGCGCGCGGCCGCTTCCAATGCGTCTAACGCGGCGCGGTCAGAATCGACGGCGGCAATGCTTGCATGTTCGGCAAGGCGCAGGGCGAACGGCCCCATGCCGCAGAAGAGATCGGCAATCCTGCGCGCTTTCTTCAGGTGGCCGGCAACCAGCCTCGCCAGAACAGCCTCGCCCGCCTCCGTCGCCTGCAGGAAGCTTGCGACCGGCAGTTTTACCTGCGCCTTGCCCATGCTTACTAGCGACGGCAGCGCTTCGAGCATCGTTTCGCCATTGAGGGAGAGGCGCGCGAGGCCGAAGCGCGCCACGAGCGGCGCAAGTTTCAAGCCGTTCACCCGGCGCGACGCCTTCACCATCACATCGAGTCCGTTCTCGCTCGCGGTCAATGCGACATCGCAATCGCCCGCAAGCGCCGCGACAGCCCGCGCGATTTCAAAGGCAGGCGACAGCGCCGGCACGAGGATCGGGCAGTGATCGATATTTTCGAGCTGATGCGAGCGCAGACGCATGAAGCCCGCGCCGGTCCCGCGGCCATGGATCGTAACGCGACGGCGCCCTGCACCGCCGGCATCGATCACCTCACCGGTTTCAACCGCAAGCCCGGCGCGCTCCAGGGCGGTCGCGACCAGCGATCGCTTCCAGGCGCGATAGGCATCCTTGCGCCAGTGTTGCAACAGGCAGCCGCCGCAGAGGCCGAAATGTTTACAGAGTGGTTCCACGCGATCCGGGCTCGCGGCGATGACCTCCCGCAAGGCGCCGCGATCCCCGTCGATCTCCGCTTCGACGGCTTCGCCCGGCAGCGCGAAGGGAATGTAGATCGGCTTGCCATGCGCTTCGGCGACGGCCTCGCCGCGGCGCCCCATGCGCAAGACTTCAAGCTGCGTCATGCGCCGGGATAGGCAATGGTCAGCCCATAACCGCTGCCAAGCCCGATCCGCACAGGCCCGAGCGCGATATTGGACAGCGTGAGGCTCGAGCCCAATGGCACGCTGCGCTGGTGCAAGGGCCATTTGACGTTTTCGAGATCAAGACCCGTGAGATCGGCGAAGGGAACGATGCTCAGACGCGTGCCCGCCGGCAGGTCGAAGCGGTGTTCGCCCGGCAAGAGCGGATGGGCCTCCTCGGTGCCGCTGGTCAGGAGCGCCGGAAACCCGCGCATCGCGAGCGCCAGCACGAGGCCGGCATGGCCGAATGTGTGATCGGCCTGGCCGCCGAAACCGCCAACCAGGACGAATTCGCTGGCCCCGCGGGCGATGGCGGCTTCGATCGCGATCTCGCCATCGGTCGCGGCCTTGTCGGCGGGATAAACCTCGCGCGCGATACCGGAATAGCGGCCGGCAAGCGCATCCGACGTCGAATCGAAATCGCCCACCCATAATTCGGCATCGAGGCCGAGAGGGGCCGCGTGCGTCATGCCGCTGTCGGCGGCGATGATGCGGGCATTCTCGACCTGGGCACGCAGGCGCGGCGTAACGGTGAGCGTGCCGCCGAGCAGAATGACGAAACGGGACATGAATGCGGCATTTAGGCGGGGCCGCGCCTGCCGTCCAGTGGCTGCGGCGCATGGAGGATTCCTTTAACCAGCCGTGCCATGATGACAACCGAAAACAGCGAGGACCAATGGCCACCAGGATCGCACTCATCGGCGTCGGCAAGATCGCGCAGGACCAGCACTTGCCGGTAATCGCCAAGACTCCGCGTTTCGAGCTCGCCGGCCTCGTCAGCCAGCGCGGGATTACGCAACCGGGGGTGCCGACTTTCGCCACCGCGGCGGAGATGTATGAAAAGCTCCCCGATGTCGATGCCGTGGCGATCTGCACGCCGCCACCGGCCCGCTACCGGATCGCCAAGGAGGCGCTCGCGGCCGGCAAGCACGTGATGCTGGAAAAACCGCCGACCGCAACCTTGAGCGAGCTGGCCGATTTGACCCTCGATGCCGAGACGCGCGGCCTCGTGCTCTTCACGACCTGGCATTCACAGTACAACCGCGCCGTCGCCATTGCCCGCAAGCACCTGGCAACAAGCCGGGTCGAGGGCCTCGACATTGTCTGGAAGGAAGATGTGCGCCGCTGGCATCCGGGCCAGGAATGGATCTGGCAGCCCGGCGGTTTCGGAGTGTTCGATCCCGGCATCAATGCGCTTTCGATCGTGAGCTATATCCTCCCTGCCCCGATCTTTGTCGAAAGCGCCATTCTGAGCGTGCCGGCCAACAAGGCCGCTCCGATCGCAGCACAGCTCACCTTCAAGCCCGCAGACGGTTTGCCTGCGGATCTCAAGGCGGATTTCGACTGGCGCCAGGACGGCGAGCAGACCTGGGACATCACGACGCGACTCGCCGATGGACGTATTGTCAAGCTTTCCAGGGGCGGTGCCCGGCTGGAGATCGACGGGCAGCTCATGGCCGAGGAGCCGCCGGCCGAGTACGAGGCGATTTACGAGCATTTTTCGGTGCTTCTGGCGCGCCGGCAGAGCGATGTTGATGTCGCCCCGCTGCGGCTCGTGGCCGACGCATTCCTGGTCGGCAAGCAGCTGAGCTGCGAGCCGTTCACCTGAGAGCGACGCGATGCCGCCGCAAGGAAGGCGGAATTCGGTCACAAGATATTTCTACTTAAGATTTTGGCGGCAGCATCATGACCGCAAGAACGGGGTGTAAGGAGTTCCGAACATGATCATCAAGAGGCTTCGGGTTTTCCTCGTCGCCATGACAGCGGCGATGCTGGCTCTGCCCGAACTCGTCATGCCGGTCGCGGCAATGCCGCTCGCGCAGCCAGGCGTGAAACCGGCCCTGGACAGAAGCAGCCTGACATCGAATGTCGAGCCGGTTGCCTATCGCCGCAAAATCAAGCGCGGCGGCTACCAAGGCTATCGCGGCCCTCGCTACGGAAACCGGAGCTGGAATGGCAAACGCTACGGCTACAACAACCGCTACTGGCGCAACAATCGCTACGGTTACAACAGGGGTTGGTACGGCAAGCGCTATGGCTGGAACAATGGCTGGTGCCGCTATGGCCGCTGCAGGCCGTACTACAAGTACAAGTATTACAACAACCCGTGGCCATGGATCGCAGCCGGCGCGGCGGTCGGATATGCAGGCGCCTATTATTACGACAACTATTATGATGACGGTCCCTATTACGGCACGGGCGGCTATGACGCGCACGTCCAATGGTGCCTGAACCGCTACCGCAGCTATGACCCGCGCACCGACACCTATCTGGGCTATGACGGCTACCGGCATCGCTGTCGCGCGCCTTACTGACCCAGCTCAAACGAACACTGAAAGCCGCCTTTCCGGGCGGCTTTCCTGCTTTCCCGTGAGTGAAAATACAGGCGAAGGCTAAGCGCCCGGCCGATGCCAATCTTCCGGTTTCGGCTCGGGTCTGGCCTCGACCGTCGCAGCGGCAAGGCGGCGGTAGAGATTGCGGCGGCGGCGCAACGGCCACCAATCGTAAAGAAAGATTTCAAGGGGACGCCAGTTCGCGACCCAGCCGAGGATCAGGAAGCTCTCTTCGATCAATCTCTGGAACGGCACTTCCGTCAGCCATCCGGCTGCCAGATGCGCCGCAGTGAGGCAGGCGACCAGAATGGAAATGCCGATCAAGAGCGACCGCCGCCCGATTCGCAGCAGCTCATTGAGCTCGCGCTGGATGGTTGCCGCGCGATAGCTGAAGTACCTCGCAAAGGCAGAATTCAGATCGGCCGCCGCCCTGATCTGCCCGGACGTGCCGGGAAAGTGGACGACGATTTTCAGCGGCGTATCACGCGGCAATTCACGGGCCCAACCGACAATGTACTCTTCGGCATGAGCGTCGAGATCGCGTTCCGAAAAGGGAAAGGGATCAAGTGTGTCAAAGAGTTGGGCAATCTCGTCGACACGCAGCTCGATGCTGTTTTCCGCGGCGCTCATGAGATTAACTTTTTACAAGGCCAAACAGCCGCCGGTTTGACCGAAATCAAGGAATAGTTGCGCTGTTTTCTGCATTTAGGATTCATAGTTTATCGTAAAGGAGAGCAAGCGCCATGTCCGACTTCTCAAGGCAGCGGCGCGAAATGGTCGAACGCCAGGTCGCCGCACGCGGCGTGAGATCACCACTTGTTCTCAATGCGATGCGCGAGGTTCCGCGCGAAGCCTTCCTCCCTCGCCAGCTGCAGGAGTTCGCCTATGAGGATTCGCCGCTTCCGATAGAGGCCGAGCAGACGATCTCGCAACCCTATATCGTCGCCTTCATGGTCGAGGCACTTGAACTGAAGGGCGGCGAGAAGGTCTTGGAGATCGGCGCAGGCTCGGGCTACGCAGCGGCAATCCTGTCGCGCATTGCCGGCGAGGTCTACACAATCGAGCGCATCGGGCAATTGGCGGAGAAAGCGGCAAGCCGTTTGGCCGACCTTGGATATGCAAATGTCCATGTCCTGCATGGCGACGGCACCCTCGGCTGGGCAGAGCATGCGCCTTTCGATGCGATCGTCGTTGCGGCCGGCGGCCCCTCCGTGCCGGACAGCCTGAAACAGCAGCTGAAAGTCGGCGGAAGGCTCGTTATTCCCGTCGGCACCGATCCACGCGCCCAGGAGCTGGTTCGCGTAACACGCATCTCGGAAAGCGCGTTCCGGAGCGAGGACATTGCGGATGTCCGCTTCGTGCCGCTGATCGGCGAGGAAGGCTGGCTACCCGAGAAGGGCGAGTTGGCTGCCTTCGCAAGGCCGAGGGCAATACCATCGACTCGGCCGGACGTGCTGTCGCGACAGATTGCGCGGCACGCTCAGGAATTCGAGTCGATCGAGACAGCCGATCTCGCTCCCCTGCTCCGGCGCATCGGCGATGCGCGCGTGGTTCTCCTTGGCGAGGCGAGTCACGGCACCTCGGAATTCTATCGCATGCGCGAACGCATCACGCGCGAGCTGATCGAGAAGAAGGGCTTCACCTTTGTCGCCATCGAAGGCGATTGGCCGGACGCGGCGCGTATCGACCATTATGTCCGGCATTTCGAGTATTCGCCGAAGGAATGGACAGCCTTCGCGCGCTTTCCGCAATGGATGTGGCGAAATGAAGAGGTGCGCGCCTTCGTGGATTGGCTCCGCCACCATAACCATGCCAAGCCGCTTCACCGGCGCGCCGCGTTTTACGGCCTGGACATCTACAGTCTCTATACCTCGATCGGCGAGGTCCTCGCCTATCTCGACAAGGTCGACCCGCAAGCCGCAGGTGTGGCACGCCAGCGCTATGGTTGTCTCACGCCCTGGCAAAGCGACCCGGCCTCCTATGGCCAGGCCATGCTGAGCGACGGGCTTGAAACCTGCGAAAAAGATGTTGTCGCGATGCTCAGGGACATTCTCATCAAGCAGAATGTCTATATGAGCGGCGGCGGCGAGAAATATCTCGACGCGGTCCACAATGCCCGGCTCATCGCCAGCGCCGAGCAGTATTACCGCATTATGTACTACGGCTCGCGCGCGTCGTGGAACCTGCGCGACACGCATATGTTCGAGACGCTCAAGACGTTGTTCGAACATCATGGCAGCGCCTCGAAGGCCGTGGTGTGGGCGCATAATTCGCATATCGGCAATGCGGCAGCGACGGAAATGTCGGCGCGCGGCGAAACCAACATCGGTGAACTGTGCCGCAACGGATTTGGGAATGCTGCCTACGCCATCGGCTTCGGCACCGATTCAGGAACCGTTGCCGCGGCGTCGTACTGGGACGCCCCCATGGAGGTTAAGGACATACGCCCGTCGCATCACGCAAGCTATGAGCGCCAATGCCACGAATGCGGCGTCTTGCGCTTTTTCTTGCCGCTGCGCACCGGAGATTCGGACCTCAGGGGCGCTCTGATGAAGCCGCGGCTCGAGCGCGCCATCGGGGTCATCTACCGGCCGGAGACCGAGCTTGCGAGCCACTATTTCCAGGCCGTTCTTCCCCAGCAATTCGATGAATATATCTGGTTTGATCGGACTCATGCGGTTACGCCCTTCGAAGCGAAGAAGATCGACGGCCTTCCGGACACCTATCCCTTCGGTCTCTGACGCTCCGCCTAACCAGGCGGCTTGTGCAAGGCGGGCATAGCGGCGAGACTATCCTACAAGCGCCCCATGCAGCAGCGGATTGCCTTGATGAAACGCGGTCTTTCCTTCCTCTTTATCCTCTTCGCGGTCACGCTTTCGATTGCCGAGGCGGAGGCCTTCACGCGCCAGCCGGCCGCCGCCGAGAACGGCATGGTGGTGAGCTCGCAGCATCTCGCCTCGCAGGTCGGCGTCGACATCCTGAAGGCCGGCGGCAACGCCATCGATGCGGCGGTGGCGGTCGGCTACGCCATGGCGGTAGTCAATCCCTGTTGCGGCAATCTCGGCGGCGGCGGTTTCGCGACGATCAGGCTTGCCGACGGCCGCACGAGCTTTGTCAATTTCCGCGAGAAAGCACCGCTCGCGGCTACACCCAACATGTATCTCGATGCCAAGGGTGAATTGATCGCGGATGCCAGCCTCGTCGGCTATCTCGCCGTCGCCGTTCCGGGCTCGGTCCTCGGACTCGATACGATGCTCACCAAATTCGGCACAATGGACCGAGCGACCGTGATGGCACCGGCCATCAGACTTGCCGAGGAAGGCTTCACGCTGACCGCAGGCGACGCGGCGATCCTCGCCACAGCGACGAAGGCATTCGCAGAACAACCGAATGTCGCCGCGATTTTTCTCAAGGGCGGCCAGCCTCTCAGGGAAGGCGATCGTCTGGTGCAGAACGATCTGGCACGGACTCTGAAGACGATTGCCGAGACGGGGCCGGATGAATTCTATCGCGGTTCGATTGCCGCGCGGATCGTCGCGGCCAGCCAGGCCAATGGCGGCATCCTGTCGAAGGACGACTTCGGTTCCTATACCGTCAGCGAGACCGTGCCGGTCGAATGCACCTATCGCGGCTATACGATCCATTCCGCGCCGCCGCCGAGTTCGGGCGGCACGACATTGTGCCTCATCCTGAATATCGTCGAAGCCTATCCCCTGCGGGACTGGGGCTATCACTCGGCACAGGCCGTGCATGCGCTCGCCGAGGCGATGCGGCATGCATTCGTCGATCGCAACTTCCTCCTGGGCGATCCCGACTTCATCAACAATCCGCTCGGCAAGCTGCTTTCGAAGGACTATGCGGCAAAGCTCCGCGCGGCAATCAAGCCCGAAATGGCGGCGCCTTCGGTGGAGTTGCAGCAAGGCAAGGCGCCGCATGAAGGCGACCAGACGACGCATTACTCAATCGTCGACACGGCCGGCAATGCGGTCGCGGTCACCACCACGCTCAACGCACTGTTCGGTGCCAAGGTCATTGCCGGCGATACCGGTTTCTTCCTTAATGACGAGATGGACGACTTCACCACCAAGCCGGGTGCCGCCAATCTCTTCGGCCTGGTTCAGGGCGAGAACAACGCCATTGCGCCGGGCAAGCGGCCCTTGAGCTCGATGAGCCCGACCATCGTCACGAAAGACGGCAAGATTTTCATGGTGGTCGGCAGTCCCGGCGGGTCGCGGATCATCACGATCGTCGCGCAGGTCATCATCGATGTCATCGATTATGGCATGACCATCCAGGAGGCAGTCAACGCGCCGCGCATCCACCATCAATGGATGCCCGATCAGATCACCATCGAGCCCTTCGCGCTCTCCGCCGACACGATGGCGCTGCTCGCGGCGCGGGGGCACAAGATCGTCACGCAGTCGCCATGGGGCGCCGCCGAGGCGATTTTGATCGGCCTGCCGGCCGATGCGGCAGCAGGTAATGCGTCCTCAGGCAATGATGCGGCGCGGCTTGGCGCAACAATTCCCGGCATGCGCTATGGCGGGCATGACGACCGCCGGCCGGCGGGTTCCGCGGCAGGGCACTAACGATCCGTCAAACGACAGTTCCGAACAACCGTCCGATGGCGGCGGTGATCGTCATGGCAAGCGCGCCCCAGAAGGTCACGCGAAGGGCCGCGGGCCAGATCGGCGCGCCGCCGGTTCTGGCGCCAATCGCACCCAGTGAGGCCAAGGCAACGAGCGAAGCAACGGCAACTACCGGAACGAGCCAGGCGCCCGGAGCGATCAGGACGGTCAGCAAAGGCAGGGCGGCACCTGCGGCGAATGTAGCGGCCGAGGTCAATGCCGCCTGAATGGGGTTTGCCGCAACGGTCTCGGTGATGCCGAGTTCGTCGCGAGCATGGGCGGCAAGCGCATCTTTGGCCATCAATTGATCGGCAACCTGGCGAGCCAAATCTTCAGACAGCCCCCTCTCCACGTAAATCTGAGTCAGTTCCTCGCGTTCCTGTTGCGGCATGGTCGCAAGCTCGGTTCGCTCTCGCTCGATTTCCGCCTTCTCAGTATCCGCCTGCGAGTGGACGGAGACGTATTCTCCCGCCGCCATGGACATGGCACCAGCGACAAGACCCGCTATACCTGCAATCAAGACTTCGCTCGATTGCACCGCAGCGGCCGCAACACCGACAATCAGACTGGCGGTCGATACGATTCCATCATTGGCGCCAAGGACCGCAGCGCGCAACCAGCCAATGCGCGAGACGAGGTGGCGCTCCTTGTGGGTTCCGATGCGGCTCATCGTTTCACTCCGCTGCCCCGGATCGCTCCGGCCATTCCGTGAGAACGCTCGATCAATAATATGCCGGAATGCGCTCGACCAGAGGACGAGAAGGTTGCCTGACAATTCGCCGCTATCCGGCCAGCCTCGCCCACCACAAATCGGACCGGGATATTTTCGTTGCGAGATCATGACCGATCAACCGGTGCATGGCGGCGGCGACCTGTTCATCGTTCCTGCAGGCGATGATCAGACGCTCGCGATTGAACGCAACGAGCCTGACAGGACCATCCGCCGTCACCGTCGCAGTCGCGACATTGCCTATCAGGAAGGCGATCTCGCCGACCAGCGCGCCGGGGCCAAGCTCGGCAACATGAATGCCCCTGACGTGGACGGACAACCGGCCTTCCTGGATGAAGTACAGTTCACTGACCGGGTGGCCCTCAATCATGAGCCGTGTTCCTCCGTCGATCTCGCGACCGGTTCCGGTCCGCAGGACGCGAGCGATCTGGGCATCGCACAGACCCTTCAGAGCGGATGTCAGCAACTGCCGGTCCGATTTGCCGAGCTTCAGCGAGAACCTGTCATGCGTCAGCAGAGCCAGATGATAGCCGTTGATGGCGATGAAAATCAGATCCCACGCAATTCCGGCGTAGAGATCGCTGCTGGTCAACGAGAAATAGATAATCTCGAAGATCAGGGCGACTACGGCGGTCACGCGCAACCAGTAGATATTGGTAAGACAGTAGGAGACTGCCAAGATCACGTAGGAGATATGACCTGGAATGTCGGTGAGGGAAAAATACGAGGCCAGCGCGTCCATGATCGGAAACACCCTGATGAAGGTAGTCGAGGTTGGCTTCTTTCGAGAATGCGCAAATATTCTGTAAGGTGAGTTCTAGGCCGCCCGTTCACCTTCGGCTGTGGCTAAAGTCACATCGGGAACAGATCGATGGCACCAAGCAAAATGAGGATAAGGGCGATGCGGCCGGAAGAAATCGAAATGGCCGTCGACTGGGCGGCCGGCGAGGGATGGAATCCGGGCTTTCAGGACGCCGCCTGCTTTGCGCGAGTCGATCCGAACGGCTTCCTCATCGGCGAGGTCGACGGAACGCCCGCCGCCATCATCTCCGTGGTCAATTACGATGCAAATTTTGCCTTTCTCGGTTTCTACATCGTGCGGCCCGACCTGCGTGGCAAAGGCTATGGCTGGCAGATCTGGCAGGCCGGAATCCAGCATGCGGGTGCGCGCGTCATCGGACTCGACGGCGTCGTGGCGCAACAGGAGAATTACAGAAGGTCCGGCTTTGCCCTGCACTATCGCAACATCCGCTACGGCGGCATTGTTAAGCCGTCGACGGAAGCCGCCGACACCGTGCCGCTCGGTGAAATCCCGATCCAGATGATCGTTGAAGATGACGCGAATGTTTTTCCGGCAGATCGAGCGCGGTTTATCGAAAGCTGGACCAATGCACCCGGCCATATCGGGCGGGCGATCCTGCGCGATGGCCGGCTTCGCGGCTGGGGCGTGATCCGGCCATGCCGCAAAGGCCATAAGATCGGACCCTTGATCGCCGATGATGCCGATGCTGCCGCCGCAGTTTTCAGGGCTCTCACCTCACTTGCCGGAGGTGGCGAAGTCTTTGTCGATATCCCGAACCCTAACAAGGCTGCGATTGTCATGGCCGAGTCCTTCGAACTTGCGCCGGTATTCGAAACGGCGCGCATGTATACCGGGCCGATCAGGAAATCCCGGCTTGACCGGGTCTATGGGGTTACGACGTTCGAACTGGGGTGAGCAGAATGCCGTCGCGCCCGACCAGGCCACCGCCCATGACGATCCGGCAGTTCTCCTGCACGGCTTTGATGCCTTTGCCAGGCATGCCATTTCGACGGAGCCTCAGCCACCCTGCACCATCGTTTCCATGCTGATCGTCGAATTCACGATGCTGACAAAGGCGCAGCTGCAGCGTGCCGCGGAAATCCTCGTGGAAGCCTTTGCGCATGCGCCTTCCGCCTGGAAGACCATCGCCGATGCCGACGCCGAGGTTTCGACCTTTCTCGATGATCCTGACCGTCTTGGACTTGCGGCAGTCGATCAGGATCGGCTGCTGGGCTGGATCGGCGGCCTCAAGACAACGCCACAGGCCTGGGAGCTGCATCCGCTCGCGGTCGATCCGAAATACCAGCGTCGCGGCGCCGGAAGTCTCCTCATCTCAACGCTCGAGGAAAGCGCCAGGAAAGACGGTATCGAAACGATCTGGCTCGGCAGCGACGATGATTTCGGTGGAACCAGTCTTTACGGCGTGGACGTCTATCCCGACGTGCTGCGCCATCTTGCGCGACTAGCGGCGACCAAAGGCCACCCGTTCACCTTCTACCGGAAGCACGGCTATTGCGTGGTCGGCATCCTGCCGGACGTCAACGGCTTCGGCAAACCCGACATCCTGATGGCGAAGCGCCTCAGGGCGCGCTAAAAAAGCGCAAGGCTTCGGCAACGATCGCCTCCGGCGCGTCTTCCTGCATGAGATGTCCTGCGCCGGCTATCTCGGCGTAGCGACAATGTGGAATGAGGTCAGCCAGCCTGCGACCATGGGCAATCGGTATCCATTCATCTTCGATGCCCCAAAGTATCGAAACCGGACATCTGATCTTCGGGTAGAGTGGCTCGACCGCATCGGTATAGCGCTGGTCCATCTGCGCTATCTGGCGATAAAACGCGCCCTTTCCCAGCTCGCCAATCCACGGTGCGAGATACGGTTCGAGCTCTTCGCCATGCAGTTTGCGATGAACCGCACCATCGATATAGGCCTCGAGCATCGCGCGATGGATGTAGTCTGGCGTGCCCGCAAAAGCGGCCTCATGCTCGCGTACATGCTGAACGAAAGGGGAGCCCCAGGGCTTCAACGCCACGGCATCGAAAATCAGCATGCGGTCGAATTCACAGCCATTGAGCAGATGCGCACGCAGGACCGTCGCGGCGCCGAAGTCGTGACAAATGACGAAGGGGCGTTCCAATTCCCAATGGCTTAACAGCGCGGCCAGAACCTGGTTCTGGATGCCGAGCGAAACATCCTGATCGGCGCGCATCTCGGATTTTCCGTAGCCCAGGAGATCGTAGAGGTGCAGCCGATAGTCGCGGGCCAGTTCGGGTGCGATCCGATGCCAGACATGCGAAGAGAATGGTGTGCCGTGCACCATGACCAGCGGCGGACCATCGCCGACGATATCATAGGCAACGCGCTCGCCTGCAAAATCGAATGTCCTCGTGAGTTTCATCAGCTATGCGCACCGAGCGGCTGCAACCCGCCGACCGGGATGTTCCATTCGCGCCTGAGGTCCTCGATCGGGCGCACCACATAGGCCCAGAAATCCCAGCCCGGCGCGAACGTATCGGTCCTGCATTGTGCGCCCGCCGCATAGGCCCGCCAGACTTCGCGGGGATCGAGCGCCCCGCCATAAGCACCGGCAACCTTGTTGATCTCCACCCTCAGATGCCAACTGAAAATGGCCGGCAGGATGTGGCCCGCCATCGGGAAGCTGCGATGCATCGCGGCGGTAAAGGTCGAGGCGAGAATCTCGCCCCGCGCAACCGTGTCATAGCCGGTCACGACATGAACCGTGTCATGGGGGAGCGAGAAGGCGGCGTTGAGGCCCCTGGGATCGCCCGGAAAGGCGTAGCCGTTGCGATTGAAATGCGCCCAGAACTGATAGCCGAATGTCTTCTGATCGAGATCCTTGAGTTCGGTGAACCGCGCGGCGAGCGCGGGATCGGCGGCCTTGCCCTGATAGGGCAGGAGCCAGGCACCCGCATCGCCGCCCGCCCAGGGATGCCCAGTGATGCTTACCATATTGGCGCGGGTCATATCGGCAAGCGCTTCCTGCAGGTGCTGGCGCGCGGCTTCGGCAATCTCGTCGAGGTAGCGGGCGTGGATGCCGAGCTTGCCGGCATAGGTGAGGACGGCCGAAAACTTGGCATCGTCGACCGGAGCGTCGATCACCGCCATGATGGTCATGAATTTTGCTGCATCGCCCGCGAGATTCGAGCCTGCGAGTGCCGTGGCGAGAGCATCCGGCGAGACAATGGGCGCCGACTGCGGATCGACGGGGCCGTCATAACCGAACATATAGCGTGCCGCACTTTCGATCGCCGCCTGGTCGGATGCCGTAGCGCCGCGACCGGTATCCGCGATCGCCCGCATCGCACCAAGAATAGCGACAATCTGCGCCCTGCTGGCGCCCGAAATCAGCGGCTCTACGGCCTCGGCCTTGGGCATCGACAATAACCTCTCCGCGAACCTGCGATCATAGGCGCATGCGCGTCATGCGCAATCGTTGCGCCCTGACACTTGCGCCCCTCCGACTAACAAACTATTGATATCCCTGCTCTCAACGGGGTGCCCGAAAGGCTGAGAGGTGTCGCAGACGCCAACCCGCTGAACCTGATCCGGATCATGCCGGCGGAGGGATTGCGGGCGGGCTCGACCGAAACTTTCAAGCCCCACGTCCTCCTCACCCGGTGCAAAAGGAGGACAAATATGAAGAAGCTTCTTTTCACCCTCATCGCTTTGGCCTTCGCGGCGGCCCCGAGCACGGCGCAACAGCCGAAGCTGACCATCTACACCTACGAAAGCTTCGTCTCGGAATGGGGGCCCGGTCCCAAGATCGAGGCAGCCTTCGAGGCGACCTGCGGTTGCGACATCGAATGGGTCGGAATTGCCGATGGCGTGGCGCTGCTCAACCGCCTCAAGCTCGAAGGCAAGGGCACCAAGGCCGACATCGTGCTGGGCCTCGACACCAACCTCACCGCGGAAGCGGCCGCCACGGGCCTCTTCGCGCCGCATGATGCGGCGACCACGCCCATGACGGTTCCTGTTTCCTGGTCGGACCCGATCTTCCTTCCCTATGATTACGGTTATTTCGCCGTCGTCTATGACACGCAAGTCTTGAAAGACCCGCCCAAGAGCCTCGCCGAACTCGTGGATGGCGATCCCAACCAGAAGATCGTCATCCAGGACCCGCGTTCTTCGACGCCGGGACTCGGTCTGCTGCTCTGGATGAAGGCCGTCTATGGCGACAAGGCCGCGGAAGCCTGGACGAAGCTCAAGCCGCGCATCCTCACCGTCACGCCGGGCTGGTCGGAAGCGTATGGGCTGTTCACCAAGGGCGAGGCGCCGATGGTGCTCTCCTATACGACGTCGCCGGCCTATCACATGGTGGCGGAGAATACGGAGCGCTACCAGGCTGCGTCCTTCAGCGAAGGCCATTACCTGCAAGTCGAAGTCGCGGGCCGCATCGCCGATTCGCCGAATGCCGAGCTCGCCAAGAAATTCCTGGCCTTCATGCTCACTCCCGGATTCCAGGATACGATCCCCGAGAACAACTGGATGTTTCCGGCCGCAGCGACCTCGACGCCATTGCCGGAGGCCTTCGGCAAGCTGGTGCAGCCGGTAAAGACATTGCTCTTCTCGCCGGAAGAAGTTGCAGGGAAGCGGCGGGAATGGATCGACGAGTGGCTCGCCGCGATGGCGCGCTAGCCCAATTCCCTCTCCCCCAAGGGGGCGAGGGACAATTCGAAATTGCAAACTCATGCGCCTGAGTGCCAGCCTCTCCTTCTCCCTGATCCTCGTCGCGATCGGCGCCGGGCTCGTACCGGTCATCGCCATCGGTTTCGGCCAGGGCTATGAGCTCTCCCGCCTGTTCGATGCCTATTTCTTCCGTGTCGTGACTTTCACGATCGTTCAGGCGACGCTCTCGACGGTGTTCTCCGTCCTCTTCGCCATACCCGTGGCGCGCACCCTGGCCCGCCGCCAGTTTCCCGGCCGCGGACTGGTCTTGCGCCTCTTCGCCTTGCCGCTCGCCCTGCCGGCCATCGTGGCCATACTCGGCATCGTCGAAATCTATGGCCGGAGCGGCTGGCTCTCGCGCCTCACCGCGCTCGAACTCGACATTTACGGGCTCGCCGGGATCCTCATCGCGCATGTCTTCTTCAACATGCCGCTTGCCGCGCGCATGATGCTTGTCCGGCTCGACCAGATCGCTCCGGAAAGCTTCCGGCTCTCCGCGCAACTCGGTTTCGGCGCGGGCGCCTTCTGGCGCTTCATCGAATGGCCGGCCATCCGCGAGACGCTGCCCGGCATTGCGAGCCTCGTCTTCCTGCTCTGCGCGGCAAGCTTTGCGACCGTGCTGACACTCGGCGGCGGTCCGCAGGCAACGACTCTCGAAGTCGCGATCTATCAGGCGTTGCGCTACGATTTCGACCCGGCGCGCGCGAGCCTGCTTTCCATGGCACAGCTTGCGCTGTGCGTCCCGCTCGTCGCGCTCACGGCCGCGGCGGCCGGCCGCCTGCAGCATGCGCCGGCCTTACGCGCCAAAGCCCGGCGCTTTGCCACCGACACGGCATTCTCCCGCCTGGCAGACGGTGGCATTCTCGCGGTCGCGCTGGCCTTCGTTTTCCTGCCTCTGATCGCGCTTGTCCTTGCCGGGATCGGTGCGCCTTTCGCCTGGAGCGCGATCGCTGGCGCCATGATTACCAGCCTCTTCCTCGCCGGGGGAGCCATGCTCCTCAGCCTCTTGCTCGCCTGGCCGCTTGCCAATGCGGCGGCGCGCGGCAGCCCTCTCCTGACACGCCTTCTCAGTACCGCCGCGCTGCTTGCCTTCATCGTTCCGCCCGCAGTGCTCGCCACCGGCTGGTTCGTGCTGGCGCTCAAAGCCGGCGATCCGCCGCATCTTGCGCCGCTCCTCGTCATCGTCATGAATGCATTGATGGCGCTTCCCTTCGGATTGAGCGTTCTTACGCCCGCCGTCTCGCAATCGGCGGCCCGGCACGACCGGCTCTGCGCCGGCCTCGGCCTGTCGGGGTTTGCCCGCCTGCGCCTGATCGACCTTCCCGTGCTCGCCAGACCGCTTGGCCTTGCAGCGGCACTTTCCTTTGCGATCTCGCTGGGCGATCTCACGGCCATAACGCTCTTCGGGTCGCAGGATCTCACGACCCTTCCCGCCCTCGTCTATCGCCAGATGGGAAGCTACCGGCTTGACGCTGCGGCTGGCTCCGCGCTTGTCCTCGCCGTCTTTTCGACAGCGATCATCGCAATGGCGGAGCGCTGGCGATGATCCGGCTCGATCACGTCACCTTTCACTACGAAGACCTGCGGATGGAGTTCGACGTCGCCGTGGCAAAGGGCGAGTTCCTCGGCATCATCGGGCCGAGCGGTTCGGGCAAGTCGACCTTGCTCAATCTCATTGCCGGATTCGAATCGCCGGCAGCGGGTCATATTTTCATCGCCAATCGTGAAGTCACGGCATCGCCCCCGGCAAAACGGCCCGTCACAATGATATTCCAGGACAATAACAGCTTTGCCCATCTCGATGTCTGGACCAATGTGGCGCTAGGCCTGTCGCCGTCGCTCAAGCTCGATGCGGATCAGCGCGCACTAATCAATTCAGCACTAGCGGCGACGGGGCTTGAGGCCTACGCACGCCGCAAGCCAGGCGAATTGTCGGGCGGCGAACGCCAGCGGATCGCCATTGCGCGGGCGCTGGTGCGCGACCAGCCTGTGCTGCTTCTCGATGAACCCTTCACCGCGCTCGGACCGAAGCTTCGCCAGGACATGCTTGATCTCGTGGTCGCGCTCCACAAGTCACGCGGACTCACGACACTGATGGTCTCGCATCACCCGGAAGACGCGCGCCGTGCCGCAGATCGCACCGCCTTCATCGCCAATGGTCGCATCCTCGCCATAGCGCCGACGGCGGAACTCTTCGCCGCCGCTCGGGACCCGGAGATCACGGAATATCTGGGGTTGTAAAGAGGCTTGCACGGCCTGCCCTTGGCGGCCGTTCCTCGCCCCTGTAGCCTCCCGACCGGCGATTCTCCCGGGGGGACGCGATGCGCGAGCGCAAGGATCACAGGCAGACGACGGCAATCGTCTATGCCTATGTCGCTTCCTGCGCGGTGTGGCTTCTGCTCGGCTCGCTCTATGGCGTGATCCTTGCCTGGAAGCTCGTCTATCCGGATGCGCTCACTATCGAGCTCCTGTCCTATGGCCGCATCCGCCCGGTCCATACCGCGAGCCTTCTCTTGGGCTTCCTGTCCCTCGGCCTCACCGGCCTTGCCTATCTCGTGGTGAACAGGACAGCCGAGCGGCCGATCTGGTCGCCGGCGCTTGCCTTTGCGGGGCTCGCGCTGTGGAACGGCGCCCTGATCGCCGGCCTCGTGACGCTCTCGCTCGGCACGACGCGCGGGCCCATCGAATATCGCGAATGGATCACACCCGTCGCCGTCGTCTTCGCCGTCGGCGCGCTCATCAACGGGCTCAACATCCTCCTCACTCTCATCCGCCGGCCGGTACCGGAACTCTACATCTCGAACTGGTTCATCCTGGCGGGTTTTGCCTGTCTGCCGGTGCTCTATCTCGTCGCCTATCTGCCCGCCTTTGCGACAGGCAGCGCCAATATCATCATCCAGGGCTATTACATGCATGTGGTGCTGGGCTTGTGGTTCACCCCGCTCATTCTCGGCATCACCTATTGGGCACTCCCCATCCTCCTCGACAAGCCGATCTACTCCTACGGCCTCGGCGTTCTCGCCTTCTGGGGCAATCTCGTTTTCTACAGTCTCATCGGCGCGCATCATTTCATCTTCGCGCCGACCCCCTGGTGGCTGCAATCGACCGCCATCCTGGTCGGACTCGGCATGATGGTCCCGGTGTGGGCGTCGACCGGCAATTTCCTGCTCACCATGCGCGGCAGCTGGCGATACATCCGGCATGAGCCCGCCGGCTGGTTCCTGCTTTCGGGGGCGTTGATGTACGGGCTTGCTTCAACGCAGGGAACGCTCCAGGCTTTCAGGCCGATCAATCTCCTCGTTCATTTTACCAACTATACCGTGGGTCACGCCCATTTTGCCGCCTACGGATTCGTCTCCTTCCTGCTGTTCGGCGCGGTCTATGCGCTGGTTCCGCGGCTCACCCGGCGCAGCTGTCCCAAGGCGCTCGCGGCGATACATTTCTGGCTGGCGCTGGTGGGGCTCGCGCTCTACGTGTCGGCCATGACGATCGCCGGCGTGAGACAAGGTCTCGGCTGGACGTCCGGTGCGGCCTTCATCGATTCCGTCACAGCGATCGCGCCGTGGTACCTGCTGCGGGCGATCGGCGGCAGTCTCATGGCATTAAGCCACGTAGTCTTTGCCTTTAACCTCTGGTGCATGCGGCCGCACGCCATTCGCGCTGCGGCCGTTGCAGCGCAAAGAGCGCCGGCATGACACGCTTTGCGCATCTCTTTTCGCGCAGTGCGCTGACGATCTATCTTTCGGTCGCGGCGGTCTTCACGATCCTGACACTTCTTGTCGCCATCGATCCCGCCATGCGCCTCAAGCACGAGGATGCTGATCTGCCGATTGCAGCGGTCGATGCCGCGGTGGCGCGGGGGCGCATCATCTACATGGCGGAGGGCTGCGGCTATTGTCATTCGCAACTCGTGCGGCCGGCCCTGATCGACACGCCCTATGGCCGGCCGTCACGCGCAGCGGATTATGCCGGCGCAACGCCGCCCCTGGTCGGGACTCAACGCAACGGCCCCGATCTCTCGGCGGTCGGCGAAAGGCAGACAAGCCATGTCTGGAACCTCTATCACCTGTTCAATCCACGCAGCATGGTACCGGCTTCGATCATGCCCGCTTATCCCTGGTACTTCGAAATTGTCGACAAGGTGGATGCGCCGGCCGGCGCGCTCACGCTGGTTCTCGATGAACCATTTCTCGCCGAAGGCAAGGTCGCGCTACCGAAGCCGGAGGCACTGGATATCGTCGCCTATCTCCTCTCGGTAAAGCAACAATGATCGAGCAGCTTCGCATCACTCTTGACCTCGTTCTCGCCCAATGCCTGCCGGACTGGCGAAGCGGCGAGCCGACCCTCGCCGATTATGTGCTGGCCACATTGATCGCGGCACTCTTCGCACTCGCCTGCCGGCAATGCGTCACCGCATTCACCCGCGGCGACGGCCCCGACGCGCAGCGCATCAAGCGCTTGATCCTCGAGCAGTAGCGCTCGCATGCTGATTAGGCTCTATCTCGACGATCAGGCCGAGCCGTTCCGCGAATTGACGGAGCCTTCGGAGCATTTCGAACTCGACACGACGAAGCTGTCCGACGGGCGCCATGTGCTCCACCTTGTGACCGTCGAAGACGGCAAGGTTACCGGCCGCCGCGATGTCGCGTTCGAAGTCCGCAACGGTCCCGGCATCGCGCTTGCCGGCTTGCGCGAGGGCGATGTCGTGCGTGGAGAAGTGCCGCTGGTCGGCAATGCCAGCGGCGGCAGTGTCGGCATCGATCTGCGCCGTGTCGAGACGCATCGCGGCCTGCCGCTCTGGGTCGGCATCCTGGCACTGGGCGTCGTTCTTGCGACGACGGTTCTCGCCGCGCTCGATCCCTTCAATTTCCGCAATTACCGCAGCGAGGCGGATGCGATCGAATCCGGCATTGAGGCGCCGCCCGAGAGTGACGAAGCCCCGGCCGTCGAACCGTTTCCGGTGACGCTGGTCGAGGGCGAGTACATGCCGGTCCTCGAATTCGATGCGGCGGCGGCCGATAAGGCGCGGGGCGAAGCGCTCTACAAGGCGCGCTGCACCGGCTGCCATGGCTCCG
>JAEUMG010000110.1 GCA_016793355.1 Hyphomicrobiales bacterium
ACGATGTCAGCGCCTATCATCTCTTCTATGCCGACGGTCTCGCATCGCCCGGCAGCGATCTCACCTTTTTCGACTGGCCGGTGGGAGCTGAGCGGCGCGGCACGCATGCGATTACCCGCACCGGGCTTCGCGTTTCGGGCCCGGCGGCGATCGACTGGTGGCTCAAGCGCTTCAAGGAATCGGGTGTCGCGCATCAACCGGCGGTCGAGCGCGACGGCCGCGTCACCGTCGACTTCGAGGATTTCGAAGGCCAGCGGCTGATGCTCGTCGATGACGGCGGGATCGGCGAAGGCCATGCCTGGGACCGGAGCCCGGTTCCGGCGGAGCATCAAATCCGCGGCCTCGGCCCCGTGATCATGAGCGTGCCGGAATTGAAACAGACGGATCTGGTGTTGACGCGCGTGATGAACATGACGCCGGAGCGGACCTATGCGCCGGCGCCAGGAAGCAACACGTCGATCCATGTCTATCGCATGAAAGGCGAGGGCCCGGCGGCCGAGCTTCATGTCGCGGTCGAGCCCCATCTTCCGCCGGCGCAGCAAGGGGCGGGCGGCGTGCATCATGTCGCCTTCCGCACACCCGATGCGGAGTATCAGGCCTGGGCCGATCGCCTGCGGCAATTGCGCGTGCCGTCGAGCGGGCCGGTCGACCGCTTCTATTTCAGGAGCCTTTATTTCCGCGAGCCGAACGGGATCCTGTTCGAGATTGCGAGCGACGGGCCGGGTTTCACGGCGGATGAACCGCTCAGTTCCCTTGGCGAAGGCCTTGCCCTGCCGCCCTTCCTCGAACCGCGGCGCAAGGAAATCGAAGCGGGATTGAAACCGCTTTAACATTTTGAAGTTGTCATTGCCGGGCTTGATGGGGTGGATGGCCCCTGTTACGGCATCGATGTGCCAAGATTGGGTCGTCGAGTTGACACCAACGACGAGGAGCCACCCATGAAGAAGATTAGCACGATTGGTTTGGATTTGGCGAAGCAGGTCTTTGAAGTGCATGGCACGAACAGCGCTGGCGAGGTTGCGGTTCACCGGACCTTGCGGCGCCGGCAAGTTCTTGGCTGGTTTGCGAAGCTGGAGTCTTGCCTGGTTGGCATGGAAGCTTGCGCGACGGCGCATTATTGGGCGCGCGAGCTGAGTGCGATGGGGCACCGGGTGCGGTTGATCCCGCCGTCCTACGCCAAGGCCTATGTGCGGCGGAACAAGAGCGATGCGGCGGATGCAGCGGCGATCTGCGAGGCGGTGAGCCGTCCGTCGATGCGGTTTGTGGCGAACAAGACAGCCGAGCAGCAGGCGGCGGCGGGAATACACCGGGTACGCGAATTGCTGGTGAAGCAGCGCACGATGACGATGAACGCGCTGCGGAGCTTGATGGCGGAGTTCGGCATCGTCGTTAGCGAAGGTCCGGGGCACATCGGCGAACTGGCGGCGATACTTGCCGATCCGCGCGATGAGCGTATCCCCGAGCCGCTGCGCACCGAGTTGCTGCAACTGGTCGAGACCCTGCGCCATATCGAGGAGGGTCTCGCGGCCGTCGATAAGCAAATCCTGGCTTGGGGACGCCAGAACCGGACGTACCAGCATCTGCTGACGGTGCCCGGATATGGACCGATCTTGTCGAGCGCCATGGCGGCGATGGTGGTCGATCCGGCGGCGATGCGCAGCGGACGGGACTTTGCAGCTTCCCTCGGCCTGGTCCCGCGCCAAGACGGCACTGGCGGCAAGGTGAAGCTCGGGCCGATCACCAAGCGCGGCAATGGTTATCTGCGACGGCTCCTGGTGAACGGGGCGATGGCCGTGTTGAACAGCAAGCGAGCCCGAAACGACCCGTGGCTGCTCAAGTTGCTGAAGACCAAGAAGCGCAAGGTGGCTCCGGTCGCCTTGGCCAACAAGATGGCGCGCATCGGCTGGGCGCTGATGATGCGCCAAGAGGACTTCCGAGCCATGCCGCGGGCGGCCTGAGAGGCCACAGCGCAGGGCAAGGAGGGCTTGCGAGGGTGAAACGCACGTGATGGCATCGTCGATCGATCGACGGATCGAGGGAGACCTTTGTCGGGTCAAGGGGCGATACGACCCCGTGGGCTTGATCAGGCCTCGATCCACGGTTCCCATCAGGGCCTGCGGTTCCATGACCGCGCAAACAGGCCGGACACATGACTGCAAGCGATCACAGTCGTCACGTCGCAAAAAAACTCTTGCTTGCTCGGGGCCATCCACACATGTCCCGGCAATCCATCGAGAATGACACTCCGTCTACGGAGGATTGGCACTGTGGATCCCCGGACCAGGACTGGGGATGACACTCTCACTTCGTCATGCCAGCGAAAGCTGGCATCCCCTGAAGCGGTGCCGTTGCTGAAATGATTCAGGGGACCCCAGCTTTCGCTGGGGCGACGGGCTGGGGGATCGGAGCCGGGCCCAGCCATGGCGATTTCTTGAGCAAGAAAGGATGCTGCCCATTTCCAGAGCAACCGCTTCCAGCAAAACCGTTCCTGGACAATTGAAGAACAATCACAACCAGAAGGCCTCTGGAGACGCCCAGGATGACCCGTACGGGCCTTCGAGGGTCATGCCGCTACCCCCCCTACCGGCCTAGGAAGAAAGTGGCGTACGGGGCCTCCCAGGCGATTCTAGAGGCCAACACGCCTAGATTGTGATTTCAATCCTTACTCGCCTGTCCCGAGATCGAGCACGACCCGGCCGACAATTTTGCCCTGCCGCATCTCGTCGAAGACGGCGTTGATGGCGATCAGCGGCGCCTTCCTGATCTTCGCCGTGACGAGACCCTTGGCGGCGAAGGCAATGGCCTCGCCCAGATCGAGACGGGTTCCGACATTGGAGCCCCGAACCGACAATTCGCCATTGACGATGGCCGAGATGGAGGTGCGGATTTCATCCGACTTGCCGCCGGGCAGCCCGATATAGGAGACCGTGCCGGCGGGCCTCAGCATCATCACCGCCTGTTCGAAGGCCCTGGTGGCAATCGCGGTGACGACCGCGGCATGGGCGCCGCCGATCTTCGTCTGGATTGCCTGGGCCGGGTCCTCGTCCTTCGCGTTGACCATGACCTCGGCGCCAAGCGAGCGGGCAAGCTCCAACTTGTCGTCGGCGACATCGACCGCCGCGACGCGCAGGCCCATGGCACGGGCATATTGAACGGCGATATGGCCGAGCCCGCCAATGCCGACAACGGCCAGCCATTGGCCGGGCCTGGCGCCGGTGCGCTTCAGGCCGCGATAGGTGGTGACGCCGGCGCAGAGAATCGGCGCCAGTTCGAAGAGATCGGCCGTTTCCGGAATGCGGCCGACAAAGGCCGCCGGTGCAATCATGTACTCGGCATAGCCGCCGGGCTTGGAATAGCCGGTCGCCTCGGCGGATTTGCAGATAGTCTCCATGCCGGAAAGACAGAATTCGCAATGGCCGCAGGCCGAATACATCCAGGGCACGCCCACGATGTCGCCGACCTTCAGGCTGTCGACGCCGGGGCCGAGCTTCGCGACATGGCCCGTCGCCTCATGGCCGGGGATGAGCGGCAGGTTCGGCAGCGGCGTCCAGTCGCCCTCGACGGCGTGAAGATCGCTGTGGCAGACGCCGCAGGCCCTGACCTTGATCAGGACATCGCCATAACCGGGCTCGGGCACCGGAATATCCTCGATCACCAGAGGATGGCCGATCTTGTGCAGCACCGCCGCCTTCATGGTTTTCATCATCCGCCATTCCTCCCGTTGCGAGGATCACAGGCATAGCCGCCAGAGCGCTTGGCAGGCAACAGGCGCGGGGTCTTGTGAGGCATGCGCCGATGGGGATATGTGGCCCGCGGCGACAATCAGGCGGGAATGCGATGACGGAAACAATCGGCTTTATCGGCTTGGGCCGCATGGGACGGCCGATGGCCGCCAATCTCTGCCGCAAGGGCTTTCGCGTCATCGCCTATGACATCAATCCGGCGGCGGTCGCCGAACTCGAGCAGTTGCAGGCGCGGGGTGCCAAAAGCGTCGCGGAAGTGGCGCAGCAATCATCGCTCGTCATCACCATGCTGCCCGACCCGGCGACGGTGCGCCAGGTGGTCGGCGGATCGGACGGCGTCGTCGCCCATGCCAAGGCCGGCTCGCTCATCATCGACATGAGCACGGTCGATCCGGCAACCACCGATCATGTTGCAAGGCTCGCCCGCGAAAAAGGCATGGGCTTCGTCGATGCCCCGGTCGGGCGGCTTGCCGCCCATGCCGAGCGCGGCGAATCTCTCTTTATGGCCGGCGGCTCGCAGGAAGATTTCGCGCGCGCCAGGCCGGCGCTCGAAGCCATGGGCACCACCATCTTCCATTGCGGCGAGGTCGGCGCCGGCACGCGCAGCAAGCTCGTCAACAACTATCTCGCGATCATCCTGTGCCAACTCAATGCCGAAGCGCTCGCCCTGTCGCAGCGCTTCGGCCTCGATCTCGAACGCACGCTCGATGTCCTGCACGGCACGACGGCGACCAACGGCCAGCTCAAGATCAACTGGCCTAACAAAGTACTGAAGGGCGACACCGAGCCGGGCTTCACCATCGATCTGGCCCACAAGGACCTCACCCTCATCATCGAAGCGGCCAATGCCGCGAAAGTGCCGATGCCGGTCGCGGCGGCGGCGCGCGAGGCCTTCAGCACGGCGCGCTCGCGCGGCTTCGGAGGTGCGGACTTCTCCGCCATGGTCGATGTCCTGTGCGAGCTTGCCGGAATCGAGAAGCCGCGTCTGCGCAATTCCTCGGGGTGAGGCTTGATTGGATCAGTCTCAACTCATTCCGCTCTACCTGAAAGGCCGCTTCCGGCAGGCGCCTGGATTGGCGGTTTGATACTTGAGTCCCCTCGCCCCTTGGGGGCGAGGGAGGGACCCATGCGCAGCATGGGAGGGTGAGGGGGATCAGGTCTTGGAAATTTCGAGAGGCGGTTCCCCCTCACCCTAACCCTCTCCCCGCCGGGGAGAGGGAACTAGACTTAATACCCCCGTGCAGCAATCGGCCATTCGTCGATGACCTCTTCGCCGCGCACCACGACATAGCGGGCATGGAGATTGACGGTCGGATCGCAATGCGGCGTCAGCAGTTCGATCACCGATCCGAGTTCGGGCATGGGCGCGCCGCCTTCGCGTTCGACCGCGCCATGCTCATCGCCCATGAAGCGATAGGTCGCGCCCTGCGCGATGCCGCGCATCGGCACCGCCTTGCCGGAATCGGTGGCGAGCGCCTTGTAGCCGGCATTGACGATGACGCGATCCGGGCGATTGGCGGTCACCACGGCGGCCGCGACGAAGAGCGACGGCGAATAGGGATTGCCGTCGCCGGTGACCGGGACCGCGCCATAGCAGGAATCGAGGAACATGAAGGAGCCGACCTGCAATTCGGTGAAGAGACCGAGGCGTGCATCGATCCAATGCGTGCCGGTGCCACCGCCGGTGACGATGCCGGGCTTGAGGCCGATCCCGATCAGGCCGGCGATCAAGGCCTTGAGCCGGGCAGCCTGTTCCTTGACCCGTGCCTCGCGCGCTTCAAACGGCATGACCTGTTGCAAATGGCCCCAATAGGCCTGGACGCCGGCGAAGCGCAGCGACGGCGCGCCGGCAATCTGGCGCGCCAGCTCGATCGCGTCGGCGACTTCGACGCAGCCGGTGCGGCCAATGCCGACGTCGAGTTCGACAATCACATCGAGCGTCACGCCGGCGCGCAGGGCGACATCCGCCAGCTCGGCGACATTGCGCGGATTGTCGGCGACGACCATGAGATCGGCGCGGCGCAACAGCAATGCGCCGAGCCGCGCCTGCACGTCGGGGGTCGCAAGCGGTGACGTGACGAGCAAGCCCGGAATGCCGGCGGCGGCCATGGCTTCGGCTTCGGCAATGGTGGCGCAGCAGGCGCCGCGCGCGCCGGCAGCGACGAGGCGGCGCGCGATATCCGGCGACTTGTGCGACTTCGCATGCGGCCTGAGCGCAATCCTCGCCTGCTTCGCCGTCGCCACCATGGTGGCGATATTGGCGTCGAGCACATCGAGATCGAGGATGAGCGCCGGGGTCTTGACCTGATCACGCCGCATCGATGCACCTCACATCGCGATCCTGCCAGGCGATGGCGACGCGCGCGCCCGGCGAAGGTAAAGGGTCGACCGCCCCATCCGGCACATGGACGGCGATCTCGGTCTTGTCGTCGAGCTCGACCAAGAGCTTGGTATAGGCGCCGAGATAGACGAGGTCGGTCATGATTCCGGAAATGCGCGGCGTCTCGCCAAGCTGAAGCGCCTCCGGACGAATGACGACATTGACGGGCCCATCGCGGCCGGGCGAGGCGAGCATGCCGCCACAGGCGAGCGCCACGGTGCCGTTCCTGCGCTCGCCCTTGAGCAGATTGGCATCGCCGATGAAGGTCGAGACGAAACTCGTCGCCGGTTCGCGATAGATGGCGCGCGGCTCGCCCTGCTGGACGATGCGGCCCGCCTCCATGACGGCGATGCGATTGGCAAGGCCCAGGGCTTCTTCCTGGTCATGGGTGACGAAAACGAAAGTGCCGCCGAGCGAGCGATGGATGCGGCGCAGTTCGCCCTGCATCTCCTTGCGCAATTTGAGATCGAGCGCGCCCAGGGGCTCATCGAGGAGCAAGACCTGCGGCTGCATGATCAGGGCGCGGGCAAGTGCGACACGCTGCTGCTGGCCGCCGGACAGTTCATGGACCGCGCGGTTTCCAAAATCATCCAACCGGACCAGGCGCAGCATCTCGCTCACGCGACGATCGATCTCGCTTGCGGCGACGCGACCGAGCTTCAGGCCATAGGCGATGTTCTGGCGCACATTCATGTGCGGGAAGAGACCGTAGCCCTGGAAGACCATGTTGGTCGGGCGCTTTTCCGGCCCGTCGCGCGTGACATCGCGGCCGGCAATCTCGATCGTGCCGGACGACGGCGCCGCAAAACCACCCAACATGCGCAACAGCGTGGTCTTGCCGCAGCCGGAGGGACCGAGAATGGCGAGGAAGTCGCCCGCGGCGATATCGAGATCGAGCGGATGGACGGCGATGGTGCCGCCATAGGCCTTGCTGACACCGCGCAATTTCACAAGCATGGGTTTTCCGCTCTCAGCGATCGGGCGCAGTATAGGCGAGCGCCGCGCGGCTGGGGAAGCGGGTGCGGTTCAGCGGCCGGGATCATCGCGCAAATAGACGAACCAATAGACGCCACCGACGAGGAACCCGCCGCCGACGATATTGCCGAGCGTCACCGGTATCAGTCCGAGGAGGAAATCAAGCAAGCGCATGGACTCGGCACCGGAAGGCAACCAGGATTGCGCGACCGAACTCGCCTCGATCAGCATGCCGAAGGGTATGAGATACATGTTTGCGACCGAATGTTCGAAGCCCGCCACGACGAAAGCCGAGACCGGGAGGATGATGGCCGAGACCTTGTCCGTCGTACTGCGCGCACCGAGCGACAGCCACACGGCAAGGCAGACCAGGAGGTTGCACAAGATGCCGCGAAAGAAGGCCTCGGCAAAACCAAGAGCCATCTTTTCATGAGCGATGGCGAGCGCGGTGCGCCCGACATCGCCGCCGCCCAGGTGATGTTGGCCGGCGAGATAGACCAGCACCGCCATGCCGACGGCGCCGATGAAATTGCCGAGATAGACGATACCCCAGGCGCGGGCCAGCGCGGCGATGCCGACCTTGTGCGAGGCCAGCGCCATGATCATCAGCGCATTGCCGGTGAAGAGTTCGGCACCGCCAAGGACGATGAGGATCAGGCCGAGGCTGAAGACCAGGCCGGCGAGAAGGCGCGCCACGCCAAACGGAATAGTGCCATTGGCGCCGGCCAGTACGGTGGTGGCAAACATCGCGCCGAGCGCGATGAAGGCGCCGCCGAGAATGGCGAGGACGAGAAGGCGGATCACCGGCAGTCTGGTCTTCTGCGCGCCGATCAGTTCCGCCTTGCGGGCAATATCGGCGGGCAAGAGCGCGTCGATGGAATTTCCGGCTTTGTTGTCCTGCATCGCCATCCTCGATTACCAGCCGCCCATTGCCGCCAGCCGTGCGTCAGCCTCATGACAGGCCACGAGTCCCGCCCCTTGGCAAGCGGCGCGCGAAAAAGCCAATATGGATTTCCTCTCACGGCAACCCGCCAGCAAGAAATGTCGCAGCACTCCCTGAACGCCTTCCGGCTCGACGGATCGGTCGCCCTCGTGACCGGCGGCGGCAGCGGCATCGGCAAGGAAACATGTATCGCCATGGCGCAGGCCGGCGCGACGGTTCGGGTGATCGACCGCGACGGCGCGGCGGCGGACGCGGTGGCCGCCGAGATCGCCGGGCAGGGCGGTAGGGCTTGCGCCGATGCCGCAGATGTGAGCGACGAGGCGGCGGTCGAAAATCTCTTCGCCAATGTCGCGAGCGAGGCCGGCGGAATCGACATTCTGGTCAACAATGCCGGCATGGCGATCCGCAAGCCTTCGGTCGAATTGCCGCGCGATGACTGGGAAAAGGTCATGGCGGTGAACATGACCGGCGTGTTTCTCTGCTCGCGCATCGCCGCCCGCCACATGATCGCCAGAGGCAAGGGCGGGGCGATCGTCAATACCGCCTCGATCATGGGGCTGTCGGGCGGCGGGCTCTATCCCAACATCTCCTACCAGACGAGCAAGGGCGCGGTCGTCAACATGACGCGGGCGCTGGCGGTCGAATGGGCCCCGCATGGCATTCGCGTCAATGCGGTGGCGCCAACCTATGTGACGACCCCCTTCATCGCGCCGCTGCTGGCCCAGCCCGAGCTTGTCGCGCGGATCAAGGCGATGACGCCGTTGGGCCGCCTGGCAGAGCCGCATGAAGTGGCGCTCGCCATCCTGTTTCTTGCCAGCCCGGCGGCGGCGATGATCACCGGCCATACGCTTGCCGTCGATGGCGGCTTTCTCGCGCAATAGCTATACTCGAAAAAAGTCATCAGGGAGGATGAGCATGCCGGATTTCGCGATCATCGACAGCCATGTGCATCTGGCGGACCCGAAGCGCCTCGGCTATGCCTGGACGAAAAACGCGCCATCGCTCAACCGGCAGGTGCTGCCCGACGATCTGATGAAGGCGGCGGCACCGGTCAGGATCGACCGCTTCGTCTTCGTCGAAGTCGATGTCGACATGCCGCAGCATCTTGATGAAGCGGCGTGGATCGACAGCATTGCGCAGAAGGACAGGCGCGTGGCCGGCATGGTCGCGGCCCTGCCGCTCGAGAAGGGCAAGGCCGCGATTGAGCCCGAACTCGACCGGTTGCGGCAGAACAAGTCCCTGCGCGGCGTGCGGCGTCTCATCCAGAACCAGAGCGATCCCGATTTCTGCATCAAGCCCGATTTCATCGCGGCGCTGAAATTGTTAGGTGCGCATGACCTCGTCTTCGACATCTGCATCTTCCATCACCAGCTGCCGAATGCGATCAGGATGGTGCAGCAATGTCCGGACGTGCGCTTCGTGCTCGACCATATCGGCAAGCCGGCGATCAAGGCCGGCATAGCGGATCCCTGGCGGCAGCATTTGAAGGAACTCGCAGCCCTTCCCAATGTCCATTGCAAGATTTCGGGAGTCGCAACCGAGGCCGACCACCGGAACTGGACGAAGGAACAGCTCAAGCCCTATATCGCGCATGCGATCGATACATTCGGTTTCGACCGCGCGATGTATGGCGGCGACTGGCATGTGCTGGAACTTGCCGGCACCTATCCCGAATGGGTCGGGATCGTCGACTGGGTCGTTGAAGGCGCATCGAAGGACGAAAAGCGCAAGCTCTTCCGCGACACGGCAACCGATTTCTACCGGCTCGACCAGCCCGCATGAGCGAGCCCGTCCCGGCCTGGCAAAGGCGCGGCTACAGCATCGCGGCGATGCGCGAACTGGCGCGCGCCGCCCTGCCCGGGCCGGTATTCGATTTTGCCGATGGCGGTGCCGAGGATGAGCGCACACTCAGGCGCAATGAGACGGTGTTCGGCGAGATCGAAGTTTTGCCGATGCCGCTCAACGGTGCGGCGACGCGCGACCTCTCGATCGAATTATTCGGCAAGCGGCTCAGCATGCCCCTCATCATCGGGCCGACGGGGCTTGCCGGGCTGTTCTGGCCGAAGGGCGAATTGGCCAGCGCACGGGCGGCGCAGGCCGCCGGCATCGCCACCTGCCTCAGCCATGGCTCGGTCTGCACCATCGAGGATCTGGCAGGGACCGGCGTTGCGCCGCGCTGGATGCAGGTCTTCATCTTCAAGGATCGCGGCTTCACCCGCGAATTGACCGAACGCGCCCAGGCCTGCCATTACGACGCATTGGTTCTCACCATCGACAACCAGATGCTCGGCAATCGCGAGCGCGACATCCGCAACGGCTTCGGCATTCCGCCGCGTTTCACACCCTTGCAATTGGCGGAAATGGGTTTGAAGGCGCCGTGGCTCCTGCGCATGCGCAGCGAGTTCCCGCGCATCACTTTCGGCAATTATGCGCGGCCCGGCGAGCCCGCCGATCTGAAAGCACTCGCGGGACGCATGGCCTCGCTGCTCGATCCCGGCATGTCATGGGCGGATGTCGATGGTTTACGCAAACAATGGAAGGGTCCGCTCATCCTCAAGGGCGTATTGCACCCCAGCGAAGCCAGGCGCGCGCTCGATCACGGCGTTGACGGGATCATCGTCTCCAATCACGGCGGCAGGCAACTTGACGGCGCGGCTTCGGGACTCGGTGCCCTGCCGGGCGTGGTTGAGGCGGTTGAGGGCCGCATTCCGGTGCTTGTCGATGGCGGCATCAGGCGCGGCACCGACATTCTGAAAAGCTTGGCACTCGGCGCCGCCGCCTGTCTCGTGGCGCGCCCGCATCTCTGGGGGCTTGCGGTGGCGGGCGAAGCAGGGGTCCGGCATGTGCTTGCGATCTACGCCCGCGAACTCGACCGGGCCATGGGCCTGTGCGGCGCGTCATCCATCGCCGCCATCGGACAACATCTTCTTCTACAACGAGGACGCACAAATTGATCAAGGATCCGCCGCTCCTGACCGTTCGCCGCGAATTTCCGAGACCGACGCCTCAGCAGCTTGCCGCGCTGGGCAGCATCCCGACCGGCTATGCTGTCGATGCGATGGATGGACGCGGGGCGCTCGATCACCGCATCAAGCCGCTTGAGCGGCCGAAGAAGCCGATGATCGGCATTGCCGTCACCTGCCATTGCGGGCCGGCCGACAATCTCGCGCTCTTCGCGGCCCTCGCCGCGGCACGGCCGGGCGACATTCTGGTCGCGGCGACCGATGCCTTTGCCGCAACCGCGATCGTCGGCGATCTCTTCATGGGCATGGCGCGCAATCGCGGTATTGCCGGGCTTGTGACCGACGGCATGGTGCGCGATCTCGCCGGCATATTGGCGGTCGGCGTGCCGGTCTATTGCGCCGGGCTCACGCCCAATTCGCCGGTCCGCAACGGGCCCGGGACGGTTGGACTGCCGGTGGTGCTGGGCGGGGTGAGCGTCGATTCGGGCGATGTGCTGGTCGGCGATGATGACGGCGTCGTCGTTATTCCGCGCCTGCAACTCCATCAGGTCATCGCCCGGCTGGCCGAGGTGCGCGCCGCCGAGGCCGCGCTCGAAGCCAAGGTCAAGGCCGGTCTCGAGATCCCCGATTTCATCGAAACGATCCTCGCTTCCGATCGCATTGCACGGGTCGATTGATGCCGGCGATCGAAAAAATTGGTGCGGCCGAACTCGATGCGCTGGTGCGCAAGCGCTGGCGCGCCCAGGCCGAATATGTGAACGCGCATTCTACCTTTTACCGCGCGATGAAACTCAAGGGCGATCTTGACGAGCTGGCCGATCTCGATTTCACCGACAAGGAAGGCTTG
>JAEUMG010000338.1 GCA_016793355.1 Hyphomicrobiales bacterium
CCATGAGGCGGCGGATCAGCGGCTTGGCATTGACCGTGCCGTCATCGGCCTTCTTCTCCACGACAGGGGCCGGCGGCGGCGGCGGCGGCGGGGGTGGCGGCTCCGGCACGGGCTGGCGTAACCCGCGGACGATCGGATGGCGTGTATCGGGAGGATCGGGCGGGACGAAATAGGCGCGCGGCTCAGGCCCCCGGCGTTTCTTCCGGGGCCTGGCCTCGCCATCGGATTTGGGCCTGGCGGAAGGCTTCTGGCTTGGCTTAGGCGGACGCGGCTTCGGGGGCTCGAGCACGATATCGCGCGCCGCGGCAACGATCAGTCGCCTGACGGCCGATTCCATCGTGCGCAGGATTCGCAAGACCGCGCGGTGGAGCGGCTTCGGCACCCGCTCGACGATTCCGCCCTCGACAAGGCCGATCATGGCGAAGAGCGCCATGACATGGCCGATGAGCGGCAGGCGCTGGTGTTCTATGGCGGAAGCCTTGTCCATGGCGACCTCATAGAACACAAAACGAACTGTGTCCAGTCCCCGATCCCGGATTTTGCAGAAATTTTTCTCCCCCCATCGTCGTCCTGGCTTGCGCCGGGAGGACGGGATGTGCGGTCAGTTTCCGATCCGCGTCGCCCGGCACCACCATGCCGGGCGATCGGCGGCGATTCGCGCCGCAGCCTCCGCGGCGCTCTCGCTCGCATCGAACAGGCCAAAGCAGGTGGGGCCCGAGCCCGACATTCTCACGAGAGTCGCACCCGCCTGACGCTCGAGCATCGAAAGCACCGATTTGATCTGCGGAGCGAGAGCAATCGCCGCATCAGTCAGGTCGTTACGGCACTTGCCAAGCATCAGCGGGAGCTCGATCGGCGCATATGCGCTGCTTTGCCTCTCGAGTCCAAGCCGGGCAAAAACAGCGGAGGTCGACAGCTCGATGCCCGGATTCACAAGGACGGCGTGATGCTCTCCGAGCCCATGCACCTCCTCGAGGATCTCGCCTGTGCCCCGCATGCGACAGGTGCGGGAAAGCAGGCACACCGGCACGTCGGCGCCGATCTTCCGTGCGACACTGCTCAAAGTGGTGGACGAGCATTCGAGGCCATGCAGTTTGACGAGTCCGCGAAGTGCGGCCGCGGCGTCTGCCGACCCGCCGCCAATGCCGGCGGCGATCGGCAGGTTTTTCTCCAGGGCAAAGCTCGACTTCGGGAATGCAACCGCAAGGGTTGAGCGCAGCTCATGCTCGGCGCTCAAGATGATATTGCCCTGCAATGCGGCCAATGCCTCCCCAAATGGGCCCAAGTATCTAATTTCACACTGTGAATGCGGCGATCGTTCGAGGGTAAGACGATCCCCGATATCCGCAAAGGCAACGATGCTGTCTAGCGCATGATAGCCGTCAGCGCGACGGCCGAGAATGTGAAGGGCAAGATTGATCTTGGCGCGCGCGACCTCGATCACGCGGGCTTCAGGCATGGGCCGGATCAGCCGTTATTGTCGTGCTCGACCTTGTTGTCGGCAGGCGTGACCGGCGGCAGGTCAGGCAATCCATCCTTGAGCTTGGCTTCGATCTTGGCGAGGTTTTCGGGTTCCGGTTTGTTATCCTTGGCATGCTGCCACTGGAAACGCGCCTCAAGCTGGCGACCGACCCGCCAATAAGCATCGCCCAGATGATCGGCGATCGTCGGATCGGCTGGCTTCAGCTCGACCGCGCGCTCAAGGTGACGCACCGCCTCCTCGTACTCGCCGAGCTGGTAGTGGGCCCAGCCAAGACTGTCGACGATGAACCCGTCATTCGGCTTCAATTCGACAGCCTTGCGTACCATCTCCAGCGCTTCGGGCAGATTGAGGCTTTTCTCGATCATCGAATAGCCGAGATAGTTGAGAACCAAAGGCTGATTGGGCTCGAGCGCAAGAGCTTTGCGGAAGTCGGCCTCGGCCTGCTCCCAGCGCTTGGTGCGCTCGTTGGAAATGCCGCGGTAGTAGAAGACGGCCCAGTTCGAGCGTTCGGGCTGCTTCAGCAGCGCAATGGCCTTGCTATAGGTATCAGCAGCCTGCGCAAACTGCTCGTTGGCGCGATAGATGTTGCCGAGAGTCACCAGCGCATCGTAGTTCGACGGATCCTTGGCGATAAGCCTGGAGAGCTTAGTCTGGGCCTCCTGGCTGCGTTCAAGGCGCTGCAAATTGATCGCCATTTCGATTTCGGCGTTCTCGCGCAGCTCCGAATCGGCGGGAATGCGCTCGTAAGCGGATATCGCCTTATCAAAGCGGTCCATATTCTCGTAGATATCGCCAAGCAGGGTCTGGGTAACGGGCGACGGCTTGGCGAGCGACAGCGCAAGCTGGGCGTAGACCAGCGCCACATCCGAGCTCTGATCGTCGGAAAGGGCGCTGGCAAGCGAGAACATCGCCTCGCCGGCCCCGTGGAGCGGAGATTTGATGAACGCGTCAGGTTTTTCCCCGCGATTGAGCCGTGCCTTCGCAGCGAGGATGAGCGGGTTGTTCTCCGAGGAGGTGAGGAACAGATCATAGACCTGGCGCGCCTCGGTCGGCCGACCGGTACGCTCCAGGAAGTTGCCATAGGCCTGGACGACCCTGAGCGAGGTCGCCGCCTGGCCATAGGCCTCCTTGTAGAAAGTCTCGGCGCGCAACGGCGTGCCGGCATAGTCGGCGATCAAAGCCGCATGGAAGGACTTGAAGTTCTCGAAGGCTTCGTTCGTATCGAGCTTGTCCAGCGCCTTGAGCGCCTCGGCCAGGTTTCCCTCGGCGGCATGCGTCCATGCCGTCAGCAAGGCGCCCGTCAGTTCCCCGACCGGCGTATAGGCCGACTTGCGGAAATGCTCACGAGCTTCACGGTAGCGCTTGAGGCGCAGATCGCGCAGGCCCAACACGATGCGCGCCATGCGATGCTGGCTATTGAAGCTGAGAACGCGCGTCGCGTAGTCCTCGGCTTCGTTGATGTTGCCTTCAGACAGCTGGAATATGAAGACCCGCTCGATCAGAACGGGGTTGTTCGGATCATCCTGCAGCGCGTTCTGAAAGTAGCGCGCCGCCACGTCCATGTCGTGACGCTGGCCCGCAAACCGGCCGGCAAGATAGCTCCCCGACAGCGACGATTCGTCGAAATTGCTGTCTTCCAGAGCGAAGACAGGAGCGGCCGACAGTCCAAGAACCAGCACGAAAGAGAAGGCACACCTGATCGAGAAAGGCATTGTATGGGATCTCACCGAGAAGGGTGTTGCAGTCCGGCCGCGACCGTCATGGTCGGAAATTGAGGTTTTTTCTGGGTTCACGCAAGGGTCAGCCGCCGGTCGTATGCGCAGTTTTCGCTACATATTCGGATAGTTCGGGCCCTCGCCGCCCTGGGGAACCGTCCAGACAATGTTCTGTGACGGGTCCTTGATGTCACAGGTTTTGCAGTGGACGCAGTTCTGGTGGTTGATCTGAAATCGGGCTTCCGTTCCCTCTTCGATCACCTCATAGACCCCTGCCGGGCAATAGCGCTGTGCCGGCTCGGCCCAACGCGGCAGGTTTACCGCAATGGGGACGGACGGGTCCTTGAGCTTCAGATGGGCCGGCTCGTCTTCCTCGTGATTGGTGGCCGAGAAGGCGACATTGGTCAGGCGGTCGAAAGAAATCACGCCATCGGGCTTGGGATAGACAATCGGCTTGCAGGCCGAAGCCGGCTTCAGGGTCGCATGATCCGGCTTGCCGTGACTCCAGGTGCCCAGGCCGAAGCCGAACAGCTGGTTCAGCCACATATCGAGGCCGCCCAGGGTCAAGCCGCCGACGAGCCCGAGCTTCGACCACATCGGCTTGACGTTCCGAACCCGCTTCAGGTCCTCGTAGACCCAGGAGTTCTCATAGGCCTTCTCGTAATCCTTGAGCTCATCGCCGGCACGGCCGGCGGCAAGCGCGGCCGCGGCGGCTTCGGCGGCCAGCATGCCGGTCTTCATGGCGTTATGCGAGCCCTTGATGCGGGGCACGTTGACCATGCCCGCCGAGCAGCCGATCAGCACGCCGCCCGGGAAGTAAAGTTTCGGCACCGACTGCCAGCCGCCCTCGGTGATGGCGCGGGCGCCATAGGCAATGCGGCGGCCGCCGCGCAGGACGGGCTCGATCAGGGGATGATGCTTGAAGCGCTGAAACTCGGCGTAAGGATAGAGATACGGATTGTCGTAGTTGAGGTGAACGACGAAGCCGATCGAAACAAGATTCTTGTCGAAGTGATACATGAAGGAGCCGCCGCCGGTCCTGAGGCCCAGCGGCCATCCCATGGTGTGGGTTACCTGTCCCGGCTTGTGAACCTCGGGAGCGACTTCCCACAATTCCTTCATGCCGAGTCCGAATTTCTGCGGCTCGCGCCCTTCGGACAGATTGAAGCGCGCGATGATCTCCTTGGCGAGCGAACCGCGCACGCCTTCGGCGATGAAGACATACTTGCCATGAAGTTCCATGCCCGGCTGGTAGTCGGGCTTGTGCGTACCGTCCTTCGCAATGCCGAATACGCCGGCCACGACACCCTTGACCGAACCGTCCTCGCGATAGAGCACTTCGGAACAGGCAAAGCCCGGATAGATTTCGACACCCAGGGCTTCCGCCTGCTGTCCGAGCCAGCGGCAGAGATTGCCGAGCGAGCCCGCGTAATTGCCGTGATTGTTCATCAAGGGCGGCATCATCGCATTGGGGAGACGCGCCGCACCGGAAGGACCGAGAACGAAAAACCGGTCTTCGGTGACAGGCGTGTCGAGCGGCGCGCCCTTTTCCTTCCAGTCCGGGATGAGTTCGTTGAGAGCGATCGGGTCCATGACCGCGCCCGACAGGATGTGAGCGCCGACCTCCGAGCCTTTTTCAAGCACGCAGACCGTTGCATCCGGTGCAACCTGCTTCAGGCGGATCGCCGCCGCCAGCCCGGCCGGGCCGGCACCGACGATTACGACGTCATATTCCATGACTTCGCGCTGAACCTCTTCCACTCTTTTTTACTCCCGGCCTGTATTCATGCTTTGTGCCTGTTATAGTGGGGACCCCCTAAGAGACAAGCTTCGATTGAGACATGCCCCGCACCACCGCCGACATGACCCCAGCTGACGCCGCCGCGGCACTCGCCTGGCTCGTGCAAATGGGGGCCGATGAGGCGATCGGCGAGAAGCCGGTCAACCGTTTGGCGATGGCGGAAGAACCGCGCCCGCATGCCGCGCCTCGGGCGGAGGCGCCACAATTGCGGGCGGCGCGCGACACTGTCGCGGCACGCCCCAACCAGCCCAAGCCGAGCGCAGCGGATACGGTTCAGGATGCGCGCGCGATCGCCGCGGGCTGCACGTCGCTCGAAGCGCTGGCCGAAGCTCTTGGCCGGTTCGACGCCTGCCCGCTGCGAAGAACCGCGACCAATCTGTGTTTCCTGGACGGCAACCCGCGTGCCCATGTGCTGCTCATCGGCGAGGCGCCGGGCAATGATGAGGACCTGCAAGGAAAACCCTTCGTCGGCCGCTCGGGTCAGCTTCTCGATCGCATGCTGGCGGCGATCGGGCTCGCACGGCACGCCGAAGACCCCGCCCGCTCGGTCCTCATCACCAACACGATTTTCTGGCGCCCGCCGGGAAACCGGAAACCGACCGAGGCGGAGACGGCCATGTGCATGCCGTTCGTCCTGCGGCTGGTGGAATTGACGCGGCCGCGCCTCATCGTTTGTGCCGGAGCGACGCCAACGCAGCGCATGATGAACCTGACGGACGGCATCCTGAAGCTGCGCGGCCGCTGGTTTGATGTTGCAATCGGCGGCGAATGCATCCCGCTGCTCGCCACCTTGCATCCCGCCTATCTGCTGCGCCAGCCGGCGCAAAAACGCCTCGCCTGGCGCGACCTGCTTTCGCTGCGCGAACGCCTCGATTCGCTGGTTTGATTATTGATACTCCGATGCCAATAGCCACACCGGATCTTCTGGTGTTCCTCACCGCCGCCCTGCTGCTCAATCTCACGCCCGGCAACGACATGATATTCGTCCTCGGCCAGAGTCTGAAAGGCGGGCCTCCCCGCGGCATCGCCGCAAGCTTTGGGATCGCCACGGGATCGCTCATTCACCTCAGCCTTGTCGCGTTCGGGGTTGCCGTCGTGCTGAAGGAAAATCCGATGATCTTCGAGGCGATCCGCTGGGCCGGCGTCGCTTATCTTCTGTGGATTGCCTGGCGGACGTTGACCGGACCCGGACCAATGGAGGCCACCGTTGACGTCAAGGGCAGCGCGATTCGCGCCTGGCGCGATGGTACTCTGGTAAATCTCCTTAATCCCAAGGTTATCGTTTTCATGTTCGCCTTCCTGCCGCCATTCATCCGGCCGGAGAGCGGGTCGCCGCTGCTGCAATTATTGATACTCGGGACGCTGTTCAACATCGGCGGCACTGGCGTGAACGTGATGGTCGCGGTGCTCTCCGGCGGGCTCGGCCGCCGGCTGGCGACGAGTGCGCGTATCGCCCGCGGCTTCGCCTATGCCTCGTCCGCAGTTTTTGTTGCACTTGCACTGCGACTGGCGTTCGAACGTAAGTGACGCCGCTTCAATTTCGGCGTATAGAATAAAGATTATGGCGCGCACAGAAGATCGCCCCTTCATCGCCGTACGTATCGCCGTGCTCACGGTTTCGGACACGCGAACGCTCGGCGACGACAAATCCGGTCAGACCCTATCCGATCGAATCGCGGAGGCCGGTCACCATCTATCCGCCCGCAAGATCGTCAAGGACGACATCAGAGCCATACGCAGTTGCATGCGCGACTGGATCAACCGCAACGACATCGATGTAATAATCTCGACCGGCGGAACCGGTCTTACCGGGCGCGATGTGACGATCGAAGCGATGCGCCCCCTCTTCGAAAAAGAGATCGAGGGGTTTGCCGTCGTTTTTCAGATCGTTTCATTTGGCAAGATCGGCACGTCGGCGGTGCAGTCGCGCGCGACGGGCGGTGTTGCCAAGGGCAAGTATATTTTCTGCCTGCCAGGCTCGCCCGGCGCTTGCCGCGATGCGTGGGACGATATATTGAGGGCGCAGCTCGATTACCGGCATTCGCCCTGCAATTTCGTCGAGATCATGCCGCGCCTCGAAGAACATCAAAAGCGAAAAAAGGGCTAGTCAGCCTCTCCGCAGCATTCGAGAAGATTGGTCGCTGCGGGATCTCCGGGCAGAAGGGCGAGACTGCGCTTGAACAATTGCCGCGCGGCGACTCTATCGCCCCTGGCCAATGCCTCGACACCTGACTGCAAGAGATCACGAGTGAACTCCTTCGCCTCGCGCTCGGCGATCGGGTTGCGATCATATACTTCGTAGATCGCGACAGCCTCGGTCTTGCCTTTCACGACCACGATGTCGATGGGCCGGATGGAGAATGCGCGCGGCGCGGAGAGCTGATTGTAGGTATTCTGCGAAATGAGCAGGCTGACTTTGTAAGTCTTGGTCAGGCTTTCAATGCGCGCGGCGAGGTTGACCGCATCCGAGATTACGGTTCCATCCATCCGATCGCGCTCGCCGATCGTGCCCAGCATGAGCGAGCCGCTGTTCAACCCAACGCCGATGCCGATTGCGGGAAGCCCCGCCGCCGCCCGCTCCTTGTTGAATCCGTCGAGGGCGTCGAGCATGGCCAGTCCGGCGCGCACGGCATCGTCGGCCACCTCGAACAGTGCCATGATCGCATCGCCGATATACTTATCGATGAAGCCATTGTGGGCGCGGATGACAGGCCCCATGCGCTCGAGATATGAGTTGATGAAGGAAAAGTTCTCATCCGGCGTCATGCGCTCGGAAAGGCCCGTGAAGTTACGGATATCGGAGAAGAGCACCGTCATGTCGCGTCGGCGATTGTCTCCGAGCTGCACCGAGACGATCGACGGTTTGCCCATGATGGTGAGGAACGGCTTCGGGACAAATCGTTCGATCGATGCGTTGGTTTCGCGCAGATCGGCAATGGTGCGCCGGACGGCGTCACGCATGCTGGCGAAGCTGGATGCGAGGTGGCCAATTTCGTCGCGCCGGCCGGTGTCGGCAATCGACTGCTCGAGATCGCCCTCGGCAATGGCCCGGGCCTGAATGCGCAGTTTGAACAGCGGATCCAGAAGCTGCCTTTGCAGAAGACGCGAGGCGACAATGTAGACGAGCGGCAGGAGGAGCAGGAGCACGGTCAGAGAACTGAACAGGACCTGCTCCACCGCCTCGCGCGCCAGGCCTACGTCGTAAGAGACCTTCCTGATGATCAGCTTGTTGGCGACCGGGTCTTCTTCGGGATCGTCCTGATTCGCGTGCTTGCTGTAGATCGTCAGCACATCATCGGAACCGGGAAGTTCCACCCTGCCCTCCCTGGTCACACGCTCAACGATATCCGGCGCCAGCTTCTCGCCGACATCGAGCAGCGACCAGGTCGCCGCCGGCGTCACGAGGAAGATGTCGACATCCTTCAGATATTGATTGTTGGCGACCGCATCCTTGAACATTTCATCGAAGAAGTAATTGCCCATCCACGGAAAGTCTCCGCGTTCGATGCTGGGGCGCAGCTCAATCGAAGTTTCGACGATGTAATCGGTGTCGCGCGGCCCGAAGTAGCTGTAGGTCTGAAGTTTGCCCGTCTGGGACGACATGTCGATCCCGGCGCTCATTACCTGGCCCTTGTCGAAGACCGTGTCGAGAAAGCGCGTGAAGTCGCTCTCCGGGAATTGCAGGTTCATGTCCGCCTGAAGGTCAGTCTGGAACACGCGGTGACCGCGATCGATGAAGTAGATGTGCTCGACGCCATACTTCTTGGTGAAGGCCTCCATCTGCTGCCGGGTGAGCGAGGCAGGGCCGGCCGGCATCGCGGTGACCTCCGCGGCGATCTGCGGCAGGACCCGCTCCATATGCGTCTTCACGATATGATGCTGGCTGCGGAGCATGTCTTCGAAGACCTCGAAGCGCTCGCTGAGGCTCATTTCAATTCCGGCGATGTCCTGCGCCTGCCGGGCCGAAACCAGGCGATACATCACAAGCGACACGACCAGGGTGGCGCCCAGAGTCACCAGGAGCATGACGGCAAAAAGGAAAAGCCCGACCTTACGCTTCATAGCGGCCTATTTTACGCCCGAGGAAGTAACTGCAATGTTTAGGCGCGACGAAGGCGCAAGGGAATGATGCCGCTGACAATCGAAAGGCCGGCCAAAATCACCAATCCACCAGCAACCTGAATTGGCGAAATGCGCTCTCCCAGGAGGATAGCCGCCGTAACGATGCCAACGACCGGCATGAGCAGCACGAAAGGCGCGATCTCATCCATTCGATGCCGACGGAGAAGCGAAAACCACACTGCATAGCCAACATAGAATCCGATGCCGGTCACGAAGGCGAGTGCCAGCCATTGCTCGGACCCTGCGGACGCCACCGATTCCCACTGTCCCCGCTCAAAAACGAGTGTCGCGATGACAATTTGCGGCAGGCCGGCCAGCGCCATTCCCTTGAGCTGGATGATGCCCGTGTCGCGCCCCAGCCTGCGCGCGAGAACCTGACCGAAGGCCCAGAACAGCGAGCCAAGAATGATGAAGATCACAGGCAAGATCGGCGGCGCCTCCTGCGGCAGGCCGACCACGGCAGCGACCCCTGACAACGCGACAAATGTGCCGAAAATCTTGCCGGCATTAATCTCCTCACCGCCCACCAGCCAGCCGAGGAGGACGGCAAAGGGGACCTGGACCTGGAGCACGAGGGTTGCAACCGACGCCGGGAGATATTTCAGGCCGAGGAAGATGAAAACGCCCTGGATGGGCACGGCGAAGGCCGCGATTGCGAACAGGGAAAGCCAAGGCGTGCGAATCGGTGATCGCGCTGTCGGGACCAGGACCATCACCAGCGCCAGGTAGATCATGCTCATCATGAAGAGCGGCTGGAACTGCTCCACGGCCGGCTTGGCGATGGTGAAACCGGCGCCCCACGACAACGGTGGAACCAGAGCAATGGCGATATCTTTGGGAGTCATGAGGCCGGGTGCTGCAGCGGGGT
>JAEUMG010000339.1 GCA_016793355.1 Hyphomicrobiales bacterium
CAGGCATGGCTTCAAGCCCTGCGGTAGCCTATGAGAATTTCATTACCAGTGGACATTCCTATACCCCGGAGAACATACCCCTGCCCCCGATCAACAGTTCGGAAGCCCAGTTCACGCAGCAGACCGATATTTATCAGGCCGACATCTACGTTAAGGAACGGCAGCGCAAGATTCTGGACAGCCAGATTCAGCGTTTCTTTGATGGCCCGAATCCGGGCATCCCGTCGGACGATATCCAGTATTAGAGCTAATGGACTGTCAGCCAGTCGCGCGCCTGGCGCTGCGCCTCGGCGATCTGAGCCGTGTCCATTTCGCGGGAGATTTCGCTGCGGTATTCGCGCGCGGCGGCATTGCCCTTGAGTGCCGCCAGATTGAACCACTTGTGGGCCGCGACATAGTCGCGGTCGACGCCCTTTCCGAGACAATATTTCAGCCCCAGCTCGAAAAACAGATCGGCAGAGTTGGCCGGCGCTCCAGCCGTCCCGATGTCGCCCACGTCCATACGTGCCATTTGAATTCCCCGTGTTTGCCTGTCGCCCTGCATCCACGCCGCTCTTTCATGGCGGCTCGCGATTGCAGGCGCGATCATGGCGGGGCCGGACCAAAGCCGGGTTAACCCAAAAGCTTAATTGAGAATGAGCGAAGCGCTTCGCTCAAATATGACGGAATCCGTTTCCCGTTATTTTTCAGTCATTTAGAAAAGCCCGCCAGCGCAGCTCAAAGATCTTCGATAACCTTGCGCTAACCACATACGCAGGTCAGTGCTGCAAGTCCGTCACACATGTGAATGGAGAGGCTCCGATTCAGGCGGTCAGGACGCCGGAGAGCGCATAGCCGCGATAAAGCGTTTCGACCTTCGCCTTAGCGGGAGAGCCGGCGAGTTCCCTCAGGGCCGGACCAAGGTCAAGCCGCGGCTCCACATGAAACCGGCTCAGCCACCAATAAAGCAGCCGCCTGAACTGTCTCGGCATGGCCTCGCAGGCGCCGAAATCGACGCATTGCAGGCGGCCGCCAGGCTTCAGATGGCGCGCCGCATGCGCTATCGCGCCGGTCCAGTCCGGGATCATCGAAAGGGTGTAGGAGAAAAAGATCCGGTCGAATTCGGCCACCGCGAACAGTTCGCCCGGCTCGAAGGCAAGCGCGTCGGCCTCGGCGAGCCTGATACGGTCATAGACGCCATGCCGGGCGATGGCCGCCCGGGCCGTCTTGAGCATCTCCGCCGAAATGTCGATCCCGTAGAAGCGGGCCGAGGGATAGCGCCTGGCCAAAGCGACCAGATTGCGCCCGGTCCCGCAGCCGATCTCGAGAACCGCCCCGCCCGCGGGGGGTGCCAGATCCGCGATCAGGCGATCCCGGCCGAGAAGGTAGTGGTGGCGCGTCGCATCATAGATGTGGCGCTGGTAGCGATAGATCCTGTCCATCAGGGCCCCGTGGCGCGGCGCGGACATGCTCACGCAGATTCGTCCTTGAGGATGTACAGATGAAAACCACCATAGATCGATGAGCGGTCACGGCGATTAAGCTGTTCGGAGAGCTTCTCTTCATAGCGCCAGCGCCCGAGAATGCGGTCATGGACACGGCCCGGCAGTATGCTTTCGGGTCCCGCAGTGCGGAAGATGACGCGCGCCCCGGCCCGCGCCGTGCGCGTTATCTCATGCCAGAGCTCATTGAGCTTCTCGTCGTCCATCCAATCCTGCGCGTCGAGAAGCACGTAACGATCGACGCTCATGGCCGGCGCGATGCGCAATCGCTCGGTGACGGAGATGTGCTCCACGGAAACACTGCCGGCACGTTCGCGGATCCGGGCGAAATTATTGGCATCCAGATAGGGCGGAAGCGGCCCCGAGGCGCCGGGCGCATAGGCGTGGCCGAAGGCCTGCCAGGCGAAGTAGTTCTCGCGCAGCGGAAAATCGCAGGCGAGTTTCTCAAGCCGTTGATGGAGGATGTCGGCAATGCCGCCGCCGGAAGCCGCAAGGCTCGCATATTGCGCAGGCGGAATGCCCAAACCGTAAAGCGAGATCTGGCTGCGCGTCGCCCAGCGCACGAACTTCTTTTCGAAGAGCGGCGATACCTCGCGGTCGAAGAAGCGGCGCTGTTCGGCGAGCGAACGCGCCTCAAGCAGGCGGCTGAGATCGGTTCCATAGAGCCGCGCCACCGCGTGAAAGAGCCCGATCGAGCGGCCCAGCAAGCCGTAGCGGAAGATGTTGCGGCGGAACATGAGCAGGCGTCTGCGGCCCGTCCACATGCGGCCTTCCCAATAGCGCCGGCTGTCGCGATCGAGGTGCGGGCGGAGATGGCGGGCATAGGAGCGCAGGTTGCGGCGATCGTCGGCCTCGCCAAAGAAGAGGTAGAAGTCTTCCCAGCCCGGCAAGTGGCGCACACCGCAGAGCTTGAGCTTGGTCAGCGCGACATGCGCCCGGTTCAGGTCGACCGCCGTAATCCTGCCGGGGCCGGCCGTCAGATAGCTCAGAACGTTACAGCCGCCGGAGGCGATGGTGATGACGTGATGATGCGGTTCGAGGGCAAGGGCTTCCAGATCGACGACCGGATCCTCCCAGATCTGCGGATAGACGAGCCCGCGAAAGGCGAGCGTGAACATGCGCTCGAGGAGGCCCTGCCGCGACATCGCGCTGGATCTGTGCACGGCCTGGCGAAGCAGTTGCCTTGTCTGGGATTTGCCTTCGATCGTGATGCTGCCAGTAGTCATCCCTGTCTTTCCTCGACTCGCAGAAAGCCGCATTCATTGCGGCTCTATTGAGCAAGGATGACGGCTGGATGACGAAGAACCGTCGCGAGCGTTGCCCGGCGAAGTGGAATCGCTTCGCCGATCAGGAAACGCGCCAAAACCAAATCTATTGGCGCATATCCCTGTCGCCAAAGTGCCTGCACTTTGGCGGGATATGCGCTAGGGCAGACGCATCCGGATCGTGGCGATGACGGGATAGTGATCGGACCCGGCGGCACCGCCGATATGGGCGCGCCCCAATGGCTCAAGCGCGGCGCTGACGAAGATGTGGTCGATGTCGATCTGCGGGAGCTGCAACAGCTTGGACGGCCAGGTCGGCAGATAGGTCAGCCGGTTCAAGCCGCTATTGCGCTGGAACGTCTTGAGCTGGCGCGAAAAGGGCGTCGCGTTGAAATCGCCCATCACGATCCGTTCGCCGGGCGACCGGTCCACATATTTCGCAAGCTCGACCATCTGGATGAGTTGCGAGCGCTGGTGCGGGAAGCGCGTCGAATGAACTCCGAAGACGCTCAGGCCGTTCAGTTCGGGCCCGAAGACCGCCCTGATCGTCGGCGGCCCCCGCCACAAGACGTGGCCCTCGTGTCCGGCGATCGGAAACCTCGCCAGCACCGCCATGTCGCAATAGGCAATCTCGAGGCAATTCACCTGATAGGGAAAGCTTGCGCGCAGCCGTTCGAAGACGTGGCGCTTCTCGCTGCCGCTTTCGATCAGAACGACAATGTCGGGGCCGTGGCGCTCGATCTCCTTGGCCACGGCCTCGCCATCGAGATTCTGCAGGCTGGAGTTGAAGGAGAGGATTTTCAGCACGCGGCCTTCGTCCGTGAGGCCAGACGGCTCGGAGACGACGTTATAGCTTGCAATGTGCGGCCAAAGGCCGATGCCGACATAGCCGAGGATGATCAGCACAAGCGTGACCAGCGTGCGTCCGCGCCGCATGGCGAAGCCAATAACTCCGGCCAGGGCGATGACGCCAAATTGCAGTGTGAACTGCGCGAAGACGTCAAAGTCGATCCACAACACCCCAAGGCGGCCGGCGGCAAGCCCGGCAAGTCCAAACAAGAAAACCCATGCGCAGGCCATACGGCCGCGGCGCCTGGCCTTGGCGGCTTTCTGCGCAGCCGCATCTGGAGCTGGCGCGCCTGGCTCGGCGCGTGAGCGCGTTTCCGTCAAACGTAGCCTCGGAACTGATCAGATGAGCCGGCTTTCCAACGGCAATATCTGTTCCGGTGTACCAAAGCCCGGCAGCGCTTCAAAGCGCTTCTTCCAGCCGGCGAGTCTCGGCCAGGCCGTAATGTCGAGACCGGCTTCGCCTGCATAGCGAAGAACGGCATAGACATCGATGTCGGCGATCGTCGGCTTGCGTCCAACGAGCCAATCGGATTTTGCGAGTTCGTGTTCGAGCACGTTGAGGGCAGCCCTCGCCTCGCTATCATACATTACGCGAGTCTCGTCGCCGAACTGGCGAAGGCCGCGGGCGCGGCCACGCAGCCGGAAGATCGGTCCGGCAAGCTTGTCCCACGTCCAGAACAGCCATTCGCGCACGCGCTGGCGTTCCAGCGGCGTCTTGGCATCGAATTTCCCCAACGCGGTCGACAGATGCTCGAGGATCGCCGCCGACTGGCACAGGAATATCTGGCCGTCACGCAGACACGGAACCTGCCCGAACCGGTTCTTCACCAGATAGTCCGGCTGCTTGTGCGCGCCTTCGCGCAGGTTGACATGGATATAGGAGAAAGGGTGCTTGCACAGGGCCAGCATCAGTGCGACCGTGTAGGTCGGCCCCGAGAGTGCGAAGCCGTGGAGGGTAAAGCGCTGCTTGTCGACCGCGGAAGGGCCATTGCCCGGCGATTTCGGCCGCGGCGCAGGCTTTGAGCGCGCCGAAACGCGGGCAGTTCTCTTCGCCACGGGTTTCGCCGCCGGCCGTTTGGCGGCTTTCCTGGCGGTCTTGGCCATGTTTTTGTTTCCTCGTCCCATTATCCGTGTCCGGAAAAATCCGACCACGGATTATAGCGTGGAGACGCGGGAAACGGAAATGTCCGCTAAACCATTGTTAAATGTAGTTAAATTTGACAGTGAACGAGCGAACGATTCGGCAATGGCACGTCAGATGCCCAATTTTATCTTAAGGATATCATTCACAGACTGTGGATTGGCCTTGCCGCCCGTCGATTTCATGACCTGTCCGACGAACCAGCCCAGCATGGTCGGCTTGGCCTTGACCTGAGCCACCTTGTCCGGGTTCGCGGCGATGATCGCGTCGACCGCGGCCTCGATGGCACCGGTGTCGGTCATCTGTTTCATGCCGCGGGCTTCGACGACCGCCGCCGGGCTGCCGCCCTCAGCCCAGACAATCTCGAAGACGTCCTTGCCCATTTTTCCCGAGATCGTGCCGGCCTGGATCAGGTCGATGATCTCGCCGAGCTGACCGGCGGAAACAGGTGATTCTTCAATCGCTTTGCCCTCCTTGTTGAGACGGCCGAAGAGCTCGTTGATGAGCCAGTTTGCGGCGAGCTTGCCATCCCTGCCGCGCGCCACCGACTCGAAGAATTCCGCCGAGGCGCGTTCGGCCACGAGCACGCCGGCGTCATAGGCTGACAGACCATAGGCCTGCATGAGCCGGGCTTTCTTGGCGTCCGGCAGTTCCGGAATGTCGCGTTCAATTTCCGCAATCCACGATTCCTCAAGATCCAGAGGCAGAAGGTCGGGATCGGGAAAATAGCGGTAGTCATGCGCTTCTTCTTTCGAGCGCATGGAGCGGGTCTCGCCCTTCCGGGCATCGAAGAGCCGGGTTTCCTGGTCGATCGTACCTCCCTCTTCAAGAACATCGATCTGGCGGCGCGCCTCATACTCGATGGCCTGGCCCATGAAGCGGATCGAGTTGACGTTCTTGATCTCGCAGCGCGTGCCAAATCCGGCACCCGGCCGGCGGACGGATACGTTGATGTCGGCGCGCAGGCTGCCCTGCTCCATATTGCCGTCGCAGGTGCCGAGATAGCGCATGATCTGGCGGAGCTTCGACACATAGGCCTTGGCCTCGTCGGCGGAGCGCATATCCGGTTTCGAAACGATTTCCATGAGCGCCACGCCGGAACGGTTGAGATCGACGAAGCTCATGTCGGGGTGCTGGTCATGCAGCGACTTGCCGGCATCCTGCTCGAGGTGGAGCCGTTCGATACCGACATCGACCTGGCGACCGCCCTCCAGGTCGATCGTCACGGTGCCCTCCCCGACGATCGGCTGCTTGTACTGCGAAATCTGATAACCCTGCGGCAGGTCGGGATAGAAATAGTTCTTGCGATCAAAGACCGACCGACGGTTGATCTTTGCCTTGAGGCCGACACCGGTCCGGACGGCCTGGGCGACGCAGTATTCGTTGATCACCGGCAGCATGCCGGGCATGGCCGCATCGACGAAGGACACATGGTCATTGGGCTCGCCGCCGAATTCGGCGGAGGCACCGGAAAACAGCTTCGATTTCGAGAGCACCTGGGCATGGACTTCCATGCCGATCACGATCTCCCAATCGCCGGTCGCGCCCTTGATCCAGTCTTTCGGGTCGGCCACGCGCGCTTCTGAATTCATCATGTCTTTCCAACGGTTAAGCCGTCGTCCTAAACCCTTGTCTTGGCCGCATCAAGGCCCCGAGGCAGGGACGGTTCGCGGGTCATCGCACGGAACCGGAGCGCCAGACCGGGAAACTGAAACGGTGGCGCCGGCCCAGCCACGACGTTTCCCCCCGGCGTTCGCCCGTGCTAACGACGGGCAAGCTGTTTCCTGCCCTCCAGATAGTTCGGTTCCCATGGCGAAATCCAGTCCAGAGATAGAGAATTTAAGTCCGGCGACGCGCCTTGTTGCAGCGGGCCGCGAGTATAGCGAGCACGGCATCGTCAACCCAGCCGTCTATCACGCCTCGACGATCCTTTTTCCGACCTACCAGGCGCTGATCGACCGGGCCCAGGAATACACCTATGGCCGGCGCGGGACGCCAACATTGCGCGCGCTGGAAAGCGCGGTCGCGACGCTTGAGGGCGGCCATGCCGCAAAGATCTGCCCGTCGGGCCTCGCGACAGTAACGACTGCGCTGTTGTCCTTGTTGCGGACCGGGGATCACCTTCTGGTCACCGATGCCGTCTACGGCCCGACGCGGCTTTTCTGCGATACAATGCTGAAGCGGCTCGGGATCGAAACGACCTATTACGATCCCTTGATCGGCGCCGGCATCGCCGGATTGCTGCGTCCGGAAACGCGCGTCGTTTACTGCGAAACACCCGGATCGCAGACCATGGAGGTTCAAGATGTTCCGGCCATCGCACATGCCGCCCATGAGGCAGGATGCCTTACCGTTCTCGACAATACCTGGTCGGGCGGGCGCTATTTCAACGCCTTTGCGCATGGCTGCGATGTCTCGCTGCAGGCGGCGACCAAGTACATTGTCGGGCATTCGGATGCGATGCTGGGAACGATCACCGCCACCGAAGCCGCCTGGCCCTTGATCAAGGACGGATACGAGACGCTTGGCCAACATGCCGGGCCGGATGATGTGTTTCTCGCGTTGCGCGGCCTGCGCACGCTCGATGTCCGACTCGAGCGGCACATGAAGAATGCGCTGATCATCGCGAAATGGCTCGCGGAGTGTGACGAGGTGGATGAGGTGCTCTATCCGGCCCTGCCCGGCGCGCGCGGCCATGCGATCTGGCAGCGGGACTTTACCGGCGCGAGCGGCCTCTTCTCGATCCGGCTCAAGCCCGCATCGGAGGCATCGCTCGCGGAAATGCTCGATGGGCTGGCGCTGTTCGGCATGGGCTATTCATGGGGCGGCTATGAGAGCCTCGTCGTACCGTTCAAACCGCATCGGGTCGCCAGCGAATGGCCGGAGGGTGCGCCTTATCTGCGCTTCCATATCGGCCTCGAAGACCCCGAGGATCTGATTGCCGATCTTGCGGCCGGTTTCGCGCGCTTGCGGGCGGCTTGAATTTCCCGGCTGACGGGCCATTTGTGCCGCGTCATTCAAGAGGATCGACCCATGCGCCTGTTTGCCGCCCTATTCGCTGCGTTTCTCGGAGCCGCCGTCCCCTTGACGGCACTTGCCCAGGAGGCGGACGATCCGGAGCTCATCTTCAAGAAGACGACCGTTTGGCGCATGCTGTCGCCCGACGCCAAGCTTGCGACCTATGCCATCGACGATCCCCTGGTCGAAGGTGTCTCCTGCCATTTCACCGTGCCGGAAATCGGCGGCTGGGCCGGATGGGCGGGCTTTGCCGAGGAGCGCTCCGAGACCTCGCTCGCCTGCCGGCAGGTCGGACCGGTCACATTCAAAGGCAAGTTCGAACAGGGTGAGGAGGTCTACCGCCAGCGCCGCTCACTCTTCTTCAAGAAGATGCAGATCGTGCGCGGCTGCGACGCCAAGCGCAATGTCCTGGTCTATCTGAGCTATACCGACAAGCTGATCGAAGGCAGCCCGCAGAACTCGACGTCCACCGTGCCCCTGATGCCATGGGGCACGATCCCGGCGCCCAAATGCGGGGACTATCTTGAGAAGTGATCGAGCGGAGGCGAGCGATGAAGCGACCCGATAATGCCATCACGCTGATGGGCGGAGTTGCCGCCCTGCTCTTCGCCAGTTCTATGCCGGGGCACGGCAACGACTCGACCGCCGAAATGGGCGCCGGCGGCCTCACCATGGTACGCAACTTCGATGTGCGCATGGAGAAGGAAGAGCTTTATATCTCACCCGAGAAGGTCACGGTCGACTACGTATTCCGCAATACCGCCAAAGATGCCAGGGAATTCCTCGTCGCCTTTCCGATGCCGGACATCGAGCCCGACGCCTATATCGAAAGCGACATAGGCATTCCGAACACCAACAGCGACAATCTTCTCGGGTTCAGTGTCACCATCGACGGCGCCGCAGTTGAGCCCAAGATCGACATGCGGGCCCTGAGCTATGGCGTCGATGTCACCGAGACGATCCGGTCCGCCGGGCTGCCGCTCAATCCGATCTCCGAAGCGACGCGCAAGGCCGTGCAGGCACTCGATCCAGAAAGACGTGAGGCGCTTGCCGCGGAAGGGATCGTTTACGACGATGGCAGCGGACCTATTCCCTCCTGGACCCTGAAGTCGACTTATTACTGGATGCAGAGCTTCCCGCCGGACAGGCCCGTTCGTGTTTCCCACAAATACACACCCGGCACCGGATCGGGCTTCTATTATCCCGGTGCGCTCGATGAAGGCGGCTATCGGGATCGCTATTGCATCGACAAGGGGACCGCCAATGCGATCGCCAGGAAATTCAAGGAAGTCGGCGACGGACTGCTTGTCGAACGGCGGGTCGACTATATCCTCAAGACCGGCGCTAATTGGGCGACGCCGATCGGCGATTTTCGCCTTGTGGTCGACAAGCTGAAGCCGGATTCGATCGTGAGTTTCTGCATGGACGGGGTCACGAAAATCAGCCCGACGCGGTTTGAAGTGCGAAAGAAGGACTTCGTGCCGAGCGCCGACCTGCGCATCCTGGTTCTCGACCCGCACCCGCCGCAATAGATGGCGACCCCGAGTGGATTCGAACCACTGACCTACAGCTTAGAAGGCTGCTGCTCTAGTCCAACTGAGCTACGGGGCCGCAAAATCTTCAATGAGTCCAGTTATCGGGCCGGCCCCATCTGAAATTGTCCGAATAGGACTTGCGCTGCATCCGGATCACCGGGTCGGCAACGACTTCATAGGGAATACCGTTGCGCTGGGCGTAAGTCTCCGCCTCGGCGCGATTATCGAAAACCAGGCGCACCTGCTGGTCGGTGTTGCTGGAGGACGTCCAGCCCATCAATGGCTCGGCGGTGCGGCGCACTTCCGGGGCGAGCTCCAGAATCCAGTTATCGACCTTGCCCTTGCCCGACTGCATGGCACTGCGCGCCGGCCTGTAAATGCGTGCGACCACGGCATTTTCTCCTTCGAGTCCGCGTCAAAGCCTCACGGGATAGGTGGTCGGGGTGGCCAGATTCGAACTGACGACCCCCTGCGCCCAAGGCAGGTGCGCTACCAGACTGCGCTACACCCCGTGACCGCCTGCGCCCGGAGGCTCTTTCGTGAGGCTGTGCATAGACGGAAAACCCTTGTCCCGGCAAGGGTTCAGCTTGGCGCATTGCCGAAGATGCGATGGTAGACGCGGTCGCCGGGTTTGAGTCCGAGCCGGGCAGCGGTGCCGGCCACAACCTCCAGAACGCCCCTCACCGGCTCCTCCACCCCCACAACGGTCTCGGAAAGCGGCTCGGTGTCAGCGCCGATGGCGATCACGGTGCCATCCGCGCCGATAAAAATCATGTCGAGGGAAATGTAGGTGTTTTTCATCCACATGTGGACCGGTCGCGGCACGCCAAAGTCGAACAGCATACCCTCGTCGGCAGCCAGTTCCTTGCGGAACATGAGACCCTTCCCCCGCAGCTCGGGCGTGTCGGCAATCTCGGCCTTGAACACTTCCTTCCGGCCCTCAGCCTCGACGGTCACGGGCTCCACGCGAAGCTTCGTGTCTTCCGTCCACCCCGGCGGAGCGGCGAAAACAAAAAAGAGTGCCGCCGTCACAATGGCGATGAGTGCGTTACGGGAGCGCGGATCAGTTGGTATGGGCAGGCCCACGGTCGAGCGAAAGACGCACTTCAGCGGCCATCGATCCCTTGGGTCCGCTGCCAAAACGGACATAGACCGTCTGATCGGGAACAAGTTCGGCGATCGCCGTTTTGCGCAGGGTCTCCATATGGATGAAAATGTCGGGATGGCCTTCACCCTGACTCAAAAATCCGAAGCCGCGCGCACGGTTGAACCACTTGACCTTGACTTGCACCCAATTGCTCGACGGGGATACGGTAACATGCGTGCGCACCGGGCGCTCGACCGGATGGATCGCTGTCGATGTATCCACGCCCAGAACGCGCAGACATTGATAACCCTTCTGGCGTTCCACCGCTTCGCAGGTAATGCGGGTGCCCTCGAGCGGCGCATCGAACCCGTCGCGCTTGAGGCAGCTCAGATGCAGCAATACGTCGGGCATGCCGCTGTCTGGAATGATGAACCCATAGCCGCGGGCTATATCGAACCACTTAACAAAACCGGTAACTTCGATGATTTTGACTTGGGTTTCAGGACTCTGCTGCCCGAGCCCACCTGCCGTATTCGCCCCGTGGGTTTCGCTCCCCGCCATGACTTACTACCCGCCTGCACATGGAGCGGCACTGCCTCACCCTACCGCCCATGATTCAATCTGCTCAACTCTTTTCGGTTTGTACAGACCTTCACCCTGCATGGTGTGTGGATAACATGAAGCTGTGATCAATTTCGCACGCTGCATCGAAGAAGCATCATCACTTCACATCGCAAGCCTCTAAATTTTCTGCAGAATCGCTGCACCGCGACACGTCGCAGTGAGTTAGCAAGACGGTGTCAATGCGAAAATTTGCACGCCCTGGGCGAATTTGTGCTCGACAAAATCAAAATTCTGAAACGGCCGGCGCCGCAAACGAATCAGTCGATGCGCTCTGCCACCTGCGCAAGGGTATCGCCAAGCTCCGCATGGATCACAAGGTCGGAGAAGCTGTCGAGCGAGGTGGGTTCGCGGTTGATGATCACCAACCCCGCACGATTGTGCTTGGCGATGATAGGCAAGCTGGCCGCGGGATATACCTGCAGAGACGACCCGACCGCGATAAACAGATCGCAGTCGAGGCTCGCCGCCCGCGCCGCAGCCATCTCGGCATCCGGCATGGGCTGGCCGAAGGATATGGTCGCCGATTTGACCAGCCCGCCGCATTCCAAACAGGCGGGAACGGCGCCCTCGCGTTGAATTGCCTCTCTCACCCAGTCGAGCTCGTGGCGCTTTTCGCAGCTCAGGCACCTGGCGAAGGTCCCGTTGCCATGCACCTCGATGATCTGACTTGGATCGATACCGGAGCGACGGTGCAGGTCGTCGATGTTCTGGGTGATGATTGTGTGAATCCGCCCCTTGTCGACCAGTTCCCTGACCGCGCGATGGGCGGGACCCGGGATAGCGCCGCTGAAGGCCGCATGGATGACGAAGTAGCGCCGCCACGCCTCCAGGCGGATGTCCGGCGACTTGAGAAAATCGGTGAAATGGATCGGCTGAAACTGGTTCCAAAGGCCGCTGGGCGACCGGAAGTCCGGAACACCGCAATCGGTCGATATGCCGGCGCCAGAGAATAGCACGCAACGGCGCGCGGACTGGACCATCCGGACCAGCTCGTCTAAGACCTCGGACACGCTACAAACCGCTCCCCGGGAGACCATCGATGAAATATCTTCATACCATGATCCGCGTCAGCGACCTCGACAAGTCCCTGGATTTCTTCGTCAATAAGCTCGGCTTCGTGGAACAGCGCCGGCACGTGAACGAAAAGGGACGATACACGCTGGTTTTCGTCGCGGCCCCCGAGAGCCCGGATGCACCGGTTGAACTGACCTATAATTGGGATCCCGAAGTCTATACCGGCGGCCGCAATTTCGGTCACCTCGCAATCGAAGTCGACAACATCTATGACTATTGCGCGAGGCTTCAGAAGGAGGGGATCGTCATCAACCGCCCTCCCCGCGACGGGCGGATGGCCTTCATCAAGACGCCGGATGGCATTTCGATCGAACTTCTGAACAAGGACCGCGCCTTGCCGCCGCAGGAACCCTGGCTGTCGATGCCGAATACCGGAAGCTGGTAGCGGGGCTTACGCCATCAGCTGCCCGCCATTGACCTCGATCACCTGGCCGGTGACGTAGCCCGACGCCTTGTCGCTGGCGAGATAGACGAATGTGCCGGCGCAATCCTCCGCCACCCCCAGCCTTTGCATGGGAATGGTACGCCGCGTGGCTTCCAGCTTTTCGGGCGTCGAATGCCTATCATGGAAGGCTGTGTGGATCGTGCCCGGCGAGACGGCATTCACCCTGATGCCGTCGCCCGCCAGTTCCCTTGCCATCGTTTTGGTGAAGGCCGAGACAAAACCCTTGGTCCCCGCATAGACAGACGATCCGGCGCTGCCGCCTGCCTTGGCGGCGATCGAAGTTACATTGATGATATTGCCATGCCCCTGCTTCCGCATGAGACGGGCAGCCGCCCGGCAGCAGGCAAAAACCTGCCGGACATTGAGGTCCAGCACGTGATCGTAAAGCGCATCGTCGAAATCGACGAGATCGCGGCGTTCGATCATACCGCCGGCATTATTGATGAGAACATCGAGCCCGCCCATGCGCGACATCGCATGCTGAATCAAGTGTTCGGCCGCTCCCGGCGCGGTGAGATCGAGCTTCAGGGTGGCGATGCCGGCCTCCTGGAATTCCGCCAGCTCAGGTCCCCCTGTCCAATATTGTGCGAGCACGGTCGCGCCCGCTTCGGCCAGGGCGCGCGACGCGGCCCCGCCGAT
>JAEUMG010000139.1 GCA_016793355.1 Hyphomicrobiales bacterium
GCACATGGCCTATGGCAAATGCTGCGGCTCGACATACATGACCCGCAACGATGCCGCGCGCTGTTCCTCTCCAACAAATATTTCGGCCTGCTCACCCTCGCGGGCTTCGTCATTGATGGATTGACTGGATGAAAGATGAACTTCTGACGCTCGCCGCCGATCTTGTGGCGCGCGCCAAACGCCTGGGCGCAAGCGATGCCGATGCCGTTGCGATCGACCGCCGCACGATCGATGTGGCAATCCGCGATGGCGCCACCGAGCAACTGGAACAGGCCGAAGGCCGCGAAGTCGGTTTGCGCGTCTTTGCCGGCAAGTCCTCGGCAATCGTTTCCGGCAGCAAGCTCGATCCCGAGAGTCTAGAGCGCATGGCGGAACGCGCCGTGACGATGGCGCGTGCCGCACCGCCCGATCCGTTTTCGGGCCTCGCGGAATCAGATCAACTCACCAAGGAATTTCCCGATCTCGATCTCGTCGCGGATGAATTGCCGGGCGGCGAGAAACTGCGCGCTCTTGCAAGCGAGGCCGAGGCGGCGGCGCTCGCGGTCAAGGGGGTGAGCAAATCGGGCGGTGCCGATGCGAGCGCCAGCCGGCGCAATCACGCGCTTGTCGCTTCCAACGGGTTTTCGGGCTCCTATGGCCGCACCGTCACGTCCTTCAGCGTCTCGGCGATTGCCGGCGAAGGGACGGCCATGGAACGCGATTATGATTTCTCGGCCGCGGTCCACGCCGCTGATCTGAAAAGCGCCGAGGCGATCGGCCGCTCCGCCGGCGAGCGTGCGGTGCGCCGGCTTAAACCCCGCAAGGTCGAATCGCAGGCGGTCCCGGTCGTCTTCGACCGGCGCGTCGCGGCAAGCCTTGCCGGCCATCTCGTCGCCGCCGCGATGGGACCTGCAATCGCGCGCAAGACCAGTTTCCTGCGCGACAAGCTCGGGCAACAGATTTTCCCGTCATCGATTTCGATCATCGACGATCCGTTCCGCCGGCGCGGGCTTGCATCGCGTCCCTTCGATGCCGAGGGCCTCCCCGGTGCCCGCCGCACGATCGTCGATCAAGGCATCCTTACCGGCTGGTTCCTCGACCTTCATGCGGCGCGCCAGCTCGGCCTGCCCGCAACCGGCAACGCCTCGCGCGGGCTATCGGGACCGCCAGGGCCCGCAGCAAGCAATCTCCACATCGCGCCGGGCGCGCTCACGCCACTGGAACTCATGCGCGACATCACGCGCGGCCTCTATGTCACCGAACTGATCGGCAGCGGCGCCAATATCGTGACCGGCGACTACAGCCGCGGGGCCTCGGGCTTCTGGATCGAGAATGGCGAAATCACGTTTCCGGTGAGCGAGATCACCATTGCCGGCGACCTGCCGACGATCTTCGCCAATCTCACCGCCGCCAATGATCTCGAATTCCGCACCACCAGCAACGCGCCGACCTGCCGCGTGGAGGGGCTTACCATTGCAGGCGCCTGAGGTGATTGCCGATATCGCAGACGATCTCGAGATCGCGTGCCGTGCCGTCGCGCAAGCGGGCACCCTGGCGCTTGAGCACTGGCAACGCGGGCCGCTCTCCTGGGACAAGTCCGACGGCTCGCCGGTGAGCGAGGGCGACATCGCGGTCAACCAGCTCCTCCACGACACGCTCGGCAGGGAGAGGCCCGATTATGGCTGGCTTTCGGAGGAAACGCCGGACGATCCCGCACGACTTGCCAGGCGGCGCGTGTGGATCGCCGATCCGATCGACGGCACGCGCGACTTCATTGCCGGCGGCAAGGACTGGTGCATCGCGCTTGCCCTTCTCGAAGACGGCAGGCCGATCCTGGCGATCGTGTCCTGTCCGGCGCGCGATGAAGTCTTCATCGCAAGGCATGGCGAGGGCGCCTATCGCAACCGGCAGCGCCTGACGGTTCGCGACGGGCGGCGGCTTGCGGAGGCGAATATTGTTGCCACCCGCAGCGTGCTCGCTCGTCTCGGCAAGGCGGGCGGAACCGGGCCGCGGCTCGCCTTGAGCCTCAGACTGTGCCGTATCGCCGAGGGCCAATCGGATGCCGCGGTTGCCACGACGCCCAAACATGACTGGGATCTGGCGCCGGGCGATCTCATGGTGCGCGAGGCCGGCGGGCGGGTGAGCACGGCGGACGGGGCGCCATTTCTCTTCAACCGCCGCGAGACGCGGCAGGCCGGACTCATTGCCGCGCCGCCGCGACTGCATCAGGATATTGTCGATAGATTGAGGGCCACATGAGCACCAAGGACAAGCCGGACAAGCAATTGCTGCATCTCGTTTTCGGCGGCGAATTGTCGTCGCTCGGCACGGTCACATTCAAGGACGTGAACAAGCTCGACATTGTCGGCATCTATCCGAATTAT
>JAEUMG010000241.1 GCA_016793355.1 Hyphomicrobiales bacterium
CAGGGCGCCAAGCGCTTCGCTCTTGCCGTAGCGCGCGGCAATAAGATCCGCGATCGAAGTGATATTCTGCCGTTTGGCCAGATCGACGATGCGCTGCAGGAGGGGGCGGCCGAAGGCAAAAACAAGAATCGGCCCAAGGTAGATCGGCAGGAAGTCGAAGCCCGAACGGGAAGCAAGGCCGACGCTGCCGAAATAGGTCCAGGAGGTGCAATAGACGCCGAGCGACAGGGCGTAGGTCAACGGCCCCCAAACCCCGCTCGCGCGGCGCTTGGCGAGGCGATCGCCCCAGGTCGCGACGAGAAAGAGCAGGCCGACATAGAACAGGCCCGCGAACAGGACAGTCCAGCTTTCGAGCATGGCCGGGGCATGATTCACCCCGGCGGCGCCCAGGTCCAGTAGCAAAAGGTTCAACTCGGAATTGAATCCCGGCTTTTTCTCTTGCAAGGCCTGATGTAAGAATTCGAAGCGGCCGCGGCCGGGGAAGGGCGGCCGGACCAGAGGGGAGAGATCACGGCATGTGGAAGGAATTCAAGACATTTGCGTTCAAGGGCAATGCGTTCGATCTCGCCATCGGCGTGATCATCGGCCTTGCCTTCAGCAAGATCGTCACTTCGATCGTCGATGACCTCATCATGCCGATCATCGGGGCGATCTTCGGCGGCCTCGATTTCAGCAATTACTTCCTTGGGCTGTCGTCGAACGTGACGGCGACGAACCTGGCCGCGGCCAGGGAGCAAGGTGCGGTCTTCGCCTATGGCAGTTTCATTACCGTATTGATCAACTTCCTGATCATCGCCTGGATCCTGTTCATGCTGGTCAAGGCCTCCAACACGATGCGGCGCGAGGAACCGGCAGCGCCACCCGCCCCGACCCCCACCGAGAAGCTCCTGACGGAAATCCGCGACCTGTTGAAGAACAAGTAGCGTTGGGTCTATGGGCTAGCCGACCCGGATGCTCCGGCATCCGGGTTTTGTATTGCGCCAAGAGGACCAGCCGTGAATCCCCAGGACCTACTGCGATCGATCACCAGGCAAGCGCGCGAGGAACCCGATTCCGGGATCATCGTAGCGGTCAATCGCGGACTCGGGCGGCCCGAAGTGATCCCGCTGTGGGCCGGTGAAGGTAACGTGCCGACGCCTGACGCCTTCTGCCGGCCGGCGATCGACAGCCTGCTCAGAGGCGACACGTTCTATACTTGGCAGCGCGGCATTCCGCCCTTGCGCGAGGCCCTGGCGCGCTATCACACCCGCCATTACGGCCGCGCGTTCTCGCCGGAAAATTTCTATGTCACCGGCGGCGGCATGCAGGCAATCCAGACCGTCATCCAGATGATCGCCGGAGAAGATGACGAGATCATCCTGCCGACCCCGGCCTGGCCCAATTATGCCGGGCCGATGCGATTGCAGGGCTCGCGGCCCCGCGAAGTGCCGATGGAATTCGAAAATGGCAGATGGCGGCTTGACCTTGACCGGCTGTTCGACGCGATCACGCCGAAGACGAAGGCGATCGTGATCAACTCGCCGTCCAATCCGGTGGGTTGGACGGCGAGCCTCGATGAGCTTGTTGCGGTGCGCGACGAGTGCCGCAAGCGGGGTCTGTGGATCGTCGGCGACGAGGTCTATGCGCGGTTCTATTACAGTGGCGGCGAAGGGGCGCGCGCGCCGTCCTTCCTCGACATCTGCGACACCGAGGAGCGGCTGCTTCTCGCCAATACCTTCTCCAAGAACTGGGCGATGACCGGCTGGCGCGTCGGCTGGCTGCAGGCGCCGAAGGCACTGGGCCCGCCGATCGAGCGGATCATCCAGTACAACACCAGCGGCACGGCGGCGTTTCTGCAAGTGGGCTGTGCGGCGGCCCTCGATCATGGCGAGGATTTCGTCGCCGGGCAGGTCGCCAAGGCGCGCGCCAATCGCGATCTCGTCTGCGCCAGGCTTGGCGAGATCGAGGGCATCCGCTTCGAGCCGCCGCCCGGGGCCTTCTACCTCTTCTTCGCGGTCGAGGGGATGACGGATTCGCTCGCCACCACCTTGCGGATCATCGACGAGGCGGGCGTCGGTTTCGCGCCGGGGGCTACCTTCGGGCCCGGCGGCGAGGGCTTCCTGCGCCTGTGTTTCCTGCGCGATCCCGGCAAGCTCGCCGAGGCGATGGAGCGCTTCGCCGGCTGGATGCGGCATTCGAAGCCCAATTAAAGCCGGAATTCGCCGCAAAACGCCGTATTGGGGTCTTGAACTCCGGTTCAATTTTCACATTGTATAGCGCCCCCGCCGGAAAACCGGCCGGGGACGGAGTATGAGAATGTCGGCGGACCACGGGAGCGGCGAACTCTATACGGGCCAGATGATCGGCATGCTGGAAACCGTCTGGGGCGAAGGCTGGCTGTCGCCGGGCGGTGCCGATGAAGTCGGCCGCGTCGTGGCCGGCATCGATCTTGCCGGCAAATCGGTACTCGATTTCGGCTGCGGGGTCGGCGGGGCTGATTTTTATCTCGTCCGGACATGCGGCGCGAAGTCCGTCACCGGCATCGATGTCGAGGAGACGGTGCTCGCAACGGCCAGGCAGCGCGCCAGGGCCAAGGGCCTTGAAGACCGGGTGAAGTTCATCAAGGTCGAACCGGGTCCCCTGCCCTTTCAGCCTGAAAGTTTCGACATTGTCTTCAGCAAGGATGCGATCGTCCATATTGCCGACAAGCATGCCCTGATGAAGGACGTTTACCGGGTGCTGAAACCCGGCGGCTGGTTCACCGCCTCCGACTGGCTGATCGGTCATGACGGTCCGCCGTCGCCGGACATGCGCGACTACATTCTCGCCGAAGGGCTCGATTTCGGCATGGCCTCGCCGGCGCGCTACCGCGACGCGATGGAAGAGGCGGGCTTTGCCGACATCACGATCAACAGCCGTAATGACTGGTACCGGCAGACGGCGCGGCAGGAGCTCGCCGCTATGTCGGGGCCGCTCTATGCGAATTCGGTCGAGCGCCTCGGCAAGGATTTCGTCGACCACAATATCGATATCTGGACCAAGATGATCGTCGTCCTCGACAGCGGCGAACATTGCCCAACCCATGTAAGGGGGCGCAAACCCGCATAGCCATGGCTTCGCTCGAAGCGACGCAGCAGTCGCAGGGACGCAAGGCGTCCAAGGATGTCCGCCGCCAGCAACTGATCGACGCCACCATCCGGGTCCTGGCGCAGCGGGGCTATGCCTCGCTCACCGTGGCCGACGTCGCCAAGGCGGCCGGGCTTTCGGTCGGCATCATCAACTT
>JAEUMG010000246.1 GCA_016793355.1 Hyphomicrobiales bacterium
GCGCCGAAGGTCTGTTCGACGCTCGGCGCCTTGCGCGCAGTCGTGGTGCCGGGCGCGCAGGCGCAGCCGCCGAGAATCGCGAGACAAAGCACCAGAGATGCGAGCCGAAGCAGGGTCATCGGCGGCAAACTGGCATTGGCCCGGCTGATTGTCCAGCGCTTGATTTCGCATGCCGACCTCGTCAGTTTGGCCGGCCATGATCGAGATCAAGCCATATACCAGCTCAGATCATGAAGCCTTCCTCAGCCTTGCGCGCGAATTGCAGGGATTCGAAGCGGAGCTCTATGAATTGATGAAGCCTGCCGACGAGATCGGTCCCTGGTATTACGACCTCCTCGAGGAATATTCCCGAAAAGAGGACGGAACCATCCTGATCGCCTGGGATTCCGGCCAGGCCGTCGGCTATGCCAGCATCTTCACCAAGGTCGAAGAGGACGGCAGACGGGACGAAGTCCCCTACACTTGTGCTTATGTCGGCGACCTCGTCGTGACCGCGGCCGCGCGCGGGCGCGGCATAGCCCGGCAGCTTCTCGATGCCTGCGAAGATTATGCGCGACGCGCCGGCCGTGCGGAGTTGCGGATCAAGGTGCTGGCCGGGAACCGGCGCGCCCATGATGTTTATCGTGCTTTTGGTTTCGATGATCTCCACATCGACATGCGGAAGAAGCTCTCGCAGTGAGTCATCGAAGGCCGGAACAGCTGTCGATTCACCAGGCACGCAGAATTGCACTTGCCGCACAAGGCTTGAACGTCCCCAGCCGCAACGGAACGGCCAACTGGACGCGCATCAATGGCGCTGTGGCGCGCATGAATGTGCTGCAAATCGACAGCGTCAATGTGCTGGTGCGCTCACACTATCTGCCGGTATTCTCACGGGTCGGTTCCTATGAGCAGGACACGCTGGACAGCCGGACATCCAGCCGGAGGAAGCGACGGTTCTTCGAGTATTGGGCGCATCAGGCAAGTTTCGTGCCCCTCGAATACTATCCTCTGCTGCGCTGGCGCATGGAGCGTGCGCGGGCGGGAGCCGGGACCTATGGCGCACTGGCCCGCTTCGCGACCGAGCAGAAAGCCTATGTCGACGAAGTCCTCGCGCATGTCCGCAAGAACGGTCCGGTGACGGTTGCCGACCTCCCCGATCCGGGCGAGCGAACCGGAAACTGGTGGGGCTGGGGCAAGGGCAAATACGCGCTCGAGTATCTCTTCGATACCGGGGAGGTAACGGCGGCGACCCGGCGCGGCTTTGAGCGGCTTTACGATATCCCGGAGCGCGTCATTCCGCCTGACATTCTCAATCGGCCGGCGCCGTCCGAGCATGACGCAATCAGAAGCCTCACCGAACTCTCCATTCGCGCCCTCGGGATCGGCACCAAGGCGGACATTGCCGATTATTTCCGCCTGCTGATCGCGCAAGTCTCGCCGGCCATTGCCGAAATGGTCGCGGAAGGAACGCTGTCGCAGGTCATGGTCGAAGGCTGGGATCAGCCTGCCTATATTCACAAGGATGCGGCGGTCCCGCGCAGGTCAGCCGCACAGGCTCTGGTGACACCCTTCGATCCGATCGTCTGGGATCGCGCTCGCACCGAGCGGCTTTTCGATTTCCGCTACAGGATCGAAATCTACACGCCCGAGCCGAAACGCATTTATGGCTATTATGTGCTGCCCTTCGTGCTTGGCGATCGCATTGCGGCGCGCATCTGCCTCAAGGCGGACCGGCCGGCTTCGGTGCTGCGCGCCAATGCGGCACATCTCGAAACTGGCGCCGATCTCGGCGAGACGGCCGAGGCGCTCGCATCGGAGCTTCGGCACATGGCGCGCTGGCTGAAGCTCGATCAGGTTGAAGCCAGGCGGCGGGGCAATCTCTCTGCCGAGCTGCGCCGGGCGCTCGCCCGAACATGACACCCGCCGGGGAAATCGCCACCGAGCGGCTCTGCATGCGGCTTCTGCCGATCGAGACCCTTACCGCGACAGCCAGAGGGGCTATCGGCGAAGTCGGGCGCCTGCTTGGTTGCCCCGTACCGGCCGATTGGGCCGACGTTGGGCCCCTCGCTGCCATGAGATTGAAACAATTGGAGAAAGGCCAGACTTACCTGCCCTGGTCGATCCGCGCTGTCATCCTGCGCGAGACGAACGAGGTGGTGGGGTATGTGAATTTTCACGCACAACCTGCACAGCATCCTGAATTCTCGGAGGCCACAAACATGGCTGAGATCGGCTACACGATCTTCGAGCCCTGGCGTCGGCGCGGGATCGCTGGCGAGGCTCTTGCAGCGATGCTGCGCTTCGCCTCGGAGAATGGCGCCGATCATGCCGTGCTGTCGATAGCGCCCGACAATGTTCCCTCGCTGCGGCTCGCGAGCCGCTTCGGCTTTCGCAAGATCGGCACCCAGATCGACGATATCGACGGTCCCGAAGACGTGTTTCTATTGAGCCTTAGAGGATTACCTGCGTGAGCTTACAAAGCGCCTTCACGACTCAATTCGTCCGTTGCCTTGCGGATCGCCTTGCCGAGCGTTTCAACGATGAAATCGACTTCCGCCATCGTCATGGTCAGCGGCGGCGACAGGATGTCGAGATGGCCTAGCGGACGGACGAGAAGGCCATTGGCTTCGCACTCGTTTGAAATTCGCTTCGAAATGTTGACCTCGTCGGACAGCTTCTCGCGCGTCCTCTTGTCCTTCACATATTCGAGGCACATCATCAGGCGTCGGCCGCGCACATCGCCGACGATCGGCAGATCGGCGAGGGTGGCCAGCCGCTTCTCAAGATAATCGCCGACCTTGGCGGCATTGGCGCAGAGGTCCTCGCGCTCGATGATCTCGATGTTCTTCACGCCGACTGCACAAGCGACGGGATGGCCGGAATAGGTGTAGCCATGGGTGAACCAGGCATCCGGGTCGGGCGCCGAGATCACCTCATGAATCTCGTCCGAATAGATTGTTGCCGAGAGCGGAATGTAGCCCGATGTCAGACCCTTGGCGGCTACAATGATGTCGGGAATGATGCCGAATTCGTCCTTCGAGGCAAAGAAATGCCCGAGCCGGCCGAAGGCGGTCACGATCTCGTCGGCGATGAAAAGAATACCGTTCTTCGTACACAGGTCGCGCATGCGTTCGAGATAGCGTGGCGGCGGGATGGTCACCCCGCCGGAGGCCTGGGCCGGCTCCGCAATGAAGGCGGCGATGTTCTCCGCCCCCAGCTCCTCGATCTTGGCGCGGAATTCTTCGACCAGGAAGTCGCTGAAGGCTTCGAGCGACATGCCTTCCGGCCGGCGATAGGGATAGGGCGCCGATAGGTGATGAACGAGGTCCGGGACGTATCTGAAATGCGGCGACTGATCGCCGTCGCGGCGGCCGACGCTCATGCCGAGATAAGTTGAGCCGTGATAAGAATTTTTCCGCGAAATGATGAAACGGCGGTCGGGTTCTCCGCGGCGCGACTGGTAGTAGTGCGCAAGTCTAATGGCGGTATCGACCGCACAAGAGCCGGAGGTTGCAAAGGCCACGTGATTGAGCGATCCGGGCGCCAGTTCCGCAAGCTTTGACGCGAGTTCGGCGGCGGGCGCGTTGCTGACATCGACGAAAGTGGTCGTGTAGCAGAGCGTAAGCGCCTGTTCCGCCATGACTTCAGCAATTTCCCTGCGGCCATAGCCGACATTGACGCACCACATGCCGGCGATGCCGTCGAAATAGCGCTTGCCGCTGACGTCGGTCACGTAGCAGCCCTCGCCCTCCGCAAGAACGAGCGAGCCTTCCTTCTTGAAACTGTCAAAATGGGTATAGGGATGGAGGAAGTGGTCGTGATCCTTTTGCCAAAGATCCTGAGCGTTAAACCGATTGGATGTCTTCTGAAGCATGACTTCCCCCATTTTGGGGAAAGCCTAGCCGAAGGCCGCCCGCAAAGCCAATCTAGGCGTCGCTCAAGCTGAGTTCGTCCTTGCGACCGTCGACAAACCGCTCCATCGCGGCTAAGAGCTTGCTGCAGTCTTCGTCGCTAACCATCAGAGACAACGCGATAAAGCCGCGATCCGCTATGTAGATTCCCTGCTCGAGAAGATCGAGATAGAGGAGCTGGCGCAGACGGGCATCGGCTTGATCGGCGTCTTCTACACTCCTGATTTTGCCGCCGACCGGGTGGATGGCGATCATCGACCCCAGCCCTGTCGCCTTCATCGGCGCTTGATAGCGCATGAACAGGTCATTGATATCGTTCCGTAATTTGTCGCCGCGTGCATTGAGCTCGACGCAGGCCTCGGGGGTGAAGACCTCGGTCATGGCAACCTGGCCGACCGTCATGGTGAGCGTGTTATTGTTGAAGGTGCCGGCATGCGGCAGCGCGTCGGGGCGCGAAGGATCGAACTGAATCATTATGTCACGGCGGCCGCCGAAAGCGCCGAAGGACATGCCGCCGCCGATATACTTACCTAGCGTTTTCAGATCCGGCTCGATGCCGAGGATGGCGGAGAGACCGTTAGGACCCAGCCTGGAGGTCATAACCTCATCAAATATCAGAAGAATTCCGCGGTTCCTGGTCTCTTCCCGAAGTTTTGCGAGGAATTCGCGGCCGGCCGGGATGCATCCTCCCCCGCCCTGCATCGGCTCGATGATCACGGCGGCCAAATCGGCTTCCTTTTCAAGGATTTGGCGCGTTCCCTCGCAATCATTGAAGGGGGCCAGAACGACATCATAGGGCGCGTTCACCGGGCTGGCGCCGTGCGTGAAATAGAGCGTGCCGCCATGGTAGCCTCCGTGGAAGGCCATGATTTTCTTACGTTTTGTGAAGCAGCGCGCGGCTGCCAGCGCCATCATGTTGGCTTCGGTGCCGGAATTGCAGAAGCGGACGAGATCGAGATTGAATCGCCTGGAAACGGTCTCTGCGAAGGCGACTTCGCGATGATGATGAGCCCCGATGTTGAGCCCGGTTTCGAGCGCCTCGGCCATTGCCTGCTTTATTCGCGGATGCGAATGGCCATAGATGCCGGCTGAATATTCGCCAAGAAAATCAATATACTGGTTGCCGTCGACATCGGTGATGCGGGCACCTTCGGCGGTCTCGACGCGGACCGGAAAGGGCGGGTGGTAGAGCACCGTGCGGGTGTTCCCGCCGGGCATCACCTCTTTCGCACGGCCATGTAATTCCAAGGTTTTCGGACGTTTCGCGATGTAGCGTTCGACCGCCTCGGACAAGGCGGCGTCGCGCCTAGGATGGATGTTCATGGAAATTTCCCGGATATGACCGCGACAGGCTAGCGTGCAAAATGGCGTCTGCCAACGCGCCAAAAAGCATCGAAAACTGCGTTCCTGGTGGCCAGAATCGCGCTTTTTACGAACAACGATCTGTCCATCTCGAGGTGTCCGAAAATATTGAACGACAGTTCATTTCGTCGTTCTGCAGAACGACAGAACGTTGCTATTTTTGATTGCTCTCGTAATCCCTTGCGTATCTCCGGTCGCAAAATACCGTCACCGACTTGCACCCATCCCACAACTGCGGCACAGGCGGGCCAGCAGATCGCGAGGTTCGAGCTTGGTGCAGGCAAATCCAGTTTCGCCACCGCTCTCCAAATATGACCGGCTGATCGCGGCAGCGCGCGAGCAACCGCCCGTTCCCACAATCGTGGCGCATCCCTGCGACGAGACATCATTGCGAGGCGCGATCGAGGCTGCGGAAGCCGAGCTGATCGAGCCGATACTGGTGGGACCGGAAGCCAAGATCCGCGCGATCGCGGCCACACTCGATCTGCAAATCAGCCGGTTGCCAATCATCGATGCTCCGCACAGCCATGCGGCGGCGGCGCGTGCCGTGGAACTGATCCGCGAGGGCAAGGGCGAACTCCTGATGAAGGGCAGCCTCCATACCGACGAGCTCATGCATGAGGTGGCGTCTTCATCGACCGGACTTCGCACAGCGCGGCGCATCAGCCATGTGTTCGTGATGGATGTGCCAGGCCATGCCGACACGCTGTTCATTACCGATGCCGCGATCAATATCTTCCCCGATCTCGATGCCAAGCGCGACATCGTCCAGAACGCGATCGACCTGTGGGTGGCGATTGGGCTCGGCGTGCCGCGCGTCGCAATCCTTTCGGCGGTCGAGACCGTGACAACCAAGATCCCCTCGACCATCGATGCCGCGGCCTTGTGCAAAATGGCAGATCGCGGGCAGATCTCCGGCGGGTTGCTGGAGGGACCGCTCGCCTTTGACAACGCCATCGATCCGGAAGCGGCGCGCATCAAGGGAATCACTTCGCCGGTCGCGGGGCATGCGCAGATCCTCGTCGTGCCCGATATGGAAGCCGGCAACATGCTGGCCAAGAACCTCACCTTCCTCGCCCATGCGGACGCGGCCGGTATCGTGCTTGGGGCACGCGTGCCGATCGTGCTGACGTCGCGCGCCGATTCGGTCCGCTCGCGGATGGCCTCCTGCGCGGTTGCCTCGCTCTATGCCGCGGTACGGCGCCGGAGCACCCCCGTCGCCTCATGACGCCAATGGACGCAATCCTCGTCATCAATGCGGGCTCTTCGAGCTTAAAGTTCCAGATTTTCGGGATCGACAATGGCACGCTCTCACGGCGGGTGCGCGGGCAACTGGAAGGCATCGGCGCACGGCCAGAACTGAAGGCGGCCGTGGAGGGCGAACCATCGGTCGACAAGAGCTATAGCCTGGCCGAGATTCACGACCTGCCGGCGGCGATCACGACCGTCATGTCGTGGCTCCAGTCCCTATCGGGATTCAAGCTGGTCGCGGTCGGGCATCGCGTCGTCCATGGCGGTCCGGACTTCTCGAAACCGGTGCTGGTCGACAAGAGCACTCTCGAGCGGCTCTCGCGCTTCGAGGATCTTGCCCCCTTGCACCAGCCCAACAACCTGGCACCCATACGCCTCGTGATGGAGCACCATCCCGGCCTGCCGCAGGTCGCCTGCTTCGACACCGCCTTCCATCGCAGCCATCCGCGCCAGGCGGATATCTATGCGCTGCCGCTCAGCTTCTATGACGAGGGGGTACGGCGCTACGGGTTTCACGGGCTCTCCTATGAGTATGTCGCGCAGCGGCTTGGCGAGATTGCTCCGTCCGTCGCCAAGGGCCGCGTCATCATCGCACATCTGGGCAGCGGCGTTTCGATGTGCGCAGTGAAGAACGGCAGGAGTATCGAGAGCACCATGGGCTTCACTGCGCTCGACGGGCTGGTGATGGGCACGCGGCCCGGCCAGCTCGATCCGGGTGTGGTTCTCTATCTCGTGGGCCAGAAGGGCATGAGCGCGGATGAGGTGAGCAAGCTGCTCTATCGCGACAGCGGGCTCAAGGGACTTTCGGGCATCAGCGCCGACATGCGCGATCTGCTGGCGAGCGACGACCACCACGCGCGATTTGCGGTCGAGCATTTCGTCCACCGCGCGGCCTTGCAGGCGGGCCTGCTAGCCGCGGCACTCGAGGGTCTCGACGGCTTCGTGTTCACCGCCGGCGTCGGCGAGAACTCGCCTCAGGTCCGGGCGATGATCGCGGCAAAACTCAGATGGATCGGGCTCGAGTTCGATGCGGACCCCAATGAGCGCGGCAAGACCGAAATTTCGACACCGCAATCGCACGTCAAGGCCTATGTCATTCCCACCAATGAAGAACTGATGATCGCGCGGCATACGCTGGCGCTGGTGGGATAGCAGAAAAACCCTTCCCCACTCCCCTTGCGGGAGAGGGGTATGATCCGTAAGCGGATTATTCCGATGCTCATGGCATCGGGTCTATCCAGTAGCGATCGGTCTTGTAATAGTCGTGGATACGCTCCTCATAGGCGCGCTCACCCCAGCGCGGTGCATCCTCGCGACCATAGTTCGGCGCATCGATCAGGGCCGCCCTGGTCAGAGGCACGACATAGCCCTGCCGTTCCCTGTCATAATTGAGCACCGCCCAGGGCAAGGGATGGATGCGCTCGCCAATACCGAGAAAGCCGCCAAAAGACATCAGCGCATAGGCAATGCGGCCGGTTTCGGTATCGACCATCAGATCGTCTATGCTGCCGAGCGCTTCACCGCCGGTATTGTAGACGGGTGTGCTGCGGATCGTGCCGGCGGAGATAAGGGTGCCGGCGGTAAAGGGACTGGGCATGGGCGCGCTCCGTCGCAGGGTGCCAGAATCACTGCGCAATAGTGGCGCGGGCGCAGCCGCCAAGGCAAGGCTTCAACCCTGCCCGAGCAGCCTGCGCACCTTCTCGAGCCGGCCTTCCGGCGTGTCGCCATAGGGAATGACCGTGACGAAGCGGCCGTCGCGATCCATGAGATAGACCATGGCGGTGTGGTTCATGGTGTAGGAGCCATCGCTGGTCGGCTGCTTGTCGTAATAGGCGCGGAAGGATTTGGCGACCGCCTTCAGCTCCTCGGGCGTGGGCACCAGGCCCTCCATGCGGGGATCGAAATTGCCGACATATTCCTTGAGGAGTGCGGCCGTGTCGCGCTCGGGATCAACGGTGATCATGAACAGGCGGAAGTCCTTGGCCTGATCTCCGAGCTCGCCGAGCGTCTGGCTCATCTCGTAAAGCGTGGTCGGGCAGACTTCGGGGCAATGGGTGAAGCCGAAAAAGACACCATAGGGATGGCCGCGCAGCTGCTCGCTGTCGACGATGCCGCCATTGGCGGAGGCGAGCCTGAACGGGCCGCCGAGAGCCATTGCCGGCAAGGGATTCTCACGCCAGACGTGGCTGATGAGGAGGATGGCGGCGAGCACCGCCGCCACCCCCAGTGTGACCGAACCGAAGACCAGTCGCGATTTGCGTATCACGTCGACCTCAATTCATACCGGCATCGGGAGCTTCGACCTCATAGGTGACGCTCACCGTCCCCGCCTTCTCGAAGGTGAGCGTGCCTTCGAAGGCGGTGCCTTCGACGGGCCGTTCCTTCAGATCCATGAACATGATGTGGTAGGAACCCGGCTTCAATTCGACGGTGCTGCCGGCCGGAATGACGAGGCCCCCGGTCAGTTCCTTCATCTTCATGACACCGTCCTCCATCGCCATTTCGTGAATCTGGACATTGTCGCTGATGGCGGCGGTGGCCTTGATCAGGCGATCGTCGGTCTTGCCCTCATTGGCGATGACGAAGAAGCCGGCGCCGACCCTGGCCGCCGGCAGAGGCTGGCGCGACCAAGGGTGTATGATCTCAAGATCACCGATCTTCACCTCATGGGCGTGGCCCGAGGCGATGGACAGGCCGGCGGCGATGGTAAGTGCTGTGGCAATGGCGAATTCCTTGACGAGACGCATGATGTTTCTCCGTTTCAAGCGTTCTGGAAGCCGACTTCCTTGAGCCGTTTCGGCAAAAGGAAATCGATGATGGCAAAGGCGATGATGGCGAGGCCGGTCAGCGGGAAGAGCACGGCTACCACTATCCCCGCGCCGAGGATGAAGCGCGGCACGCGGTAGTCGCGCGGGTAGCGCGGCGCCCCAAGCGATCCGACCGGGCGGCGCTTCCACCACATCACGAGGCCCGAAACGGTGACGAAAATCACCGACAGGCAGAAGAGCGTGTTGAGCAGCGTATTCCACCAGCCCATCGTCGCCTCGTGCAAGGCGATGCCGACGGCCATCGCCTTGCCGGGCAAGCTGTAATCGGCAAAGCGGACATCGGCGAGGACTTTGCCGGTATACTGATCGATATGGACGGTACGATCGCCCATCGGATCGGTCGTGTCGGCATCCATGGAATCGGCTGAGATCGTGTAGACGCCTTTCTCATCCGCCGGCAGGTTGATGCGGAACTGCTCGTCGAAGCCGATTGAACGAGCATAGGCCGCGACAGTGTCCAGCGTGACGGGCATGCCTTCGGGCAGTCCGGACGCCCCGGCATCGGATCCCGATTCCGGCATCTTCGTCTGTTCGAGCGCCCAGGGGACTTCCTTCAGCGCGCCGTGATTCATGCTGGCATGGGTCTCGTCGGAGAGCGGGACGTTGTCCCACTTCTCGGCCGGAAAGGTGCTCCAGGCCTGGATCATCTTCTCACCCCACACCCCCGCCCAGGTCAGCCCGGAAATGAAAAAGAAAAGAAGGATGATCGAGATCCAGACGCCCAGTGTCGCGTGGAGTTCTTTCCACAGAGCGCGGCCCTGCAGCGTGAGGTCTGGGACAAAGGCTGCGAAAAAGCCGCCATTGCGGGGCCACCACAGATAAAGCCCGGTGAGGACCATGACGATGCCGAGGCCGGCAGCGATCTCGATCAAGCGGTCGCCGAACGTGCCCATGAAGAAGCTGCCATGGATCTTGTCGGCCCAGTAGAACCAGGTGTCGTCCTTCACGATGGTGCCGAGCACCTTGGCGCCATGGGGATCGACGGCCACGACATGCGCCAGGTCGTTGGCGGACACCACGAAGACACTGGCCCGCTCGGCGACCGGCGGAACGACCAGCATCGTCACCGTGCTGCCGGGGATTGCGTCCCGGGCTGCCTTCGCCTGGTCGACGAGGCTGGCGCGCTCGCCGCCCGAAGTGACGTAGTATTTCTTGCCGAGAAAGGTCTCGACCGAATTGCCATAAACCATGATGAGTCCGGTAATGGCCAGCATCAGCAGGAAAGGCGCGACAAAGAGGCCGGCATAGAAGTGCCAGCGCCAGATCGCGCGATAGAGTCTCGAACTGGCAGCGGGATCGCGCTGCAGTTCAACGGATATGGAAGACATGGGATTCCCTCGTCATCAGACGCCAGTATTCGCCGGGCGGGGTGCGCGCGGCGGCGGAGATCGATCAGACGATGAGGGTGAGAGGCGGTCCGCGCGGCGGCGATCCATGGCGCCACAGGAACCGATGTGGCTCGCCAGCGGCGATGGGAGTGACGATGAAAGGGCCGCCCCGCGGCGCCGGCCTGAGCGTGGCAACCGCGCCCCCCGGCGCCATCGACGCACAGGTGACGCAGCCGACAGTACATAGTACGCATTGCTGGTCATGCGAGGC
>JAEUMG010000346.1 GCA_016793355.1 Hyphomicrobiales bacterium
GAGAACAATCGCGTTGTAGCCCTGCAGAACCAGGTTCTGAATCTGAGCGGCCTGTTCGGTCACCTGGTTTTCGGCGGTGGTGAAGGGGTCGGCGGCGGCAACAATGCCGGCTTCAACCGCGGGTTTCGTGACCTTATCCCAGCTTCTGAGCATGGCCTGGCGCCAGGAGTTTCCCGCGTAGTTGTTCGAAAGCGCGATCTTCTTGTCTTTTGTATCGGCGATGGCGTGGCTGGCGGCGAAGAGTGCGGCGGCCGCAACGGCGCAGGCGAATGTCCTCTTGAGCATCTGAATCCTCCCATATGGTCGCGTGACAAGCGGCCGGTTGTATCCGGACCGAACTAGCATGTTAGCAGCTTTGACTCGGCTGGCAATGGTTGCCGGCAGGATTGGCTGCGAAATCGGCCTTGCACTAAACCGTACCAAGGCTACTTACTATTTAGCGGCGAATGACATGCAGCAAGGGCCAACGACATGATCGACGTCCATTTCTGGCCGACCCCCAATGGCAAGAAGGTGACCATCCTGCTTGAGGAACTGTGCATCGAATACCGGATAGTCCCGGTCAATATCGGGCGTGGCGACCAGTTCGAGAAAGCCTTCCTCAAGCTCAATCCCAATCACCGCATGCCGGTCATCGTCGATCATGCGCCGAAGGGCGGCGGTGCGCCGATCAGCGTTTTCGAATCCGGTGCGATCATGATGTATCTCGCCGAAAAGGAAGGCCGCTTCTGGCCACAGGATCTGCGCGGAAAGTATGAAGTGACACAGTGGATCATGTGGCAGATGGCCAATCAGGGACCCAAGCTCGGCGAATGCGGACATTTTCGCAGGCTCGAGGGTCGCGAGGGGGATCAGTCCTATGCGATCCGGCGCTTCACCGACGAGGCCCACCGTCTCTATGGCGTGCTGAACAACCGGCTCTATGACCGGCCCTATCTGGCGGGTGATGAATACACGATCGCCGACATGATCGCATATCCATGGACCGTCAACTGGCAGGGCCAGGGCCAGGACATCAACGAGTTCAAACATTTCAGGCGCTGGTTCGAGGAGATCGGCAAGCGTCCGGCGGTGATCCGCGGCATGGCGGTCGGCAAGGACTTGTCAATCGATACCGCGAAATTGCCCCCGGAAGAACAGGCGCGCATCCGCAAGATGCTCTACAACCAGCGCGCCATTCCGGCGCCGGGTTAGCTCGGGGGGTGCCGGGTGTCCATTCCGCTCGCCGTCTTGCGCCAGGCGCCGGGCGGTGAGCCGAAGCTGCGTGCAAATGCGCGGCTGAAAGCGGCCTCGGTCCCATATCCCGCTTCCTCGGCAATCCGGGCGATCGATTTCGTCGAGCCGCTCAGTTCGACGCTCGCGAGATAGAGCCGCCAGTCGCGCAGGTAACTGATCGGAGAGGTTCCCAGCACCATGTCGAATCGCTCGGTCAAAGTACTCCTTGAGAGGCCGCAGCCGCGCGCCAGTGTCTCCACTGTCCAGCCGCGCGAAGGATCATCGTGAATGAGCGAGAGGCAGCGGCCCAGCGACGGTTCGGCGAGCGCCGCGAGCCAGCCGGTCGAACCTTGCGGCGCGGCCACGATCTCGTGGCGGAGCAGTTCGATGAAGGTAATTTCGGAGAGCCGTTCGAGCATAGACAAGCCGCCGCTCTTCGGCCGGTCCACCTCGGCGGCGATCTGATCGATCGTCGCTCGCAGCCAGGCCGTGCTGGCGGCATTGCCGGTCCGCACATGGAGAAGCCGGGGCAGGGCGTCGCGCAAGGGGCGGAAGTTCATGATGTCGCATTGGAGGTAGCCGCAGAGCAGGCGGACATGCTCGCTGCCGTCGCCATAGCGCAGCACCGGAACCTCCCGCCATGGCTTGGGCGGAAGCAGCTTGGTCGGCGTTATCGTGGCACCGTCCGCGCCGACCCCCAATTGATGGCCGGTGCCAAAGGGAAAGGCCACGACGTCGCCCTCGGCCAGCGCGATGTGGCGGCCCTCCATCTTCAGCCAGCACTGGCCGGCGACGACGATGTGAAACGGGATCGCCTGCACGCTCGTCGCATTCTGATTGGCGAAGGCCGGTCTGTCGTCGGTCTGCCAGGCGCCCTGCGGCATGAAGCAGAATTGCAGCGAGCCCGAGAGCCTGACCTGGCGCAGGACATTCGACAGCACATCGCCGGCGGGTGCCGGTTTTCCGGTCAAGTCTTTCGGAGATGCGGCCAAAGACCCTCCGCAGCGTTCCCTGTAGGGGAGCTCTTATAGCATACAGCAAACCAACAGAGGAGTTACCCGCATGAGCGAGGAAACTAGGAAACTCGTCGTTCTCGTCACCAAGGGCATCGAGTCGGAACTGTCGTCGGTCGCCTTCACCATCGCCAATGGCGGCATCACCGCCGGGCTGCAGGTCTATATGTTTCTTACCAGCACGGCGATCGACCTCGTGCGCCGAAACGGCCAGAGCATGACCCAGGTCGCACCACTCGATCCATTGGCTGCGCTCATTGCCGATTTCCAGAAGCGCGGTGGCGTCATCTGGGCCTGCACGCCGTGCGTAAAGTCGCGCGGCTACGAGCAGAAGGATCTGCTGGACGGCGTTGTCATTACCGGCGCCAGCGTCATGCATGCCGAAATCAAGCAGGGCGCGGCGACACTCTCCTTCTGACGCTTCCCCGTTGCCTGTGCCGCGGCCATGGCCTAAGCCAGCCACGGCATCAGAAACGGAGAAATCACATGATCATCGTCACCGGCGGCAGCGGCAAGGTCGGGCGCGCCTGCGTCAAGGATTTGATGGAGCATGGCTACAAGGTCGCCTCGATCGACCTCGCACGGCCGGCAGGCCTCTCCAATCCGCCCAAGCCGACGGATGTGAACTTCACCCGCGCCGATATCACCGATTTCGGCGACGTCATGGCGGCCTTTTCCGGCATCAATGCGCGCGTCGAGGAGCCGGTCACCGGCATCGTGCATCTGGGCGCCATCGCCTCGCCGGGCGAAGCGCCGGATCATGTGATCTTCGCGGTCAATACGGTCTCGACCTATAATGTC
>JAEUMG010000278.1 GCA_016793355.1 Hyphomicrobiales bacterium
GATTGTCTTGGATGTCGATGGCTGGGGTGGTGGTGCCGCCTGCGTGACTCGAACACGCGACCCTCGCATTACGAATGCGATGCTCTACCGGCTGAGCTAAGGCGGCCCGGCAGAAGGAACGCGCGCACTGATAGACAATCCGCCCCGGCTTTTCAACCGCCGTTCCGAATAAGGGCGCAGAGGCGGGATTCGCCTTAGCCGTCGGCGAGAAGCCGCTGCGGCCGCGGCACATCCGGATCCTCGAAACCGCCGCCAAGCCCCGGATCGTCGGGCGGGCGCATGGATTTGACGATCACCGGGCGCTCGGGCGAAATCGACACGATCACCGGCTTGGGCGGCGGCGCGGTTTCCGGCGGCGCTACCGACTCCGGCACAGGGATCGCCTCGGCGGCGGGCTTCGTCGGCGGCGGCTCTGCCGGGGGCAGGGCGGATGGCTCGCTTGCGGCAGGCGGCGGATTTTCCTCATCCCTGATCTCGGGCTCGGGCGGTGCCGGCAACAGGTCGGGCGGCGCCCGCCATTCGCACGGCGCGAGTTCTCCGCTTAAGGGTGAAACCGGCGTCCAGCGCGGCACGATGACGCCGTCGATCGTCCAGGCGGGATCGCGCGGCGCGCGCAAGGCCCGCGACAGCCATTCGCGCGCCCGGCCCTTGTCGCCCGATTCGCCTTCCTCGATCTCCGCCATCAGCACGCAGAGCCGCGCCTGCGGCCGGTCCTTGAGAAAAGGCAGGAGCGCCTTGCGCGCTTCCTGCCACTGCCGCGCCTCGACAGCCGCGCGGGCATGCGCAAAGGCGCCTTCCAGTCCGCCCGGGCTGCCGGCAAGAAGACTGCGAACCCTTTCGAGCCGCGCTTCCGGCTGGTCGCCGGCGCGGGCATGCGCCGCGAGCGCGGCAAGATCGGGATGCGGCATCGCCTCCCAGCTCCGCCGCAATATCTTCATCGCCCGGCGCGTGGCCTCGCGCCGGATATGCTCGCGGGCCGCCACGCAGGCGGCGGGCACGAGCGTCGGGTCGAGCTTCTGCGCCTTGACGGCCAGATCGAAGGCAAGATCGCGGTCGCCTTCTTCCGCATCGATCGCCCGCGCGCACAGCAAGGCGGCGCGCAGTTTGCCGGCCGCTTCGGCGCTGATCGCGCCCGAGCGCCGCTGCGTTTCGAGCGTCGCTTCGGCCGCCGCCCAGTCATGCGCTGCCGACTGCAGCGAAAGCAGGCCGGATGAAGCCCAGGCCAGGGTCGGGGAAATCTTGATGGCACGCTCGGCATAGTCGCGCGCCTTCGCCCAGTCCTGCGACTGGCGCGCTTCCACGTAGAGGCCGCGCAGGCCGAGGGCTGCCGTATCGGGCGAGGTCAGCATCGCTTCGAACGCGTTCTTCACCGCCGCGCGATCGCCGCGCAATTGCGCCGACTGCGCTTCGAGAAGCTTGACAAGCGGCTCGTCGGTCAGGGTGCGGCGCGCCACATCGGCATGCTTGGCGGCAAGTGCGGCATCGCCGGCGCCCGCCGCGATGATCCCCTTGGACAGCGAATTGTAGCCCTTGCGCGTACGCCGGAAGCGGAAATACTCGCCCATCGCTTCGGGCGCATGGAAGAGCCTGATCAGCACTGTCCAGATGAGCCAGAGGACGAGGAGCGAGAGCAGCAGGGCCGCGACCGCGATGTAAAGCGGCATCTCGATTTCGCGGCCGAGCCAGCGCAGCGTGAGGACTCCCGGCCGGTCGGCCAGCCACGCGAAACCCGCCGCGATTGCCGTGAGCAATGCGAAGCGCCAGATCAGCTTGATCATGGCGTCGACCCCTTCGCCGCCAGTTCGCGCAGGACCGCGGCGGAGAGATCATCGAGCGCCGCCTCGCCATCGAGCCGTGCCTGCGCCTTATTGCGCCAGGCGGCAAGCGCCGCCGGCGGCTCGCCCTCGGCGCGCCCGATGAGGCTGATCGCGGCGGGAAGATCACTGGTCTCGGCATAGGCGCGTGCCCGCTCCGCGACATCGCGCCAATTCGTCTCGCCGACCACGCGGATCGTCACCACCGATCCGAAGAGATCGACCAGATAGTCCCAATAGTCATTGCCGGTCTTCGCATCGGCGTCATTCGCCGGTGCCGGCAGGTCGGGAATGATCTGCTGCAACGCTGCGGCAAGCCCTTGCGCATCCGGCAGGCCGCTCGCGGCATCAGGCGCGAGCTGCGCGACTCCCGGCGCGGCCGGGACAAGCCGCGAAATCGTATTCAACTCGTCCTGATAGGGTGCGCCGGTGGCGAATTTCGCCTTGAGGTCGGCGAGCGTCTGCGACAGCAGGGCTGCCTGGTCGGCGCCCTGCTCGGTCCTGCCGATCTCGCTCCTGAGCGTTTGCAAGGCCTCATCGAGCGCATCGACGCGCTGGGCCAGCGCCGCAAGTGCGGCGGGATCGGGCCCGGTGATTGTGAGATTCTCACCCGCCGCTGCGATCGAAGCCTTGAGCGCGTCGAGACCGCTGCGCAATTCACTGATCGCCGTCTGCGTCTCGGCGAATCGCGCCTCGGTCGATGCGATGCCTTCCTTCAAGCCCGCGATCTCGCTCTCGGCCTGCCTGCCGCGTTCGACTGCCGCGGCAAGCGCGTCGCTTTGGGCCGCTTCGCCGCTCTTGAGCGTGTCGATGGAACCGCCGAGAGCGAGCAATTGATCATTGAGCGTCTTGTTGCCGGCTTCGAGCGCTGCGACGCGATCGGCGAGTGCCGTCATCTCGTCGCTCGGCCAGAACCGCTGGCCGTAATCCTTGTAGGCCCAGGCACCGAGCGCCGCGGCGGCGACAAGCAGCAGGAGCAATCCCCAGCTGCGCCAGTGATGCGATTTGCGCCTGGGCGACGGGGGCGGCGGCGGCGGTGGCGGAACCGGCCCGGCCGGCGATTCGGGCTCGTCCGGCTTATGTGAGTCCGGTGGCGTCGCGGGGGTTACGTCTTCCGCTTCGATATCGATGACCGGCGGGCGAACCGGACCGTCCCTGTCATTGCTTTCCGGCGTTGTCATCGCGACTCCTGCTTCCCCGGCCCGGCTTCCGCCCTAGCAGGTGTCATGGTGAACGATCAAGCAGCGCCAGCAGGCTTGGTTCATCGGGCCTTGCCGCAACCTCGCTCATGAAGCCCGCACCGAGCGCCGCCGCGACATTTGGCGACAGGCAGTAATGCCGGATGCGCCGCGCTGCCCCGGTCAAACCCGACTCTGCGACAAGCTGCGACCAGATGCGGGCACTGCGCGGCGAATACAGCAGCACGCCATCCGCCGCCCCGGAATCCAGTGCGCCAATCGCTTGCGGCGTGAGCGTCGTGGCGGCGATCGCGTCATAGAGAATCACACGGTCGACGGTGAAGCCATGCGCTTCCAAGGCGCCCTTCAGATCGCCCGCCGTTTCGGCGCCCGATGGATAAAGGATAGCGCCATCGGATGGGTTGCAATCGCGCGCGATCGCCCGTGCCAGGCCTTCGACATTGCCGCCTTCGGCGCGCACATCCCGAAATCCCGCCCGTCGCGCGGCTTTTGCCGACCGGGCGCCAACGGCAATGACCTTGATCGCGGCAAGCGCGTCCGATGCCGGATCGAGCGCCTTGTGTTTCATCGCATTGGCGCTGCTCAGCGCAATCGCTTGGTAGAATCGGGCTGGAATGACCGAAGCGTCGCGCATCCTGATCGAAAAAAGGGGCGACTCGATACATGTATGCCCGCGCATGCGCAGTCTGGCGACCAGCGCCTCGAGATCGTCCTGCGGCCTGGTCAGGATGAGTCGCATCAAAAGGCAATGGCCTTTCCGCCCAGCGCTTTGACTTCTTCGCCGGCATCGCGCCCAAGTCGCGCCGCATCGGCTGGCGAGCCATTTCGTAGCGACTCGAAACATGAAGTGCCATCCTCAGACAGGGCCTCGCCGCGAAACCGGATTTCGCCGCCTTCAAGGATCGCATGGCCGGCGAGAGGCGTGCGGCAGGAGCCGTCGAGCGCTGCCAGAAAGGCCCGCTCGCAGATGACCCGTATTTGCGTGGGCCCGTCATTGATGGCCGCGATCAGGCCTCGCACCTTCTCGTCACGGGTACGGATTTCGATCCCGATCGCGCCTTGCGCCACTGCCGGCAGCATTTCCTCGATGGCGATCGGCGTCGCTTGCGGCAATGCCAGGCCCAGCCGGTTGAGGCCGGCGCAGGCGAGCAGGGTCGCCTGGACCTCGCCCCCTTCGAGCTTCCTGATCCTGGTGTCGACATTGCCGCGGAACGGCACGATCCTGAGATCGGGGCGCCGCCGCAGGAGCTGTGCGGCCCGCCTCACCGAGGACGTTCCGACCGCCGCGCCTTGCGGCAGATCGGCAATCCGCCTTGCAACCGGCGAAATGAGGGCGTCGCGCGCATCCTCGCGCGGCAGGTAGGCGGCGATCGCAAGCCCTTCCGGTATGACCGCCGGCATATCCTTCATCGAATGGACGGCAAGATCGATCGCGCCCGCAAACAACGCCTCTTCGATCTCCTTGGTGAACAGCCCCTTGCCGCCGATTTCCGCCAGGGGCCGGTCGCGAATACGATCGCCGGTTGTGGTGATGGTGACGATTTCAACCGCGTCTTGGTCGAGCCCATGCGCCGTCATCAATCGGTTGCGCGTCTCCTGCGCCTGGGCGAGCGCCAGCTTCGAACCGCGCGTGCCGATCCTGATCAGCGGCGTTTGCGCCGCGCCGTGCCCGGATGTTAGAGCCATGGCCTCGTTCTAACCCCTGGCTCCGGAAAGTCCATTGCCGCCCGATCTCGCCATACTCGGCATCGAAACCTCCTGCGACGAGACCGCCGCCGCGGTCATCCGCCGCCATGCCGACGGACGCGGCGAAATCCTCGCCAATGTCGTGCTCTCCCAGATCGCCGATCACGCACCCTATGGCGGGGTCGTGCCCGAGATCGCGGCGCGCGCCCATGTCGAGCATCTCGACCGCATCATCGCGAGAGCCATGGAAGAGGCCGGTATGGCCTATGCCGATCTTGACGGTATTGCTGCCGCCGCCGGGCCCGGCCTGATCGGCGGATTGATGGTCGGCCTCGTCACCGCCAAGGCGATCGCGCTGGCAACCGCGAAGCCGCTTCTCGCCATCAACCATCTCGAGGCCCATGCCTTGACCCCGCGCCTGCTCGGGCCGCTCGGATTTCCCTACCTCCTCTTGCTGGTGTCCGGCGGCCATACCCAGGTCCAGAGCGTCGCGGGCGTCGGGCATTATCATCGCCTCGGCACCACCATCGACGATGCCCTGGGCGAGGCCTTCGACAAGACGGCGAAGCTCTTGGGCCTGCCTTATCCCGGCGGTCCGGAAGTCGAGAAACGCGCCCGTAATGGCGATCCGGCGCGTTTCGATTTCCCAAGGCCCTTGGCCGGGCGGCCCGATTGCCACTTTTCCTTTTCCGGTCTCAAGACGGCGGTGCGCGAGGCGATCGCGGCCCTCCCCGGTATGACCGACGCCGATATTGCCGATATTTGCGCAAGCTTCGAGCGCGCCATCGCCGATACCATGCGCGAGCGGGTCGGCGTCGCGCTCCGGCGCTTTCGCCAGATGCATCCCGGTCTCGCCCGTCCGACCCTCGTCGTCGCCGGCGGCGTCGCCGCCAACCAGGCGCTCAAATTCGCATTGACCGAACTCTGCGCCGAGCATGACTTTGCGCTCAATGTCCCGCCGCCGGCTCTCTGCACCGACAATGCCGCGATGATCGCCTGGGCGGGCGCCGAGCGCCTGGCGCTGGGCCTCATCGATCCGCTCGAGGCCCCGGCCCGGCCGCGCTGGCCGCTCGATGCTTCCGCCGAACCGGCACCCGGCGCAGGCGTCAAGGCATGAGCCGGATCGCCATTGCCGGGGCCGGCGCCTGGGGCCGCGCGCTTGCCTTCGTCGCAACCGAAGCTGGTCACGATGTCAGAGTCTGGTCGCGCAATGGCGATGCTCGCGCGGTTGCGGATGCCGATGCCCTCATCCTCGCCATTCCGGCCCAGGCTTGCCGCGAAGTGCTGACGATCCTCAGCTCCGCCATACCGCCAGGCCTTCCCATTATCATCGCCGCCAAGGGCATCGAGCGCAGCTCCGGCCTCCTTCTCAACGACGTCGTCGCCGCAACTGTCCCAAAGGCGCGCGCTTTCGTCCTGTCGGGCCCGAGCTTCGCCGCCGATGTCCTGCGCCGCCTGCCCACTGCCGTGACGCTCGCCGCGCCGACGATCGACGAAGCAACACGTTGGGCCACCGAACTCACCCTTCCCTTCTTCCGCGTCTATGCCTCCGACGATGTCCTCGGCGTCGAAATCGCCGGCGCGCTCAAGAACGTGCTCGCCATTGCCGCGGGACTGAGCGACGGTCGCGGCCTCGGCGACAGTGCCCGCGCCGCCTTGACCGCCCGCGGCTTCGCCGAACTCACCCGCTTCGGCCGCAAGCTTGGCGCCAATCCTGAGACCATGACCGGTCTCTCGGGTCTTGGCGATCTGCTGCTCACCTGCTCAAGCCGCCAATCGCGCAACTACGCCTTCGGCCGCGCGCTCGGCGAAGGCAAGACCGTTGCCCAGGCGCTCGCCGAAGCGAGTGTCGTCGTCGAAGGCGCGCATACCGCGGCGATCGCGGCCTCGCTGGCACGGAAGCACGATGTCGACATGCCGATCGTCATGGCGGTTCACGCCATCATTGACGCGGGCGCCAATCCCGACGATGAAATTGCCCGTCTCCTGGCGCGCCCGGTGCGCGCCGAGATCCGCGATTGAAAGGATATCAGATGCTCTTCGTATGGCTGTGCACCGACAAGCCGGGTTCGCTCGATCTCAGAATGAAGTCGCGCCCCGAGCACATCGCCTATCTCGAAAGTCTGGGCAGCAAGCTCAAAGCCGCCGGCCCCTTCACCGATGATTCGGGAAGCCCGATCGGCTCGATGGTCATCGTCGAGGCCGCCGATCGCGCCGAGGCGACCGCCATGGCCAAGGCCGACCCTTATGCCAAGGCCGGGCTTTTCGGTTCGGTCGAGATCAAGGCCTGGAAATGGGGCCTCAAAAATCCGGAAAGTTGAGCCATGGCCTATTGGCTGTTCAAATCCGAACCCGAGACCTGGTCCTGGGACCAGCAGAAGAAGAAGGGTGCCAAGGGCGAGGAATGGACCGGCGTGCGCAATTACCAGGCGCGCAACAACATGCGCGCCATGAAGCTTGGCGACCGGGGCTTCTTCTATCACTCGGGCGAGGGCAGGGAGATCGTCGGCATCGTCGAAGTCATCAAGCTCGCGCATAAGGATTCGACCGCCAAGGAAGACACTTGGGACTGCGTCGACATCAAGGCGGTGAAGGACGTACCCAAGCCCGTGACCCTCGATGCCATCAAGGCCGACAAGCGCCTGGCCAGGATGGTGCTGGTCAACAATTCGCGGCTCTCGGTCCAGCCTGTCTCCGACGATGAGTGGAAGATTATCTGCGACCTGGGCGGGGTTAAGTGATCAAAAATTGTCATTGCCGGGCTTGTCCCGGCAATCCATCGGACCGTCAGCACTGGCCTTGCCATGGATGCCCGGAACAAGTCCGGTCATGACAAAAAAAGAGTGTTCACGGCGCGAATTCATCCTCTCCAGCACCGCCATCCTTTCGCCGCCGCTCGTCCCGGAAGTATCGCTTCGCCTCGCCACCGAAGCCGTGCCGCTCTGGCAGAAGACCGAAGAGGAATTGGGCGAGATCGGCCTGCCGCCGCCCTTCTGGGCCTTCGCCTGGGCCGGCGGCCAGGCCCTCGCACGCTATATCCTCGATCGTCCCGAGACAGTTCGCGGCAAACGCATCGTCGATCTCGCATCGGGCTCTGGCCTCGTCGCCATTGCCGCGCTGAAGGCGGGCGCGACACGTGCACTCGCCGCCGACATTGATGAGTTTTCGGCCGCAGCGATTGCGCTCAACGCAGGCTTGAACGATGTCGCGCTTGCGATCACCACCGACGATCTTCTCGCCTCAGAGCCACCAGGCTGCGATGTGATCCTCGTCGGCGATCTCTTCTACGAGCAATCGCTCGCCGCGCGATTGCTCGAATGGCTCAGCCTTGCACAGCAGCGCGGCACGCAAGTGATGATCGGCGATCCCGGCCGCAGCTATCTGCCGAAACAGCGCCTGACACAGCTCGCCATCTATTCCGTGCCGGTTACCCGCGATCTCGAAGACGCCGAGATCAAGCAAGGCGCGGTGTGGACTTTGGCGCCCTAAGCTACCCCACCCGGCGCTACGCGCCACCCTCCCCACCGCTTCGCGGCGAGGAGGGAATGGCTTTTCTTTTCCCTCCCCGGCTTAGGGGAGGGTGGCGTGCGAAGCACGACGGGTGGGGTATTAGGCCGGCTTCGCCAGGCGGCCGCTATTGTTGAGATAGAGCGCGAACATCAGGATCGCGAGGCTTGTCCACAGCCAGATATCGGTGCCGCCGCCAAAGATCATGATCGCCCACAAGACCGCCGCCGGCGTCGAGACATAGATCGCCTGGATCGTATAGACGGCACCCCTGTCGCGGATCAGGCTGAAGAAGGCGATGCGCTCGATCGTCCACATGAGGGTGGCGATGATCGCCGGCCAATAGGCCCATAACGGCAGGGCCGTTCCGCCCCAGGGCGGCGCGAAATAGAGCATGAAGGGAATGCCGAGCAATCCGCAGAATAAGGATTCCATCGTGCCGATGACCATGATGTCGCCGCCCGTCGGCCAGTAGCGCGCGGCAAACCAGTTATAGGCGCAGTAGACAACCGGCACGATGAAGCAGCCGATCACCCAGAGCGAGATATCGCCGGTGAAGGCACCGCGCGAGACGATGAGGACCGCGCTCGAAACGAAGCCGACCGCCACCGCCAGGAACCGCCGCGCGCTGGCATTCTCACGGCCCGTGGCGAGCGCCGCGAAATAGTTCCAGAACGGCGCGGTCGAAGCGATGAGCGCATATTCGGTCGCCTGCACGTGCCGCGAGAACAGCAGGCTCAGCGTGAAGGGGATGTTCATCAGGATGGCGCAGCCGAAGGTGAAGAGCGCCACTTGCTTCGTTACCAGGATGCGCCCCGTGCGCAGCAAGGGGATGATTCCCATGCCGAGCGCCACGCCGAAGCCGGTGAAAGTGATGACCTGCGAAATCGGCAGCCCCGCCTCGCCCATCAATTTGTAGAGCGACGGCGACAGGCCCCAGAAACAGCCGAGCGTGATGAACCAGACGAAATGGGCGGGAGACATGCGGGAGCGACCGATAGCCGTCTTGGCCCGCACGCTCAAGTCAGGGCAGCCCTGTTGCCGCGTCTTGCCTCTTGCCCTTGTGGCGGGGATGGCCGGGGCGGGGGGTGGACGAATGTGGATCATTCCATCGCGCATCCGACAGGCTCTCCAGCCCTCCCGACAAAATACGGAGACAGCCGAAAAAACATTGATCGCGGCGCGCCGCCTTCTTGGCCTCGAGGCTTCGCCTGTGCCAGACTTACGCCGGAAGTCGCATTGAAACCCCTGACAGAAGCGATTAGAGCGCCGCGCCAGGGTGAGTTTGGGAGGCCTGTCCGATGTCCGAGAAAGTCTACGCCGTGCCGGCGCAGTGGAAGAAGCGCGCCTATGTCGACGATGCCGGTTACAAGAAGATGTATGCCGAATCGGTGAAGGCGCCGGAGAAATTCTGGGCGAAACATGCCAAGCGCATCGACTGGTTCAAGGCGCCGACAAAGATCAAGAACACGTCTTTCGCCTATGACGATGTTTCGATCAAATGGTTCGAGGACGGCATCCTCAATGTCTCCGTCAACTGCATCGACCGGCATCTGAAGAAGCGCGGCAACCAGACGGCGATCATCTGGGAGGGCGACGATCCCTATTACGACAAGAAGATCACCTATAACGAGCTCTACGAACAGGTCTGCCGCTTCGCCAATGTGCTGAAGAAGAACGGCTGCAAGAAAGGCGACCGCGTCACGATCTACATGCCGATGATTCCGGAAGCGGCCTATGCGATGCTTGCCTGCACGCGCATCGGCGCCATTCACTCGGTGGTGTTCGGCGGCTTCTCGCCCGATTCGCTCGCCGGCCGCATCAATGATTGCGATTCGAAACTGATCATCACCGCCGATGAAGGGCTGCGCGGCGGCCGCAAGGTGCCCCTCAAACACAATACCGATGAAGCTCTGAAGCGCTGCGCCGGCAATGAAAAGGTCATCGTCGTGCGCCGCACCGGGGCGCCCGTGCCGATGGAGCCCGGCCGCGACGTCTGGTATCACGAGGAGGCCGCGAAGGTTTCCGCCGACTGCAAGCCCGAAAGGATGAAGGCCGAGGATCCGCTTTTCATCCTTTACACGTCTGGCTCGACCGGCAAGCCCAAGGGCGTGCTACATACGACCGGCGGCTATCTCGTCTATGCTTCGATGACGCACCACTACGTCTTCGACTATCACGACGGCGACATCTACTGGTGCACGGCCGATGTGGGCTGGGTCACCGGCCACAGCTATATCGTCTATGGACCGCTCGCCAATGGCGCGACGACCTTGATGTTCGAGGGCGTTCCCAATTACCCGACCAATTCGCGCTTCTGGGAGGTGATCGACAAGCACAAGGTCAACATCTTCTATACCGCGCCGACCGCCATCCGCGCCTTGATGGGTGCGGGCGAAGATCCGGTGAAGCGCACCTCGCGCAAGTCCTTGCGTCTCCTGGGAACGGTGGGCGAGCCGATCAATCCGGAAGCCTGGGAATGGTATCACCGCGTCGTCGGCGATGACCGCTGCCCGATCGTCGACACCTGGTGGCAGACCGAGACCGGCGGCATTCTGATTACGCCCTTGCCGGGGGCAACCAAGCTCAAGCCCGGCTCGGCGACGCGGCCCTTCTTCGGTTGCCAGCCGGCGCTGGTCGACGACAAGGGCGCGATCCTCGACGGCGAAGCGGCGGGCAATCTCGTCATCCTCGATTCATGGCCGGGCCAGATGCGCACCGTCTATGGCGATCATGATCGCTTCGTGCAGACTTACTTCTCGGCCTACAAGGGCATGTATTTCACCGGCGACGGCTGCCGGCGCGACAAGGACGGCTATTACTGGATCACCGGCCGCGTCGATGACGTGATCAATGTCTCGGGCCATCGCCTCGGCACCGCGGAAGTTGAATCGGCCCTCGTCGCTCACCCCAAGGTGTCCGAGGCCGCGGTCGTCGGCTATCCGCACGACATCAAGGGCCAGGGCATCTACTGCTACGTGACCTTGATGGCGGGCGAGGCATGGTCGGAGGACCTCAAAAAGGATTTGATCGCCCATGTCAGGAAGGAGATCGGTCCCTTGGCGAGCCCCGACAAGATCCAGTTTGCGCCGGGCCTCCCCAAGACCCGGTCGGGAAAGATCATGCGCCGCATCCTGCGCAAGATCGCCGAGGATGAATTTTCCAATCTCGGCGACACCTCGACTCTCGCCGATCCGAGCGTGGTCACCGACCTGATCGAAAATCGCCAGAACCGCAGGGCGTAGCGCATGGGAGGAAGACGACGTCAGGTTGCAGATTTGGGTCTACCGAGACGAAAGAGGAACGATTGCTCCCGGAAGGCCCCGTGGCGGGCCACAGATGGCCGTAGAGAGGCCTTTGGGCTCGGGCCGGTAGGGGGGTAGCCGGAATCGCTTCCTGCCTCTCCACGGGCTTCCTAAGCCTCTAGAATCGATTTCTACTACAGGATGAAAGTCTGGGCGCCTTCGCGCCCGGGTGGCATTTGCTGAACGGGCCATATTTCTGCGCAAATTTCGGGTGAACATGGCCAACGGATGGGAACTGGCAACGACCTCTAGACATCATGCATCGCAGAGCTTTCCTAACCCTGGCCGGGACCGCTGCGCTGGGCCTCGCAGCATCGAGCGCCGAAGCCGCCTATTACGGCGCCGAATATGTCTATTACGACACCTGGGAAGCGCCAGGCACCATCATCATCGATACCCGCGCGCGCTGGCTCTATCACATCCTCGGCGACGGCGAGGCGACGCGCTATGGCGTGGCGGTCGGCAAGGAAGGCTTCCAGTGGGCCGGCATTGCCAGGGTCGGCCGCAAGGTCGAATGGCCGACCTGGACGCCGCCTTCTTCGATGATCAAGCGGCGGCCCGAGCTGGCGGAATACGCCAATGGCATGCCGGGCGGACCTGACAACCCCCTGGGCGCGCGCGCCATGTATCTCTTCGAAGGCGGTCGCGACACGCTGTTCCGCATCCACGGCACCAACGAGCCGCAATCGATCCGCAAGGCCGCTTCGTCGGGCTGCATCCGCATGTTGAACGAGGAAGTGATCCAGCTCTATGACATGGTGCCGATCGGCACGAAGGTGATCGTGCTTTAGCAGCTATAAAGATTGTCATCCCCGCACTTGTTGCGGGGATCCATCGTGCCGAACCTCCGCATTATCAGTATGCTGATGAATGGATTGCCGGGACAAGCCCGGCAATGACAAGATTGGACAGGACGCGGCGATGAGTCCTTACTACTTCTTCCTCGCCACCACCTGGAACACGCGCGGCAGCGAGATCGTCGTATCCGAGCGCTCGGCATAGGCATTGACCTGTGCGGCGAGCGCATCCGCCTCGCCGCGGCCCATGAAGCCGAGCGACACGATGGCATCGGCAATATTGGCGAAGTCGAGCCTGGCGAGGTCCTTCACGTCGCCTTCGCGCCCATAAGGCTGCACCATACGCGAATCGACACTCTCGAATCCGGCATGGCCGAGCAGACGCACGAGACTGCGGCCGATCGTCGGATCGCAGCCGCGCCGCCGCGCCGCCTCCATGTAAAGCTCGGTCATGCGCGAAATGGCGGCACCCGGCGGATCCCAGAAGCGCCCCTCCATGTCGATATCCTCGACGATCATCGTGCCGCCGGGTTCGAGCGCCTTCCACGCCCGCGCCACGACCGCCGCCGGATCGGTCACATGCGTCAGGATGAAGCGCGCATAGATGAGCGACGCGGCGCGGCGCGGCCATTGGCCGGCAATATCGACCTCTTCGAAGGTTACGTTTGTCTGCCGGGCCGCCTCGGCTTCGGCGCGGGCGAGATCCAGAATCCTCGTGTCGAGATCATAGCCCCAGACATGGCCCTCGGGCCCCGCACGGCGGGCAAGCTCGAGCGCCACATCGCCGCCGCCGCAGCCGATATCGATGATCTGCGCGCCGGCGATCGGCTCGACCCGGTCGAGCAGCGCATTGGTGCTCGATGCCAGGATGCGCGACAGGATGCCGAGCCGCTTGCGGCCCTTCTTGCCGCCGCGGATGATATAGGCCTGGGGCCGGCTCGCATACATGACTGCCCTTTCCGGTGGGTCCGATTGCGCATGGAAGCCATGCAGCTTAGCCGATCCTGCTTCTATTTGCAGTGCAGCAAGGACCGGTTTAGAAGGATTCTCGCCAGAGACGGACGACGGACCCTCATGAGCGAGACCAAACCGGCGGCACGGCCCTTGTCGCCGCATTTGCAGATCTACCGGCCGATGCTGACCATGATGATGTCGATTCTGCATCGCATCACCGGTGCCGCGCTTTATGCCGGCATCCTGCTGCTGATCTGGTGGCTGGTAGCCGCCGCCCGCTCCGATACGGCCTTCGACACCGCCCAGGCCTTTTTCGGCCACTGGTTCGGCCGGATCGTGCTTTTCGGCTTTAGCTGGGCCCTGATCCATCATGCGCTGGGCGGGCTTCGCCATCTCCTGTGGGATACCGGCCGCGGCTTCGATCTCAAGACCGTGGAATGGCTGGCCCGCGCCAATCTCATCGGTGCAATCGCTCTGACGATCCTGCTCTGGGTGATTGGCTATGGGGTGATGCCATGAGCATGCGCACGCCCCTTTCGCGCGCCCGCGGCCTGGGCTCCGCCAGGACCGGCACCGAGCATTGGTGGCTGCAGCGCGTCACCGCGATCGCCAATCTCCCGCTCGTCCTGTTCATGATCGGCTTCGTCGTCGCGCATCTGGGCGCGACCCGCGCCGAGCTTGCCGCGAGCGTCCATCATCCGATCGTCGCCATCCTGCTTGCCGCCGCCTTTCTCTCGGTGCTGTGGCACATGCGTCTTGGCATGCAGGTCATCATCGAGGATTACGTGCACACGCCGGCGTTGAAACTGGCGGCCCTGCTGTTCAACACCTTCTTCACATTGCTGCTCGGCGTCGCCGCCCTTTATGCAATCATCACCATGGCGCTGGGGACGTGAAAGCAATGGACAGGACCGAAACGCCGGCAGCGGTTCCCAGAAGCTACGCCATCAATGGCCGCGCCTATCCGATCACCGATCACACGTTCGATGTCGTGGTGGTGGGTGCCGGAGGCTCCGGGTTGCGCGCCACACTGGGCGCAAGCCAGGCCGGGCTCAAGACCGCCTGCATCACCAAGGTGTTTCCGACGCGCTCCCACACCGTGGCGGCCCAGGGCGGCATCGCCGCATCGCTCGGCAATATGGGCCCCGACGACTGGCGCTGGCACATGTATGACACGGTGAAGGGCGCCGACTGGCTGGGCGACCAGGACGCCATCGAATATCTCTGCCGCAACGCGCCGACCGCCGTCTACGAATTGGAGCATTTCGGCCTGCCCTTCTCGCGCACCGAGGACGGCAGGATCTATCAGCGCCCCTTCGGCGGCATGATGATGAATTTCGGCGAAGGCCCGCCGGCGCAGCGCACCTGTGCGGCCGCCGACCGCACCGGCCATGCCATGCTGCATACGCTCTATGGCCAGTCGCTCCGGCATTCGGCGGAATTCTTCATCGAGTATTTCGCCCTCGACCTCATCATGGACAATGGCGCCTGCCGCGGTGTCATGGCCTTGTGCATGGATGACGGCACGGTTCACCGGTTCCGCGCCCACAAGACGATCATCGCCACCGGCGGCTATGGCCGCGCCTATTTCTCGGCGACCTCCGCTCACACCTGCACCGGCGACGGCAATGCCATGGTGCTGCGGGCGGGCCTGCCCCTGCAGGACATGGAATTCGTGCAGTTCCATCCGACCGGCATATACGGTGCCGGCTGTCTCATCACCGAAGGGGCGCGCGGCGAAGGCGGCTATCTCACCAATTCGGAAGGCGAGCGCTTCATGGAGCGCTATGCGCCGTCGGCCAAGGACTTGGCCTCGCGCGATGTCGTGTCGCGCTCGATGACCATCGAAATCCGCGAAGGCCGCGGCCATGGACCGAACCGCGACCACATCCATTTGCATCTCGACCATCTCGATCCGGCGGTTCTGGAAGAGCGCCTTCCCGGCATTTCCGAATCGGCGCGCATCTTTGCCGGCGTCGATCTGACCCGCGAGCCGATCCCCGTTTTGCCGACGGTGCATTACAACATGGGCGGCATTCCCACCAATTACTGGGGCGAAGCGCTCGCCGGCGATCCCAAGGATCACGAAAAGACCGTACCCGGATTATTCGCCATCGGCGAGGCGGCCTGCGTCTCCGTGCATGGCGCCAATCGCCTGGGCTCCAATTCGCTCATCGATCTCGTCGTCTTCGGCCGCGCCGTCGCGCTCAAATGCGCCGAGACCGTTCAGCCCAATTCGCCGCATGGCGACCTGCCGCGCGATGCCGGGGAAGCGACGATCGCCAGGCTCGATCACTATCGTCATGCCAAGGGCGGCACGCCGACCGCGGAATTGCGCCTGCGCATGCAGCGCGCCATGCAGGACTACTGTGCTGTCTTCCGCACCCGGGAAATTCTCACCGAAGGCGCGCAGAAGATTTCAGATATCTGGAATGCGACCGATGATATCCGCGTCACCGATCGCTCCCTCATCTGGAATTCCGATCTGATCGAGACGCTCGAATATGCCAATCTCATCGAGCAGGCATCCGTGACGATCGAGGGCGCCTTGGCGCGCGAGGAAAGCCGCGGCGCCCATGCGCGCGAGGATTTCCCCAACCGCGACGACGTCAACTGGATGAAGCATACTTTGTCCTGGGCCGATTGGGCAAAGCGCAAGGTCAGGCTCGCCTACCGGCCGGTGCATACCTACACGCTCTCCAACGACATCGAATACATCAAGCCGAAGGCGAGGGTATATTGATGAGTGCGCCGTTGAGTTCACTGACAAATGAAGTATCGGCACAGTGGATTGCCGGGACGAGCCCGGCAATGACAAGTTTGATGTCGCACTCTCCATTGTCATCGCCGGACTTGGTCCGGCGATCCATCGGGCCGAATACCCCGCCGCATGGAAGATTGCCCGCATGACCCGCAAACTCGCCGGCGAGGAAACCGTCTATTGCGTCTACATTCTGGCGAACAAGCCCCAGGGCACACTCTATATTGGTGTGACCAGCGACCTCATCAATCGTAGCTTCGACCATCGAAACGGAGTGAAACCGGGTTTCACATCGCGCTATGGCGTTAAGGACCTCGTCTATTTCGAGCCGCATTCGGATGTGCGCGCCGCAATCCAGCGTGAAAAGACACTCAAGAAATGGCCGCGACAGTGGAAGATCAATTTGGTCGAGAAGGACAATCCGCATTGGACGGATTTGCTGCCGCAGCTAACTGGCGAGGTCGGCATGCGTCCCATCGATGGATTGCCGGGACAAGCCCGGCAATGACAAGTTTGATGTCGCACTCTCCATTGTCATCGCCGGACTTGTTCCGGCGATCCACAGTCCAAACTCCCGGGCTCTTGGAGCGCGGCAGAGAGGATACCTCGGCTAAGCGGCGAGGTCGGCATGTGTCCCATCGATGGATTGCCGGGACAAGCCCGGCAATGACAAGTCTGGTTCTACTCTCTCTATTGTCATCGCCGGACTTGTTCCGGCGATCCACCAGGCCGCCAGTTCCGGCGACGAAGTCCGCTTGAGATATCGAATATGGTCGCACTCACCCTCCCCAAGAATTCCAGGATCCAGCCCGGCAAGACCTGGCCGGCGCCGGATTCAGGCGATATCCGCGAATTCAGGATATACCGCTGGAACCCCGACGACGGCGCCAATCCGCGCATCGACACCTACCAGATCGACATGCGCAAATGCGGGCCGATGGTGCTCGACGCGCTGATCAAGATCAAGAACGAGATCGATCCCACCCTCACCTTCCGCCGCTCCTGCCGGGAGGGCGTGTGCGGCTCCTGCTCGATGAATATCGACGGCACCAACACACTCGCCTGTGTCAAGCATATCGAGGAAATCAAGGGGCCGGTAAAAATCTACCCCTTGCCGCATCTCCCGGTGATCAAGGATCTGGTGCCCGACCTCACCCAATTCTACGCCCAGCATCGCGAGATCGAGCCGTGGCTCAAGACCGACACGCCCGAGCCCCAGGCCGAATGGCGCCAGAGCCACGAAGACCGCGCCAGGCTCGACGGGCTTTACGAATGCATCCTCTGCGCCTGCTGCTCGACCTCGTGTCCCTCCTACTGGTGGAACGGCGATCGCTATCTGGGACCGGCCGCCCTGCTCCAGGCCTATCGCTGGCTGATCGATAGCCGCGACGAGAAGACCGGCGACCGCCTCGACAATCTCGAAGACCCCTTCCGCCTCTATCGCTGCCACACCATCATGAATTGCGCCAAGGCCTGCCCCAAGGGCCTGAGCCCCGCCAGGGCGATCGCCGAGATCAAGAAGCTGATGGTCGAGCGCCGCCTGTAAGTACTGCATATAGACACGTGCCCGCCATTCCGCCTAAAGCACGATCAGACCCGAAGGTGCCCGCATGACCGCCAAGAAGACCCGCAAACTCCGCTCGCAAGCCTGGTTCGACAATCCCGACAATCCCGACATGACGGCGCTCTATCTCGAGCGCTATCTGAACTTCGGATTGACCCGCGGCGAATTGCAATCGGGCAAGCCGATCATCGGTATCGCCCAGACCGGCTCCGATATCGCGCCCTGCAATCGCGTCCATGTGGAACTCGCGCGCCGCGTGCGCGACGGTATCGCGGCGGCGGGCGGCATCGCGCTCGAATTTCCGATTCATCCGATCCAGGAAACCGGCAAGCGCCCGACCGCATCGCTTGACCGCAACCTCGCCTATCTCTCGCTCGTCGAAATTCTCTACGGCTACCCGATCGACGGCGTCGTGCTCACCGTCGGATGCGACAAGACCACGCCTGCCTGCCTGATGGGCGCGGCCACCGTCGACATTCCGGCGATCGCGCTGTCATCGGGCCCGATGCTCAATGGCTGGTATCACGGCGAGCGCACCGGCTCCGGCACCATCGTGTGGAAGGCCCGCGAGCTCCTCGCCACCGGCAAGATCGACTACGAAGGCTTCGTCGACCTGGTCGCGACATCGGCGCCCTCGACCGGCTTCTGCAACACCATGGGCACCGCCAACACGATGAATTCGCTGGCGGAAGCCCTGGGCATGACATTGCCCGGCAACGCCGCGATCCCCGCACCCTATCGCGAGCGCGGCCAGATGGCCTACGAGACCGGCAAGCGTATCGTCGAAATGGTGCATGAGGATTTGACACCCTCCAAGATCATGACGCGCAAGGCCTTCGAGAACGCGATCCGCGTCAACTCCGCGATCGGCGGCTCGACCAACGCGCCCAATCACCTCAACGCCATCGCCCGCCATATCGGCGTCGAGCTTGAGGTCGCCGACTGGGAGAAGATCGGCCATGATGTGCCGCTGCTGGTCAATCTGCAGCCCGCCGGCGAGTATCTCGGCGAGGACTATCACCGTGCCGGCGGCGTTCCCGCCGTCGTCGCCGAGCTGATCAAGGCCAAGCTCATCCATGAGGATGCGATGACCGTGAACGGCAAGACCATCGGCGAGAATTGCCGGGGCAAGTTCTCGTGGAACCGCGAGGTCATCAAGGATTTCGACGAGCCGATCATGAAGCAGGCCGGCTTCAAGATGCTGAAGGGCAATCTTTTCGATTCGGCGATCATGAAGACCTCGGTAATCTCCAAGGAATTCCGCGACCGCTATCTTTCCAACCCGAAAGACCCGAATGCCTTCGAGGCCAAGGCCATCGTCTTCGACGGGCCCGAGGACTATCACAAGAATATCGACAATCCCGAACTCGGCATTGACGAGAATACCATCCTCTTCATGCGCGGCACCGGGCCTTTGGGCTATCCGGGCGCGGCCGAGGTCGTCAACATGCGCGCGCCGGGAAAGCTCATCGAGAAGGGCGTGCATTCCCTGCCTTGCGTCGGCGACGGCCGCCAGTCGGGAACATCGGGCTCGCCCTCCATCCTCAATGCCTCGCCGGAGGCCGCGGCCGGCGGCGGTCTGGCGCTGCTCAGGAATGGCGACCGGGTCCGCATCGATCTCAACAAGGGCACCGCCGATATCCTGATTTCCGAAGACGAGCTCGAAGCGCGCCGTGCCAAGCTCGCTTCCGATGGCGGCTATAAGGTCCCTGAAAGCCAGACGCCGTGGCAGGAACTGTTCCGCGCCAATGTCGATCAGCTCGCGCAAGGCATGGTGATGAAGGGTGCGGTCAAGTTCCAGCGCATCGCCAAGACCAAGGGCATACCGCGCGACAATCACTGATCCACAAGGGAGGCCGGCGTGGCACAACATGATCACGTGATACTCGACGGCGGTACCGGTCTTGTCGTGACCCTGGCATCGCATGGCGCGCGCATCGCCTCAGTTAAATGGCATGGCACGGAAATCGTGGCGGGCGGTATTCCCGATTATGCCGGCGCCGTCTGCGGGCGCTACGCCAATCGCATCGGCGGGGCACGCTTCACGCTCGATGGCATCGTCCACGAATTGTCGGCCAATGAACCCAATGCCACTCTGCATGGCGGCAAGGAAGGCTTTGACAAGCGCGACTGGGTTCCGGCCAAGATCGAACAGGGCGTGCGCTATACGCTGCTTTCGCCCGATGGCGACCAGGGCTTCCCGGGCGGCATGGTCGCCACCGCGACCTATACGCTCGATGGCGGCTTGCTGGCCCTGGAACTCACCGCGGAGACGACGCTGCCGACGGTCGTCAATCTCACCAATCACGTCTATTGGAACCTGGCGGGCGGCGGCGATGCCCGCAAGCATCATCTGCAGGTATCAGCCGATCGCTACACGCCCGCCACGGCCGCGCTCATCCCGCTAGGGCCGCCCAGGGATGTCGCTGGAACCGAATTCGACTTCCGCACGGAGCGCGAGATCGCGGGCGTCTATGACATCAATTTCTGCCTGAACGGCAAACGCGGCGAATTGCATCACGCCGCCACCCTGAGCGATCCGGGCACCCGTCGCAGCGTCGAATTATGGACGACCGAACCGGGCGTTCAGTTCTACACGTCGCAGCACTTCGCGCCGCCCCTGACGAAATATGGCGCGATCGCGCTCGAGCCGCAGACCTGGCCCGACGCGCCCAACCGTCCGGATTTTCCCTCCGCCATCCTGCGCCCCGGCGAACTCTACCGGCACCGCATCGAATGGCGCTTCCTGCAGGGCTGAGCGCTACACCCACCCGCCATCGGCGATGAAGTCCTGGTTGGTGCAGGCGCCGGCCTCATCGGACGCGAGGAACAGCGCCACCTTCGCCATGTCTTCCGGGTAAAGCTTTCGCTTGAGGCACTGGAATTTCATGATGTCCTTCTCGCCTTCGGGCGTCACCCACAGCGCCATCTGGCGTTCGGTCATGATCCAGCCAGGCAGCAATGTGTTTACGCGGATGTTGAACGCCCCGAGATCGCGGGCGAGCGAGCGCGTGAGACCCGTCACCGCCGCTTTCGCCGCGGTATAGGCGGCCATGCCGCCGAGCCCGATCTTCCATGAGGTCGAACCCATATTGATGATGGCGCCGCCGCCCGCCTCCTTCATCATCGGCGCGACAGCCTGCGAGGCAAAGAACTGGTGCTTGAGATTGACGGCAATGCGCTCGTCCCAATAGTCCGGCGTCATTTCCTCAAGCGTGTGACGCTGGTCGTGCGCGGCATTGTTGATGAGAATGGTGATCGGTCCCAGCGCCTTGGCGGCATTTTTGATGGCGTGCTGCAGGGCTCCGGTGTCGGTGACATCGCAATGGCCGAACCACATGTCGCCGCCGAGCCGTTTGGCGAGCCTCTCGCCCGCTTCCTTGGCGATATCGACAAACGCAACCTTCGAGCCCTGCTGGTGAAAGGCCTCGACGAAGGCAGCGCCGATGCCCATGGCGCCGCCCGTGATGAAGACCGTCTTGCCCTTGAGGCTTGGATAGATCGCGCCGGTTATCATTGAAACGCTCCTTGATCGCGGCGGCCTGCTTAGCAAGCCTGTTTGCCTGCCGCTAGGTTTGGGCGAGCGAACGGCCAAGCCAGTCTTGGCGGTATTGCTCGAGCCCTTCGAGCCGTGCCGGTGCGACAGGCCGAAGCGTGAGCGCGATCTGCGGCAGCCTGCCATTGCCTTCCATCAGCGCCAGCATGGCCGCGCCGGCCGTCGTGCCGTCGCGCAGATCGGACGCTAACACCTGCTGGCTTGGCCGCAAGGCGGCGAGGATCGAAAGAAAGACCGGGTTCTCGGCAAAAGGCCCGTCGATGATGATGCGCGCCTTCGACCCGATGGCATCGAGCGACTGGTCGCACATCAAGGCGCAATAAAGCGCTGCGATGCTCGAGCGCGCTTCCGCGTTTTCGACCGCCGGACCGATGATGCGCCCCTTGCCGCCGGTGCCGGGCATGGGTCCGCCCGAATCGGTGAACGAGGCAAGCGGCATTGTCCCCCGCGCCATCAGGCGCCTGACGCTGTCAAGCCGCGCCGCCTCGGCCGGCGCGCCGGCCGCGATGATCTCGAACTCCTTGCCGCCGAAAAACCGGCAGCTCGCCACGACGCGGCCGAGCACATCGGTATTGCTCACCGTGTCGCGATTCCGGTCGAGGCGATCAAGGTCGGCATCGGTGTCGAAGCCGATGATCCAGGTGCCGGTCGAAAGCAGCGTGAAGCTTCCCTGCCCTGCCGCCAGATAGCGCAGGTAGTTGGCGCTCGAATCATGGACGCCGGCCAGCACCGCGCCGCGCCCGCGGAAATCCGCCCCGCGATATTCCGGCTTGAGCGGCCCCAAGACATCCCAGGCCATCGCCATGGGCGGGAAGAACCTGTCCCAGCCGCGGCTATGGGCGAGAGAGGAATAGGTGCGCGCCTTCACATCGACGAGCTGCGATTGGCACGAGATGCTCGAAATCTCGACCGCGGTCACGCCCGAGAGCAGGTAGCTCACATACTGGATCCACGGCATCACGGTAGCGACTCGGGCAAATTCTTCAGGAAACCGCGTTTCCTGCCAATAAAGCTGCAGCCCATGCGTCAGGGCCATTGGCAGCAACGGCCCGAAGGTTTCGGAGAAGGGCGGCTCGATCTTGCGGTATTCCGCGATGACATCATCGGGCGGCACCGCCATGTAGTCCATCACCGGCATCGCCAGACCGCCGTCTTCGGCAATGAGCGCGAGTGCCGCGCCATGCGCTGCCGGCACGATCGTGTCGAGGGGAAGGAGACGATCAAGCGCGGGGAGCGTCTCGGCGAGGAAAGCGGCAAGCGGCGCCGGGTCGATCGAGGCATAGGGCGGTCCCGGGCGGTGGACGCTCGCGGCCTTCCGTTCGGCAACGACAGTCATGGCCGTATCGAACAGCGCCACCTTGCTGTTGGTCGCGCCGACATCGACGACGGCGATGCCGCGCGGCTTCGCTGATCCCATCATTCAACCCCGTTTTCGGCACATGCTTGCACGAAACGCCGCAGTGGCGGAAGTCTCGATGGACCTTGGCGGCTGCCGGTTGTAGGTTCCGCGCCGCACAAGGAGTATTCAATGGCGAAGATTAAATACGCGGATTTGCGCGACAAGGTGATCGAGACCTGCCTGGCGATGAATGAGATGGGCATCAACCAGGGGACCTCGGGCAATGTCAGCGTCCGCACCGACGAGGGCTTCCTGATGACCGCATCGGGCGTTCCCTATCACAAGATGAAGCGCGAGCATGTCGTCGAGATGGATCTCGACGGCGGTTATCGCGGCGACTACCTGCCCTCGACCGAATGGCGGATGCATCACGATATTTTCAAGACGCGCCCCGAGGCCGGCGCCATCGTCCATACCCATTCGATCTATGCAACCGCGCTCGCCTGTCTCAGGAAGGACATCCCGGCATTCCACTACATGATCGGCGTCGCCGGCGGCCCGACCTTGCGCGTCTCGGCCTATGAGGAATTCGGGACGCAGGCCCTGTGCGACACGATGCTCAAGGCCCTCGATGGACGCATGGCCTGCCTTCTCGCCAATCATGGCCAGATCGCTTTCGGGCCCGATCTCGACAAGGCCTTGTGGCGCGCCGGCGAGGTTGAAACGCTGTGCCATCAATATTGGGCGGCATCGCTTGCCGGCAAGCCGGTCATCCTCAATGACGCGCAGATGAAAACCGTGCTCGCCCGTTTCAAATCCTACGGCAAGCAGACCGACGAGCTCGAAAAGGGCGACGCCGTCTCGGTCATGCCGCCCGTCCGCCGCGATGCGCCGGGCAAAAACGCCAGGAACGGCAAGAAGTCCGGGAAAGCCAAGCATTGATCGGGCACAGAGCCGGTTGACAGCTCTTTCCGGCCGCCATAATGTGGCCGGGAACTTTTGTTCGCCAAAGATTACAAAATTTCAAGCTTTGGTGTGCCGAATGGGAGGCAGGCGCTCGCATGCGGGATTTGCAGCGCATTCTTGAAAGCGTTCGCGCGTGACGGCGGCGGTTTATGACGCGCCCGCTCCCGGTCGCGCTTGGCTGCCGCGCTGGTTCACCTCGGAACATCCGCTGCCCTGGCTCTTGCCCGCGACCGCCCTGATGGTGGTCTTCGGAATTTATCCGGCCCTCTATGCAATCTGGCTTTCACTGCACAAGCGCAATCCGGTCCTGCGCAAGGACGTGTGGAACCCCAGTGCCAACTGGCTCAAGGCACTTGCCGACGAGCGCGTGTGGAACGCCCTCTACAACACATTCCTCTATACCGGCCTTGCGCTCGTCATCCAGCTGTCGCTCGGCCTCGCCATCGCCCTGCTGCTTGATACCGATCGCCGCGGCTACGGACTGCTCCGCGCCCTGATGACCCTGCCGCTGGTCGTGCCGCCGGCCGTCACCGCGATGATGTTCCTGTTGATGCTCGACGGATCCTTCGGCGTCCTGAGCCGCTCGCTTTACGCGCTCGGTCTGCTTTCGCCGCAATATCCGATCCTCGCCACGAGTTCGACGGCACTGGGCGGCGTTCTCCTCGCCGATATCTGGCAATGGACGCCCTTCATGGTACTGATCATGCTGGCCGGCCTGCGCTCATTGCCGAAAGAGCCCTTCGAGGCCGCGGCCATAGACGGCGCCAGCGCCACGCAGGCCTTTTTCCGGCTGACCTTGCCGATGATGTCCAAGGTCATCGCCATTGCGGTGCTGATCCGCGGCATCGATCTTTTTCGCATCTTCGACTATGTGAAGGTGATGACGGATTCGGGGCCGGGCACCGCCACCGAAACCCTCACCTCCTATGCCGGGCGGATCTATTTCAACGGCGACTTCCCCTACGCCTCGACCATCTCGGTGATCACGCTCGCCGTCGTCATCATCGTCTCGACCATCTTCATGAAAGCCTTCCGGGTGAGGCTGTGATGGAACAGTCGGTCCTCCATCGCACCTTGCGCGACATCGCCGCCGTCCTGGTGGTGGCGATCTTCATGTTCCCGCTGTTTTGGTGGGCGCTCACCTCGATCAAGCCGATGTATGCGATTTTCAACAAGGATCACGTCGTCGTCTTCGATTTCGTGCCGACGCTGATCAACTACGCGGTCGTGCTGCTCGGCTGGTCGCGCGCCGAAATCGCCATCGAAAGCGGCTCGACCTTCGGCGTCGGCGGCACCAGCTCATACGATTCACGCCAGACCATTCTCGATTCGATCATCGTCTCGGTCGGCTCCACGGCGCTCACCATGGTCGTCGCGGTACTGGCCGCCTATGCCCTGTCCCGCATGACCTTCAGAACCCGCACCGGCTTTCTCAACTGGGTCCTTGGCCAGCGTTTCATGCCGCCCATCGCCATCATCGTGCCTCTGGTTTTGATGTACAAGGCGGCCGGCATGCGCGACACCGACAATCTCTTCATGGGTTATGTCGGATTGATCCTCATCTACGCGCTGATGAATCTGCCGATCGCCGTCCTGCTGATGAAATCCTTCTTCGACGACGTGCCGAAGGATGTCGACGAGGCCGCGATGATCGACGGCGCCACGCGCTGGCAGACCTTCCGCCGCATCGTCCTGCCGATGGTCAGAGGCGGCATCGCCGCCGCCGCGGTCCTGTGCTTCATCTTCGCCTGGACGGAATTCCTTCTGTCGCTGTTCCTGACCACCATCATCCGGACCGTTCCGGTCAAGATCACCACTTTCGTCACCTCGACGGGCTCGGAATGGGGCTTCATCTCGGCGCTCGGCACCGCCGCGGTCATTCCAGGCTTCATTTTCATATTGCTCGTGCAACGCCATCTCGTCCGCGGTCTCACTTTGGGATCACTCAAGGAGTAAGCCCGCAGGCAAGACGCAAGCTCAACCCAAGGGAGGAAAACCGATGAGCTTTAGGGACTATGACAAGAAGACCTTTATCGCCGACACGGCGCGCGACTTCGCCCTGCGGCGCATTTCCAAGCGTGATTTCCTGAAGAAGATGGCGCTCGCCGGCGTCGGCTTCTCGGCCTTCAATGCCGGGCTCCTCGGCACCGGTTATCAGCGCGGCAAGGGCATCATCAGCTCCGCCGAAGCCCAGACTCCCGAAGAGATGACGAAGTGGCTGAAAGACGTGGGCGCTCCCTTCAAGGGCTCGAAGGTTCGCTACACCTCCGAGGCAACCCCACCGACGGTCGTTCTCAACCAGATCAAGAACGAGTTCACCGAGCCGACCGGCATCGAGGTCGAAATCGAGATCGTCCCGCTCGAGCAGGTTCTCGCCAAGGCCATCCAGGACGTCCAGGGCCAGCTCGGCACCTATGACATCTATTATCTCGACCAGTCCTGGGTTGCGACTTTCGCGCCCGACACGGTGGACCCTGTCTCCTATTACAAGGAAAAGCCCGATCTCGCGATGCCGGGCTTCGACTTCGACGACTTCTCGGCGCCATTGGTCAAGGGTCTTGCGCTCTACGACGACAAGTGGGTCGGCATTCCCTTCGACATTCCGATCTTCATCACCATGTACCGTAGGGACATTCTCGAGAAGCTCGGCATCAAGCCGCCGACGACATTCGACGAATTCACCGCGGCGGTGAAGCAGATCACCGAAGCCGAGAAGGCCAATGGCATCTACGGCACGGGTCTCCAGGCGAAGTCGGGCCACTACTCGCTCGAATGCGACTGGACCGCGGCGATCTGGGGTCATGGCGGCGGCATTTTCGGCGCCAACAAGAAGTTCACCGGCAATGACGAGCAGGGCATCAACGGCCTGAAATGGTATCAGGAGATGCTGAAGAACGCGCCTCCGCAGTCGACCGCTTCGACCTGGGACGGCCAGTTCCAGATGATGCAGTCGGGTCAGGTCGCGCTCGTCAATTCCTGGGATGAGTTCTTCCCCGGACTCGACGCGGATGACAGCAAGGTCAAGGGCCTGTGGGAGCCCATGCATCCGATCTCGTCCAATGTCGGCATCCGCTCCGTCGATGATGTCGGCTTCGGCGAGATTCCCAATGTCGGCCACCAGGGCGGCTCGATCCTCGGCCTGTCGAAATACTCCAAGAACCTCGACGCCGCATGGCTGTTCATGCAGTGGGCCTGCTCGAAGGAGATCATGACCCGCTGCACCCTGCTCGGCGGCTTCGCGCCGATGCGCATCTCCTCCTTCGAGGATCCGCGCGTCAAGGCCAAGGCGGTCGTCGGCCCCGGAACCACGCGCCATCTCGAAGTGGTCAAGTGGACCATCGACAATGTCATGGCTTCCGAGCCCGACATGCCGCTCTGGGCGGGATTCTCCAACAACGAAATCCCGGTCGAACTGGGCAAGCTGCTCACCGGTCAGGATTACGGCGGCGATGCCAAGAAGTGCATGGATAACGTCGCAAGCCTCATCGACAAGGCCGTCGAAGACGCCGGCCTGCTCTGATATCTCCCTGGAACTGGCGGAGGCAGCGTTACCGCTGCCTCCGAATTTTCTTCATTCGGATACATGACCGGCGATCTCGTCATCGGCATCGACTCATCGACCACCGCGTGCAAGGCGATCGCCTGGACTCCCGATGGCCATGCCGTGGCCGAAGGCCGTGCCCCGATCGTGCTCGCCAATCCGCGCCCCGGTTGGTTCGAGCAGGAGGTCGAGGACTGGTGGACGTCCTGCGCCACCGCCCTGCGGCAACTGACGCAGAAGATCGACCCGTCGCGCGTTGCGGGCCTTGCCATTTCCAACCAGCGCGAGACCTTCGCACAATTCGACGCGCATGGCCGACCGCTGCGGCCCGGTACGACCTGGCTGGATGAGCGCGCGGCGCAACAGGTACCCGAACTGAACGGCGAACTTGGAGAAGGCACCATTCACCGCATTTGCGGCAAGCCGGCGGATCTGACGCCGTGCCTCTATCGCTGCCGCTGGTTTCAGCATCATATGCCGGACATGTGGGCCAGGACCGCGATGACCAGCGAGGTTCATGGCTATCTCGTGCATAAGCTTACCGGCGAATGGGCGACGTCGATCGCCTCCGCCGATCCGATGGGGCTTCTCGATCTCGCCCGGATGGACTGGTCGGACAGGCTGCTCGCCACCGTCGGTCTCAATCGCGGCAAGCTCCCGCGACTTGTTGCACCCGGCGGGAAGATCGGCGTCGTGTCCCGTCAGGCCGCGGCCGAAACGGGAGTCAGGCCTGGCACGTCGGTTATCGCCGGAGGCGGCGACGGTCAGTGCGCGGGCGCGGGCGTCAATGTCTTTGCTCCGGCGCGCGCCTATATCAATCTTGGCACCGCCGTCGTCTCCGGCAGCTATGCCGGGCACTATGCCCATGATCGCGCCTTCCGCACGCTCGTCGCCGTCGGCGATGGCGGCTATATCTATGAAAGCTGCATCCGCACCGGCACATTTCTGGTCAACTGGATCATGCAGGAACTCTTCGCCGTTCCGGCGGGCGAGCAGGGTGCCATGCTGGCCAAGCTCGAGGCCGAAGCGGCGGCGGTCCCGGTCGGTTCCGACGGTCTTGCGGTGGTTCCCTACTGGTCGGCCTGCATGACGCCCTGGTGGGACTCGAACGCGCGCGGCGTCATCGCCGGCCTCACCTCCTCGCACCGGCGCGGCCACGTCTATCGCGCCATGCTTGAAGGCCTGGCGCTTGAACAAACCATCTCGAGCAACAGCATCGCGGCGACCGGTTCGCCGATCGGCGAATTCGTCGCCATCGGCGGCGGCGCAGCCTCCGATCTCTGGTGCCAGATCCTCGCCGATTGCACCGGTCGCGCCGTGCACCGCTCCGCCACCGTGGAGGCCTCGTCGTTGGGAGCGGCGATCGCCGCCGCCGCCGGCGTTGGCTGGTACGATGGGGTCAACGCCGCCGCGGACGCCATGGCCGGGCGGCCGGTCAAGACATTTGAGCCCGAACCTGCGGCCCATGCCCGCTACCAGGAATTGCTCGCGATCTACAGGGATTTGTGGCCGGCGGTCAGCGCCTGGAACGCGCGCCTTGCCGCCTTTGCCCAGGATGAACGCAATGGCTGAGCGCAACTGGAATGCCGTGATCGAGGATGTGGTCAAGGGCCGCTGGACCGATCCCGCCACCGGCAGGCCGGCCAAGGTTCCTTTCGAGACGATCTTTCTTGCCGAGTCGCTCGATGGCGGCGATGCCGACATGGTCGCGCCGTTGAAACTGGGCAGGCGTCTCGCTGTCGTCTCGGATGTCAACACGCATGAGGCTCTCGGCCGCCGGGTTGCGAAATCCCTGAAGGCGCTCGGCACCATCGATGAAGTCGTATTGCCCGGCGACATCGAATGCGACGAGCCGACCATTGCCGTCATTCGCGACCGCACACGGCATGCCGATGCGGTCGTCGCCGTCGGGTCCGGCACCCTGTCGGACAGCTGCAAATACGCAACCTTCCTCGATGGCCGCCCCTTCGCAACCTTCGGCACCGCGGCTTCGATGAACGGCTATGCCGCCTCGACAGCCTCGGTGACGCTCGCCAATGGCTACAAGACGTCACTGCCCGCGCATGCGCCGCGCGGCATTTTTCTCGATCTCAAAGTATCAGCTGAGGCGCCGGCCTGGCTCTCCGCGGCCGGCCTCGGCGACAGTCTGTGCCGGCCGACCGCGCAGATCGACTGGTGGGCCTCGCATCGCCTGTTTGATACTTTCTATTCGGCGACGCCCTATGCCTTGCAGTTCGCCGAAGAAGCGCCGACGATCGCAGCGGCCGAAGGCATCGGCAAGCATGATCTCGATGCCGTCGGTTCCCTGCAGCGCCTGTTGACCCTGGCCGGACTCGGCGTGTGCTTCACCAATGTTTCCAATCACGGCTCGATGGGCGAGCACCAGGTCTCGCACTGGATCGACATGTTTGCCGGCCCCGCCCATCCCGGAACGACGCATGGCCAGCAGGTCGGCGTCGCCTCGCTCGCCATGGCGAGGCTCCAGACCGAAATTCTTTCCAATCCCAAGCCGCCGCGTGTACGACCGACGGCGATCTCGCAGGAAGCCTTCATCGATCGTTACGGCACCGATCTCGGCATCATCTGCTATGCGGAAGCGCGCAAGAAGGCGCTCGACGCGGCAGGCGCTGCCGCCTTCAATGACAAGCTCGCCCGCCTGTGGCCGGAACTGCGTGTCGAACTTCTGGCCTTTGCCATGCCGGTTGCCGACATGGAAGCGGCCTTGAGGAAGGCCGGTGCGCCGACCTCCGCCACTGAAATGGGGCTTCCCCGAAAAGTGTGGCGCGATGCCATGAAACATGCCCGCGACGTCCGCAACCGCTGGTCCTTTCTCGATCTGGCGGACGATTCGGGCCTGCTCGATGATTTTCTGGCGCGAGACGTGCAATGATGGCTTGGTTGCAAATCAACTGGAAGAGTAGTCCATGGCTTCGGTGACCGTCAGCAATGTTCGCAAAACCTACGGCGATGTCGAAGTAATCCACGGCATCGATCTCGACATTGCCGACGGTTCCTTCGTCGTCCTGCTCGGTCCGTCGGGCTGCGGCAAATCGACATTGCTGCGCATGATTGCCGGGCTTGAGACCGTCACCTCGGGCGACATCGCCATCGCCGGCAGGCGCGTCAACGGCGTTCATCCCAAAGACCGCAACATTGCCATGGTCTTCCAGAACTACGCGCTCTACGCGCATATGAACGTCAAGGACAATATGAGCTTCTCGCTCAAACTTGCGAAGCGCCCGCAAAGCGAAATCGACGAGAAAGTGGGCTGGGCCGCCCGTATCCTCAATCTCGAGCCCTATCTCGCCCGCTATCCGCGCGAGCTTTCCGGCGGTCAGCGCCAGCGCGTCGCCATGGGCCGTGCCATCGTGCGCGATCCGGCGGTGTTTCTCTTCGACGAGCCGCTTTCAAATCTCGACGCAAAATTGCGCGTGCAGATGCGGACCGAAATCAAGGAATTGCACGAGCGCCTCAAGACGACGACCGTCTATGTCACGCATGACCAGATCGAGGCCATGACCATGGCCGACCGGATCGTCATCCTGCGCGACGGCATCATCGAGCAGATCGGCTCGCCGCTCGATGTCTATGATCACCCGGCCAATCTTTTCGTCGCTGAGTTCATCGGCTCACCGGCGATGAACCTGCTCAAGGGTGTCGTCGACGGCAACAGCGTGCGCATGGACTCGGGCGTCGTCCTGCCGCTGCCGCCGGAGCGTAATCCGGGTCAAGGCCGGAAGGTCGTCTACGGCGTGCGTCCCGAGCATATGGGGCCCGGTACCGGAACCGGAATCAAGGCAACAGTCAACGTCACCGAGCCGACCGGCCCCGATCTACACATCTATGCCGACCTCGGCGGCGAGGAAATTTGCGCCATCACTTCGGAACGCCTCACCCTGTCGCGCGGCGATACGATTTCATTCAATCCGCGTCTCGATCGCATTCACCTCTTCGATGCCGGGACGGGCAAGGCGATCACATGAGGACGAACGCACAACTTTACCGTCATGCCAGCGAAAGCTGGGGTGACGACAAATTTCGCGAGTACTCTTAGTGGCCGTGATCACCATTCTCGGTGCCGGTGTGATGGGCTCCGCCATGTGCCTGCCCGCGCGTGTGCGCGATCATGAGGTGCGCCTTGTCGGCACTCATCTCGATACGGCGATCATCGACAGCGTGCGGGCTACCGGTTTGCATCCGCGCCTCGCGGTGAAACTGCCTGACGGAGTCAAGCCCTTTACCTACGACCGGTTTGCGGCCGCACTCGGCACCGACACGGATCTGATTCTGCTTGGCGTGAGTTCAGCCGGCATTGCCTGGGCCATCGATCGCCTCTGCGAGACGCTGAAAAAACCGATCGATATTCTCATGATCACCAAGGGCCTCGCGCCCGGCGAGGGCACATTGCATGCACTCCCCGATCATGTTGCCGCGGAAGTCAAACGGCGTATCGGCCTCGATCTCACCGTCGCCGCGATCGGGGGCCCGTGCATTGCCGGCGAACTCGCGGTCGGCCGCCAGACCGGTGTCGTCATCACGGCGCGCGATTCCGCTTTCGCCGAACGGCTCTGCGCGATGCTGGTGACCGACTTCTATCACCCGCGCCCCTCGGCCGATGTCATGGGTGTCGAAGTCTGCGCCGCTTTCAAGAATTTCTTCGCCATTGCCGTGGGCTGGGCGGCGGGACGCCGCGAAGTCCTGCCGCCCGCCGCCAATGGCGCCTTCAATCACAATGCCGCAGCGATCCTGTTCGACCAGGCGATTGCCGAGATGATGGTGCTGACCCGCCATCTCGGCGGCTCGGACAGATCGGTCTGGGGCATGCCCGGCGCCGGCGATCTCTATGTCACCTGTCAGGCCGGCCGCAATTCCAGGCTCGGCCGCCAGCTTGGCCTCGGCCTCACTTATGCCGCGGTCAAGACTGGCCCGATGAAGGACGACACGATCGAAGGCGCCGAACTGGGGCTTACCGTCGCGGCGGCGCTGGAGGCCATGATGGCCTCGGAACGTCTCGATCGCGCGTCGCTTCCGATTACCGGCGCGCTCCTCGCCTCTCTTACCTCCAACACGCCGCTCGAAATTCCCTGGGACCTCCTGCATCGCTATCGGTGAAAAGGCCATGGCCGTTCTTGATGTGAGCGATAACCAACTTGAGGAGCACACCACGCTCCCCGTCGATCGCGACGAGCAGCTTGCCACCCGTGCGGCCTGGCTCTATTTCGTCGCCGGACTTACCCAGGTGCAGATCGCCAAGAAACTTGGTGTCAATCGCATCCGGGTCAATCGCCTGCTGGGCCAGGCCCGCGACCAGGGCATGGTCCAGATCCGGATCACCGGCCGCCTGGCCGAATGCGTCGCTCTCGAGGCACGGCTTCGCGATGTCTTCGGCGTGAGCGAGGCGATCGTCGTCCCGACACCGCCGGATCAGGCGCTGGTCCATCATGTGATTGCGGCGGCAGCCGGCGAGGCACTCGACCGGCGCTTGAAAGACGGCATGAGCGTCGGCGTCGGCTGGGGCCGCACCTTGCGGCTCTCCATGCGCTCGGTACCGCGGCGCCCGATGAAGCGGCTGCAGGTCGTCTCCCTTCTTGGCGGCCTCACCCGCGGCTCTGCCATGAATCCCTTCGAAACCGCCACGCATCTGGCTGATCTGGTCGGCGCGCAATGCTATTATATCGCTGCCCCGGCGCTCGCCGGTTCCGTCGCCGCCCGCGATCTGCTCATGGAGCAGCCGATGATTCGCGACGTGCTTGAACGTGCCCGCAAGGTCGATCTTGCCTTCATCTCGGTCGGCGCATTGACCGCCAACGCCACCATCCAGAGATTGGGCCTCATCGACAACAACGAGGCCGAGAGCTTGCGCAGGCACGGTGCGGTCGGCGATCTTTCGGTGCACTGGCTCAATGAGCAGGGCGAGATGGTCGATCATCCGCTCAACAACCGCGCCGTCACCATGCCGCTCGATTATCTGAAAGACATTCCCTGCGTGATGGTCGCCTCGGGCGGCAAGGACAAGGTCTCGGTTTTGCACGGCGCCCTACGGCTCAATGTCGTCGACGTTCTCGTCACCGACGAGGCCACTGCCGCGGGCGTCCTTGAAATCGCCGGACGCCAGCCGCCATGACCGGCCTCGCGCTCGGCATCGATGTCGGCACGACCGGTGTCCGGATCGCCGCAGCCGAGCGCACCGGCACTCTTGTCGTCATGAGTGAAGCGGTGATTGCAGCCCCGATGCTCGATTTCGGCCGGCGCCTGCAGGATCCGCAGATATGGTGGAACGCGGTTGAAACCGCACTCAATGCCGCGCTCGACAAGATCGACCGCTCGCGCGTCCGGGCGATCGCGGTTGACGGCACATCGGGCACCATCCTTCCGGTCGCCGATGACGGTACGCCGCTCGGCCTCGCCTCGATGTATGACGATTTTGCCGAGCCTGGCGATATCGTCCGCGTTACTACGGCGGCGCCTGAGATCTCGGCCGCTCGCGGCGCCTCTTCGCCCTTGGCCCGTGCGCTGCCGATGCAGCGCACAGCCGATCTGTCGCACATTATCCACCAGGCCGACTGGATCGCCGGCCAATTCTCCGGCCGCTTCGACGTCACCGACGAAAACAGTGCCCTGAAGACCGGCTACGACCCCATCAGCCGGCAATGGCCATCATGGATTGCCGGGGCAGGCATGAGCGCGAGATATCTTCCCTCTGTCGTCCCGGCCGGCACACGCATCGCGACCATCACTGAAAATGCCGCCGCGAAATTCGCTCTGCCGGAAGCGACCGCCATCGTGGCCGGGACCACCGACGGCTGCGCCGCCTTCCTCGCCAGCGGTGCGTCCGCGCCGGGCGACGGCGTGACCTCGCTCGGCACGACGCTGACCCTCAAGCTTCTTTCCTCGACCCCGGTCTTTGCCCCGCAATATGGCATTTACAGCCATCGCATCGGCGACGCCTGGCTTGCCGGCGGCGCTTCCAATTCCGGCGGCCAGGCCATCATCGCACATTTTTCCCGCGAAGAGGTCGAGCGCCTGACGCCGCTCATCGATCCCGCAACGCCGACCGGCCTCGATTACTATCCGCTGGCGCGGCCGGGCGAGCGCTTTCCGATCAACGATCCGACACTAGCGCCGCGCCTCGAGCCGCGCCCCGCCGAGCCGCAACGGTTTCTGCAAGCCCTGCTCGAAGGTATCGCCGGCGTTGAGGCTCTGGGCTATCGCCGCCTCGCCGAGCTTGGCACAGATCCCCTGGCGACCATCCGGACGGTTGGCGGCGGCGCCGTGAATGACAAATGGACCGAGATTCGGCTCAAGGCCCTGGGCGTGCCGGCCCGCCTGGCCGCGAGCCGTCATGCCTGCGCCGGCGCGGCGCGCCTGGCCTGGCGCGGCATCGATGCAACTGCTTGAGCACCTAAGCGCGATTGCCGGCCGCTTCGGCGGCATGCTGATCGACCAGTTCGGCGTCATTCACGACGGCGAGAAACTCTACCCCGGGATTCTCGACACGCTCGCACATCTCAAGCGCGCCGGGATCCCGGTTGTGGTCATGACCAATTCCGGCAAGCGCGCCGATGCCAATAGCAGGCGTCTCGTCGCCATGGGCCTTGATCGCAGTTTGTTTGTCGATGCGATGAGCTCAGGCGAGATTGCTTACCGGTATCTCAGCGCAACCGCGCCCCGTCGCGTTTACCTGATCGGCCGCGACGGCGACGAGTATGGCTTCGACAATATCGAGCCTGTCGCCGACCCGCGCGACGCGGAGCTTCTGCTGATCCTTGGATCCAACGCGCCACGGACATCTCTCGATCAGTACCGGGAAATTTTGTCCGGCCTGACGGTCCCGGCGCTCTGCTGCAACCCCGACAGGCTGATGCTGACGCGCGACGGCCTGCAGCCGGCGCCCGGCGCCATCGCCTCGCTCTATGAGGAAATGGGCGGCACGGTCGAATGGATCGGCAAGCCCTATCCCCAGATTTACGCTGCCGCCCTGTCGCTCATCGGCAATCCGGCCGAAGCTCTCTGCATCGGCGACAGTGCCGAACATGATGTCGCCGGCGGCCGCCGCGCCGGGCTTCGGACACTCATCGTGCGCACCGGTCTGTCCGCGGACCTCGATCGCTTCGACCCCGAACCCGATTACCTGATGGACAGACTCACTTGGTGAGCAGCCATTCATGCTCCGGCGCATTGTGGAATTTCCACGTGCGCTTCGGTCCCGCCATCACATTGAGATAATAGAGATCATAGCCATGCGTTGCGGCGACCGGATGATAGCCCTTCGGCACCAGTGTCACATCGCCGTCTTCCACCGCCATCGCCTCGTCGAGCGAGCGATCGTCGGTATAGACGCGCTGGAAGGCAAAGCCTTGGCGTGGATTGAGACGGTGATAATAGGTTTCCTCAAGCAGGGACTCGCGCGGCAGGTCGTCGCGATCATGCTTGTGCGGCGGATAGGATGAGGTATGGCCGCCCGGCGTGATGACTTCGACGACGAGGAGGCTCTCGGCCTCTTCGGTTTCAGGCAGGATATTGGCGACGTGCCTGACATTGGTGCCCTGGCCGCGCACCTCCTGGGCGACTTTCGACGGCGGAATGACGCGCGGCTTGAGCCTGCCTGTGGCCGGCGCCGAGCATACGGCGAGTTCGAGAGCCGTCGTCGCGGTGACGGACCAGGCGTATTTTGCCGGCACATAGACGGACCAGGGCTTGTCCTCGAAGGGCGAGGCCCGCCCGCCGACTTCGCCGAAATCCTTGCCGTCGACGCTCACCCGCCCCTTGCCGGCGACAAAAACGAGACAGGTCTCGCGCGCTCGATCTTCACCCTTCGCCGTTTCGCCCGCGCCGAGCTTCCACAGATCGAACCCGACATAGGTCCACCCCGCAGTCTCCGGCGTCACATGCGTAATGCGGCCATGCGTCCCCTTGGGCTTTACGAGGAGTTTTGACATCACATCATGCCGCTCTGCTTCAGATACCGCGACAGGTTCTCATAGCCCATCATGGCATATTTGGCGGGCTCCGCCTTTCTCGGATCCTGCTCGGCCTCGACGATCGCCCAGCCCGAATAGCCGACAAGTTCCTTGCACACCGACGGATAGTCGACGCAGCCGTCGCCCGGCACGGTATAGACGCCGGCAATCACGCTATCCAGGAATGACCAGTCCTTTTTCTCGGCTTCGGCCCTGACCGCCGGCCGCACATCCTTGGCATGGAAATGGCCGATCCGCGATTTATACTTCCGCGCTAGCACGACCGGATCGCTGCCGCCCCAGGTCGCGTGGCCCGTATCGAGCAGAAGCCCGACGACCGGCTCGGTATTTTCCATGAAGCGGTCGATCTCGGGACCGGTCTGGACCACCGTTCCCATATGGTGATGATAGACCATCCGGAAGCCCTCCTCCTTGAGCAGTTCGGCAAGCCGCGTCATGCGCATGGTAAAAGTCTTCCACTCGGCATCCGTCATGACCGGCCGCGCCGACAGGGGCTTCGAACGATCGCCGTGAACGGTGCGGGTGCATTCGGCGACGATAAAGACATCCGTCCCCATGTCTTTCAGCAATCTGCGATGCGCGGCGGCTTCCCTGAATTCGGTCTCGGCATCGCGCTCAAGCAGGAAGATCGAATGCCAGCCGCCGACCAGCTTCAGCCCGTAGCGATCGAGGATGGGCTTGAGCTTGGTCGCCTCGCGCGGAAACTTGTGGCCGAGTTCCATGCCCTCGAAGCCCGCTTCCTTCGCCTCGCTCAGACACTGCTCAAGAGGAATCCAGCCGCCGATTTCCTGCATGTCGTCATTGGACCAGCCGATCGGATTGGCGCCGATGCGGATCATGTAACACTCCTTTCGCTTTCCCGTCCCTCTCCCTAGCGGGGCGAGGGAAGAAAGTTCAATCCCCGACTTTCTGCATTTTGCGCGCTTCCTCATAGGCCTTGCGTGCAGCGCGCACTTCCTGGCGCTCCGAGACTTCCGGAACCGCCACATCCCACCAATGACCGCCGGCCTCGGTCGAGATCATCGGATCGGTGTCGATGACCAGAACTGTGGTGCGATCATTGCCCTTGGCTTTCTTTAAGGCGGTCTCCAGCTCACCGACCGAGCCGGCTTTCTCGGCGATCGCGCCCATGCTACGTGCATGCATCGCGAAGTCGGTATCTGGCAAGGTCTCGTGCTGCGCATCCGCGAGGAGATTGTTGAAGCGCGCCCCGCCCGTCGCCTTCTGCAGGCGCGTGATGCAGCCGAAGCCGCGATTGTCGAGAACCACCACGATGATCTTGATGCCGAGCATGACGCTGGTTGCGATCTCGGAATTCATCATGAGATAGGAGCCGTCGCCGACCATCACGATCACATCGCGCTCGGGCTGCGCCATCTTCATTCCAATGCCGCCGGCAATCTCATAGCCCATGCAGGAATAGCCGTATTCGAGATGGTAGGAAGATGGGTAAGACGCCTGCCACAGCTTGTGCAACTCGCCGGGCAACCCACCCGAAGCACAAAGTACTGATATGTCGCGCCCCAAAGCGCGCTGCACCGCGCCGATCACTTGCGCGTCCGATGGCGTCGCATTGGTCGCAGCCGTCCAGGCATCGGCTTCCTTCATCCACGCCTTGAAGCCATCCCTCGCCTTGTGTGTCCAGGCCTCGGGCGCCTTCCAGCTGCCGAGATTGGCGGAAAGTTCTTCAAGCCCGACTCGCGCATCGGCGATCAACGGCAAAGCGCGGTGCTTCGTGGCATCGAAAACCTGCGTGTTGAGACCGATGATTGTCTTGCCGGGATTCTTGAACAAAGCCCAGGATCCGGTCGTGAAGTCCTGAAGCCTCGTTCCGACCGCAAGGATGACATCGGCCTCGGCGCATACGGCATTGGCGGCACTTGTGCCGGTGACGCCGACCGCGCCCATATTGAGGGGATCGAGGAAGGGGAGAGACGACTTGCCGCCCTGCGTTTCAGAAACCGGTATGCCATGCCGCGCCGCAAAGCCCGACAGGGTTGCAGAGGCTTCTGAAAACAGTACGCCGCCGCCGGCGATGATCGCCGGTTTCTTTGCCGCGCGCAAAGCCGCGACTGCCTGCTCCAGTTCGCGCTCGTCGGGGCGCACCCGCCGCGGTACCCACAGGCGCTCCTCGAAGAAGCTCTCGGGATAGTCAAAAGCTTCGGCCTGCACGTCCTGGCAGAGCGCCAGTGTCACCGGCCCGCATTCGGCAGGATCGGTCAGCACCGCCATGGCGCGATTCAGGGCCGGAATCACTTGTTCCGGCCGCGTGATGCGGTCGAAATAGCGCGACACCGGGCGGAAGCAGTCATTGACGCTCGCCGTGCCGTCGCCGAAATTCTCCGCCTGCTGAAGAACCGGGTCCGGCAGGCGGTTCGCAAAAACATCGCCGGGCAGGATCAAGACCGGCAGGCGATCGACATGCGCCACCGCCGCTGCCGTCACCATATTCGTGGCGCCCGGGCCGATCGACGAGGTGCAGGCCATCATGCGCCGCCGCCGCATCGCCTTGGCATAGGCGATGGCCGTATGCGCCATCGCCTGTTCGTTATGCGCGCGGTAGGTCGGGAGGTCCTTGCGCACACCGTATAATGCCTCGCCCAGACCCGCGACATTGCCATGCCCGAAGATCGCCCACACGCCGGCGAAAAGCGGCATTCGCCTGCCTTCTATTTCGGTCATCTGGCGGGTGAGAAACCGCGCCAGGGCCTGCGCCATGGTGAGCCTGATGGTCTTGGTCATGTCACGTCTCCCATTATTCGTTCCCTCTACCCAGCGGGGAGAGGGTCAGGGTGAGGGGTCTCGGCTCTCTCCGATTGACAGCATCCTATTGCCATTCTTGAGTTGACCCCATGCCGCCATTAAGCTTCGCACGAGCCCTACGCCGAAACCAGACCGGCGCCGAGACACTATTGTGGTCACGGCTGAAAAATCGCCAGTTATGTTCGCGCAAGTTTTGCTGCCAGATGCCGATTGAGGGATATATCGTCGACTTTGCATGTTCCGAAGCGAAGCTCATTGTTGAACTTGATGGCGGCCGGCATGCAGGAAGTTCCGAGGCCGACAGGGCACGGACCAAGAAGCTCGAATGCGCAGGATATCTCGTCATCAGATTCTGGAACAACGAGGTGCTCGATAATCTCGACGCGGTTCTTGAGACAAACCGCGCAATACTGGAGCCGGATGAATTCACGCATATCCCGTAATCCCACCTGCCCAGCGCGGAGAAGGCTAGGGTGAGTGGGCGCCATTCACGCAAAATCTTCACAGCCCTGATCCCCGCACCCTCCCATCGCTTGCGCGATGGGCCCCGCCCTCGCCCCCCAGGGGCTGGGGACCTTGGCGCATGCATGCCATCAAGCCGCGCGTCTTTCCTGCGCGCGCTGCCAGGCCGTGACAAGATTGGCGAAGCGTCCCGCCATATCGTTGATCGCCGCCTCATCACCGATTCGGCCTGACAGCCATGCCTCCGCCGCCTCGTTGAAAAGCGTCCGCCCGACCGCGAAGCCCTTCACATGCCCATGCCCCGCCGCCGTTGCAAAGGCGCGCTCGAGCTCGGCCTCGGGCGCCTCGAGCCCCAACAGCACGATGCCGCGGCAATAGGGATCGTGCCGCTCGATCACCGCGCCGATCGCCTGCCACGCTTTGCCTGATGCTTGTGGCTCGAGTTTCCACCAGTCGGGCTTGATGCCGAGCGCGTAGAGTTCCTCCAGGGCGCGTGCGACCGTCGTCTCATCGAGCCGGCCATGCTTGCCGCAAATGATCTCGACCAGCAACTCCCGGCCCACTTTCCGCGCCGCGTCATAGAGCTGGCGCAGTTTCTGCGCCTGCTCGCGTTTGAGATCGCCCGCATCGTCGGGGTGATAGAAGGCGAGGCACTTGATCGTGTGGCCGACGGGCCACTCGATGAGCCGGCTTCCCGCATCCTGGCTGAATTCGAAGCGCAACGGCCGCGAGCCCGGCACTTCCATGGGCCGCCCGATCCAGAAGCCGTGCTTGGCGGCATCCGCCATCGCCGCGCGCCCATAGGTTTCATCGAGCAGCATGCCGAATCCGGCACCGCCATGTGCGACTTTCGCCGTCGCCGCCACCGCCAGGCGCTTGAAATCGCCGATCCGTTCGCGCGCCGCACCGGCGCGGTCGGCGATTTCCTCAAATTGCCGGCGATGATCGATCGCAAAGGCAAAAAGCCGTTCGGCCGCGGCGCGCCGCGTCGTTGCCCAGTGAATGTGGTTGAGCGTCTCGTCCTTGCGCAATGCCTTGTCCCTGCTGCCATGGACGAGAAAATGCTGGAGCTCGGTGAAGGTCGGGCTTTCCGGTGAACACAAGAGCCGCGATACGGCGAAGGCGCCGCAAGCATTGGCCCAGCTCGCGCAGGTCTCGAGCGCCTCGCCCCTGAGCCAGCCGCGCAGGAAGCCCGACATGAAGGCATCGCCCGCACCCAGGACATTGTAGACTTCGATCGGAAAGCCGCGGCCCACAATGCCGTCCTCGATCCGCGCCGGGATGGTATCGGGGAAGACCACGCAACCCATCGGTCCGCGCTTCAAGACGATCACCGCCTTGCTCAACTTGCGGATGACTTTCAAGGCGTCATGCAAGGTCTCGCTGCCCGAAGCGATCAGCACCTCTTCTTCCGTCCCGACGATGAGATCGCAGGCTGGCAGAACGGAACGCAGATGCTCCGAAACGCGATCCGACTTGATATAGCGCTCCTCGCCCGCCGCATGGCCCGCCAGGCCCCAGAGATTGGGGCGGTAATCGATATCGAACACCACCTTGCGCTTGTGACTTGCGGCAATGTTCATCGCCTTGCGCTGCGCTGCATCGGTATTCGGTTTGGCGAAATGCGTCCCCGTCACCAGAACCGCGTGCGCCGAAGCGACAAAAGCTTCCGGGATATCCTCCTCCGACAAGGCCGCGTCGGCGCAGTTCTCGCGATAGAATATCAGGGGAAAGGTCCTGTCGTTCTCGACCGACAGCAGCACCAGGGCGGTCAGCCGGTCCGGGTCGGTGACGATGCCGTCGAGCGCCACGCCTTCGCGCGCCATCTGCTCCTTGATGAAACGGCCCATCTGCTCATTGCCGACCCGCGTGATGAGGCCGGATTTGAGCCCCAATCGCGCGGTGCCGATGGCGATATTGGCCGGGCAGCCGCCCACCGATTTCGCGAAGGAGGCGATATCCTCGAGCCGCGAACCGATCTGCTGGCCGTAGAGATCGACCGAACAGCGGCCGATGGTAATGACGTCGAGGCTGGGTTGCGGGGCCATGACGTGCTCCTCGAAAACGGCCGGTACGAAACAGCAATTCCACTTGTCTGTCAATTCGGAACGTTTGTTCCATTATCTCGCAGTTGCGAAATTTCTCTGAATAGACGAAACAGCGCCGGTCATTCACAGGGGTTTCACGCCGTGTCGCTCCCGCCCTTCCAGACTTTCTATTTCGAGGACCTGGCCCTCGGCCTGCGCGAGACCTATGCCAAAACGGTCAAATCTTCCGACGTGGTCGGCTTTGCCGAGATCACCGGCGATCGCAATCCGATCCATCTTTCCGAACATTTTGCCGCCAAGACGCCGTTCAAGAACCGCATTGCCCA
>JAEUMG010000353.1 GCA_016793355.1 Hyphomicrobiales bacterium
ATCTATGTCGCTTTCTTCCGCAGCTTCAATCCGACAGCGGGTCAGTTCCGCGAGCTTGACGCGATCGCGGCGGTGATCATCGGCGGCGGCTCGATCTTTGGAGGATATGGTACGGTGATCGGCTCGCTTGCCGGTGCCGCAGTGATCACGCTGATCCGCGCGCTGCTTCAGCTGAACATTATCACCGCCGACGGCAAGTCCTTTGTCATGCCGCAGCATTGGGTCAATGTCTTTACCGGCCTGATCCTGATCGTTGCCGTATTGATCGACATCTGGCTTCGGCAAATGGGCCTGATTGCCAGCATTCGCAAACGGCTGTTCGGCGAAAGAAAACGTATGCGGGGAGAGGCGCATGCCTGACCAAACGAGCCCAGCGCAGCAACCGATTGTCGAAATGCGCAAGATCAACAAGTCCTTCGGCGCGGTCCGCGCGCTCGTCGACGTCGATCTTACCTTGATGCCGGGCGAAATCCTCGGTCTGGTCGGTGACAATTCGGCGGGCAAGTCGACGCTCATGAAGATACTGACCGGCGCCTACCACCGCGATTCGGGAGAGATATTGGTCGCCGGAAGGCCTGCCAACTTCCGCAACCCGCATGAAAGCCGCGATGCCGGGATAGAGATGATCTATCAGGACTTCGCATTGTGCGGGAACATGGATGTAGGCCAGAACATTTTTCTCGGCCGGTGGCCCCGCAAAGGCCTCTTCGTCGATCGCCGCAGGATGTATGAGGAGGCCGACAGGGTATTGAAGCGCCTTAAGGTGGATGTGAATTCGGTCTACCAGCGGGTCGAGAGTCTGTCGGGTGGCCGGCAGCAGTCGGTCGCGATCGCGCGGGCCATTTCCTTCGAGCCGCGTGTCGTGATCCTCGACGAGCCGACCGCCAATCTCTCCGTCATGGCCACCGAGCGCCTGCTTGAGACTATGCTCGAACTAAAAAAGCACGGTGTGGCGCAGATCATCATTTCTCACCGGCTGCAGGATATCTTCGCCGTAGGCGACCGCGTCATGGTTCTCAAGCGCGGCGAGAATGTCGGGGAGCGCTACATTCGCCACAGCAGCGAACAGGAAGTACTCGAAGTCATAGTCTCCGGCCGCCGCGATACCGTCATTCGGGCGGCGGCCGAATTCTGATGGCTTAACCCTTGCCCGGGCAGGCGTCCTTGAAGTTTTTGACGGTCGTGTCGACGCATTTCGGGGACTTGAGCGAGTTTACATAGGTGCACTGCGGGTTGCCCTCGTGATCCTTGCACCAGGAGCGGAACTTGCGGGCCCAGCCGATCTTGTCTGCGCCGCGTCCGGACGTAGTCATTCCCTTCTGGCCCGGGATGAGGCTGAAACCGGCGATGGCCGGTCCGCAGGCGATGAGCAGGGCGCAGCCGAGTGCGGCGCCGCGAATGACGTTTGTGGCAGTATTCATTGACAACCTCTGAATTTGTCCGGGCTTAAGATCGCAGCCAAAGAACACAGGGTTGCGAAGCATCCTTGACGATTGAGTTGCGGTTCGATCACGCCGCGAGCACGATTTCGACGCCCTTCCAACCAACCATCATGGCAGGGGCGTTTATATTTCCGGTTGTCACATTTGGAAACACGGATGCATCGATCACGCGCAGGTTTTCAAGGCCATGGACCTTGAGATGTCGGTCGACCACCGAGCGGCGCGGATCGTCGCCCATGCGGCAGGTGCCGCAGAGGTGGAAGATGGAATAGGAGCGCGCACGAATATCGGCGATCATGTCGTCATCGCTTTGCGTGGCAGGACCCGGCTTGAGCTCCTCCGCGATCACCTGCTTGAGCGGTCCGGCCGTGGCGAGTCGACGGAGAAACCGCGCGCCGGCCAACATGTCCGCCATGTCCTCGGGTTCCCGGATGAGGTTGAGGTGAATCGCAGGCGGCTCATCGGCGGCTGCCGACTTGATTTCAATCGAGCCGACGCTGCGTGGCCTGCAGGTTGAGATTGAGATTGAGAATCCAGGGAAAGGATCCGGATTCGTCATGCGCCGGGTTTTTGGCGGCGAGCGGTCATAGCTCGACGGGCAGAAGTAGAGTTGAAGGTCTGCGCCGGTAACGGATTTGAAGAAGCCACCGGCATGGTTCATCGTGTTGGCAAGCGGCCCGTCGCGCAGCAGTGCGTAACGGATAGCAGCGATAGTCTTGCCGAGGAGCGGCCGCAATTGCTCGTTCATTGTCGGGCGCTGCGATCGGTAATAGTGATCATAGGCGGCATGATCCTGCAAGTTGCGGCCGACTTCCGGTGTATCCTGGATCACCGCAATCCCGTATTTGTGCAGCAGTGCAGCACACCCGACGCCTGATAGCTGGAGCAGCTGCGGCGAGCCGACGGCGCCGCAGCTCACAATGATCTCGCGATGCGCAAGCACGCGCGTTGAAGCGTTGCGCTGTGTGTAGTGGACAGCCACCGCCTTGCGGCCGTCAAACTCGATTTTCGTCGCTAGCGCGCCGGTCTCGATGCGCAGATTTTTGCGCCGTCGCACGGGATCGAGAAAGACGCGCGCCGTCGACTGCCGCAAGCCTCGCGCAATGTTCACCGGATAATAGCCAACGCCGGTCTGATCGCCGCTGTTGAAATCCCCTATGTGCCTGAGCCCGAGGCTCTCGCCCGCGGCGATGAAATTCTCGCACAATGCATGTGCGGCGGGCTCAGCGGATTCGATTTCAAGACGTCTCTCCAGGGCTTCATATACGGGTTCGACCTCCCGCCAACCCCAGCCCTTTGCGCCCGCCTTCTCCCAATCGTCGAAATCACGCGCCCGGCCGCGGATATAGACCATGGCATTGATCGAACTCGACCCGCCCAGGACTTTCCCTCGCGGCACGTAAAGCCTGCGTCCGTCGAGTGCCGGCTCCGGTTCGCTCCAGTACATCCAGTTGAGACGGGGATTGTAGTACGAAAGCCCATAGCCGAGAGGCATGCGCTGGAAATAGCCGTCGCGCGGGCCGGCTTCCAGCAGCAACACACGATCGCGGCCCGACTCGCTCAGGCGATTTGCGAGGATCGCCCCGGCTGACCCGGCGCCGATAATGACGTAGTCGAATTCCATGGTCGATTTGCTTCTCCGAAATCCGTCGCTTATGGAGGGTTGCCGCGCTGCCTGCAATGGCAGGCTCGCTGCCGTAACAGCCGAGGAGGGCCTATGAAAATCCGCGATCTCGAGGTCTTTGTCGTCGGCAATCCGCCACCCGGTTGGGGCGGTCGCTACTTTACCTTCGTAAAGCTCACGACCGACAACGGCATCAGCGGCATCGGCGAGGTCTATTGCGCCACCTTCGGGCCCAAGGCCCTGACCGCCATGATCGAGGACGTGTTCGAGCGTCACGTTCAGGGTACCGATCCTTTTGCCATCGAGGCGCTTTGGCGACGTGTCTACGGCGCGGGCTACACGCTTCGCCCCGACGTCTCGCTGATGGGCGTTCTGTCGGGCATCGAGATCGCACTCTGGGATATCAAGGGCAAGGCACTCGGCAAACCGGTCTATGATCTCCTCGGCGGGCGCGTGCATGAGAAATTGCGCTCTTACACCTATATCTATCCCGATACCGCCGCGGGCCAGGATGACAGCATCTACTGGAACGCAGAGCAGTCGGCGGCGCGTGCCGCCCACTACGTGAAGCTCGGATTCACCGGCATCAAATTCGATCCGGCCGCGCCTTATTCGGCCTTCGACCCGCGCCAGCCCTCGCTCGAGTCCCTCGAATTGTGCGGCAAATTCTGCAAACTGATGCGCGAGGCAGTGGGCACCAAAGCTGATCTTTTGTTCGGCACGCATGGCCAGTTCACGACCTCGGGTGCCATTCGCCTGGCGAAGCGCCTTGAACCGTATGAACCCTTGTGGTTCGAAGAACCTGTGCCGCCGGAGAAGCCAGAGGAAATGGCACTGGTTGCCCGTGCGACCGCTATCCCGATCGCAACCGGCGAGCGGCTCACTACCAAATACGAATTCGCCCGCGTGCTCGAATGCCGCGCTGCTTCGATACTCCAGATGGCGCTCGGCCGTGTCGGCGGCCTCATGGAGGCGAAGAAGATTGCCGCCATGGCCGAAACCGTTTATGCGCAGATCGCGCCGCATCTTTATTGCGGGCCCGTGGAAGGCGCGGCGAACATCCATTTCTCCGCATCGCTGCCGAATTTCCTTATTCTTGAGAGCATCGAGACATGGAGCGGGTTCCATTCGCAGATACTCAAGAAGCCGATCCGTTGGGAGGAGGGCTATGTCATTCCGCCAACCGAGCCCGGACTTGGCATCGAACTTGATGAAGAGGTCGCCCGCGCCCACCCCTATACGGGCGACAGGTTGCACCTCGAGATGAACCCACAACCTTTGTGATGGCTATGCGCTACGGTTATATTGGGCTCGGTCATCTTGGCGGCCATCTCGCCGCGAGCCTGGCGCGCGCCGGTTTCCCGCTCACGGTCTATGATCTCGATCCGAAACTCGCCGAACGCCATGTGAAGGCCGGCGCCCGATTGGCTGTGACCCCGCAGGAACTTGCCAAGGAAGTCGATGCGGTGGTGACCTGCCTGCCGTCGCCGAAAGTGTCGGCCAAGGTCCTCGATGCGGTGCTCGAAACGGCCTCGCAGGGCACCGACTGGATCGAGATGAGCACGCTTGGTCGCGATGATGTCCTCGCGCTCGCGGCGCATGCCGAGGCGAGAGGCGTGCGCATGCTGGAATCGCCCGTTACAGGCGGGGTTCATCGGGCCGCGACTGGCGATATCACAGTTCTTGTCGGCGGCCCTGCCGATCTCCTTGAGAAACATCGCCCGGCACTGGCAGTGATGGGGGGCGAAATCATCCATATGGGGCCGCTCGGGTCGGCGGCGGTGATCAAGGTCATCACCAACATGCTCGCCTTCATCCACCTTGTCGCCGATGGCGAGGCCTTGATGCTGGCGAAGCGGGGCGGCCTTGATCTCGCCAAAGCCTTCCAGGCGATCAAGGCAAGCTCCGGAAACAGTTTCGTGCATGAGACGGAAGGTCAACTCATCCTCAACGGCAGCTACGACATCGGCTTCACCATGGACCTGGCCTTGAAGGACCTCGGCTTCGCCATGCAATTCGGACGCGATTTCGGCGTGCCGCTCGATCTAGCGGGCCAGACTTTGCAGACCTTCATCCGCGGCAAGGCGCAGTATGGCGGAGGCGCCTGGTCGACCATGATCGTTAAACTGCTCGAAGACGCGCTCAAGACCGATCTGCGCGCGCCTGGATTTCCGGCAAGTCTCGAAACCTCGGATTAAGTCGCGCCTGCCATGCGTGAAACGGCTTGGCAGTTTTGCCAAGCTCTTGATAAGGTTTCTTATCCACGAGCAATGAAGTCGGAGGGAGGCCGGTTCATGCTGAAGGCTGTCGGGGGCAAAACTCGCCCGCCGCGGGTAGGCATTATCGCCAATCCCGTATCGGCGCGCGACATCAGGCGTGTCATCGCCAATGCCACCAGCCTGCAGATTACCGATCGCGCCAACATCATCCTCCGCGTACTCGCCTGCCTCAAGGCCTGCGGTGTGGAAGAAGTGGTAATGATGCCGGAGAGCGGCGGCGTCCGCTATCACGTGATGCGCGGCGTCGAGCGGTCGAAGAACCGCGGCGAAGAAGAATTTCCGAATATCACCTATCTCAACATGCTGGTAACCGGCTCGGCAGCCGACTCGGTGCTGGCAGCACAACTCATGCGCGAGGACGAAGTCTCGGCGATCGTCGTCTTGGGGGGTGATGGCACCCACCGTGCCGTTGTGACAGGCTGCGGCGGCACCCCCATTGCCGGTATTTCCACCGGCACGAACAATGCCTTTCCTGATCATCGCGAACCGACGATTACCGGCCTGGCGGTCGGCCTTTCCGTGACGGGCCGTATTCCGGCCGACATTGCGCTGGCGCCCAACAAGAAACTGATCGTCGCCGTCAACGATGTGGAAGAGATAGCGCTTGTCGACGTCGCCTTCGTGACCGAGCGCTATATCGGTGCCCGCGCGCTGTGGCGCACCGAAACCTTCCGCGAATTGTTCGTGACTTTTGCCGATCCCGAAGTGATCGGCATGTCGGCCATTGCGGGCTTGCTGGAGCCGGTCTCCCGGCGCGAGCCGTGTGGCCTTCATGTCGAGCTCGCGGGTGAGGGGGCGGCCGCCGTATCGCTCAATGTGCCGATTGCGCCGGGAATGATGCGCCAGATCGATGTCGCTTCATGGCGGCGGTTTCTGCCCGGAGAGATCGCGCAGCCTAAAATTGAGGCGGGTTCCGTGGCGCTGGACGGTGAACGCGAAGTTTCATTCTCGGAACAGGATAAAGTTACCATTCGCATTGCGGAGCACGCGTTCTATACCGTGGACGTCAGTGCCTGCATGCGCTACGCCGCGATGAACGGGCTGATGCGCACCAGTGTAACGCAGCAGCCGGAAGTTTGGACTGTCTAATGGGAGAACAGGAAGCATGGCCAAGAATCCGTTTCCGCTGAGCAAGGAGAAGTTGCTCGACGCCTATCGCACAATGCGCACGATCCGGGAATTCGAAGAACGACTGCACACGGAGTTCGCCAAGGGCGAAATTCCCGGCTTCGTCCACCTCTATGCCGGCGAAGAAGCGGCCGGCACCGGGATCATGATGCATCTGACCGACAAGGATCGCATCGCTTCGACGCATCGCGGCCATGGCCACTGCATCGCCAAGGGCGTCGACGTCAAGAGCATGATGGCGGAGATATTCGGCAAGGCCGCTGGCGCCTGCCGCGGCAAGGGCGGTTCGATGCATATCGCCGATCTCTCCAAGGGCATGATGGGCGCCAATGGCATTTTGGGCGCCGGCGCGCCGCTCGCCTGCGGCGCCGGTCTCGCCGCGAAATATCGCGGCGATGGTGGCGTCGGCATATCATTCGTTGGGGACGGCGCCTCGAACCAGGGGACGTTCCTCGAAAGCCTCAATCTCGCGGCGGTATGGAACCTGCCGGTCATCTTCGTGGTCGAGAACAACGGCTATGCGGAATCGACCCACCGCGACTACGCGGTCGCCGTCGACTCCTATGTCGATCGCGCCGCGGGCTTCGGGCTTCCCGGCGTGACCGTGGATGGCACGGACTTTTTCGCCGTCTACGAAACGGCGGGTGAAGTCATCAAGCGGGCACGCGAAGGCGGCGGCCCCTCGCTGCTCGAATGCAAGATGGTGCGTTTCTATGGCCACTTCGAAGGTGACCAGCAACTCTATCGCGGCAAGGGCGAGCTTGAAGACATTCGGGCGAATCGCGACTGCATCAAGCTATTCGCGAGCCGTATCGTCGAAGCCGGCGTCGTGACTCCGAAGGAACTTGAAAAGATCGACAGGGAAGCAGCCCAACTGATCGAGGAAGCGGCCGCATTCGCCAAGTCGGCGCCGCCGCCCGCGCCTGCCGAACTTTTGACCGATGTATACGTGTCTTACTGAGGGGGATCACTGACATGGCTCGCAAGCTCAGCATGCGTCAGGCAATCAATGAGGCGCTCGACCAGGAAATGGCGCGCGATCCGACCGTTTTCATCATGGGTGAGGACATCGCCGGCGGTCAGGGCGGTCAAGGTGAACTCGACGCCTGGGGCGGCCCGCTCGGTGTCACCAAGGGCCTCTATCACAAGCATCCGGGCCGCGTGCTCGATACGCCGCTGTCTGAATCGGCCTTCGTCGGCGCTGCTATCGGCGCCGCTGCCTGCGGCATGAGGCCGGTGGCGGAACTCATGTTCCTCGACTTTATGGGCGTATGCTTTGATCAGATTTTCAACCAGGCCGCCAAGTTCAAGTACATGTTCGGCGGCAAGGCGGAGACGCCGGTTGTGGTGCGTGCCATGGTGGGCGCAGGCTTCCGTGCGGCGGCACAGCACTCGCAGATGCTGACTCCGATCTTCACGCACATACCGGGTCTCAAGGTCGTGTGCCCGTCCAACGCCTATGATGCCAAGGGCCTCCTGATCCAATCGATCCGCGACAATGATCCGGTGATCTTTTGCGAGCACAAGAATCTCTATGGCGTCGAGACCGAAGTGCCTGAAGAGTCCTATGCGATCCCATTTGCCGAGGCGAATGTGGTGCGCGACGGCGACGACGCCACCATCGTCACCTATGGTCTCATGGTCCATCGTGCCATGGACGCCGCCGACGCCCTCGCCAAGAAAGGCATCGAGTGCGACGTGATCGACCTTCGTACTCTTTCGCCAATCGACTGGGATACGGTGCTCGACAGCGTTGAACGTACCGGGCGCCTGGTCTGCGTGGATGAAGCAAATCCACGCTGTTCGATCGCTTCCGACGTTTCGGCAAAGGTTGCTCAGGATGCATTCAAGTCGTTGAAAGCCGGCATCGGCATGGTGACCGCGCCGCATACGCCGGTGCCGTTCTCGCCGGCGCTCGAAGACATCTACATCCCGAGCGCGGCACAGATATCCGAGGCCGTACAGAGAACCATGGGCAAGTGAGCGAGAGATGACCGAAAAGCGTATTGTTCCGATCGTCATGCCGAAATGGGGCCTCTCCATGAAGGAGGGGAAGCTCACGAGCTGGCTTGTCTCTCCCGGTGCGGAGATAAAGCCCGGCGACTCCATACTCGAGATCGAGACCGACAAGATCGCCGGCTCCTTCGAGGCACCGGACGGCGGCGTCTTGCGGCGCGCCGTTGGCGAGGTGGACGTCGTTTACCCGGTCAAGGCGCTTATCGGTGTCATCGCCGATCCCTCTGTCCCGGACAGCGAGATCGACGAGTATGTTTCGGGTTATGTGACGCCACCGGCCGAAGACGAAGGCGAGGCGCAGGCCGATGCCCCACAATTCGTCGATGTCGACGGCGGCAAGCTGCGCTACAGCATGAAGGGGGAGGGTGCCGAAAAGGTCATCCTCATTCACGGGTTCGGCGGCGATCTCGTTACCTGGATGTTCAATATCGACGGCATTGCCGAGAGCGCCACCGCCTATGCGCTCGACCTGCCGGGGCATGGTCAGTCGAGCAAGAAGATCGCCGATCCCTCGGTTGCGGGTCTTGCCCGCACGGTCGTCTCGTTCATGGAGTCGCTTGGAATCGAGAAAGCGCATCTTGTCGGCCATTCGCTCGGCGGCGCGATCGCCATGGAGGTAGCCCGCTCCGCACCGGCGCGCGTGAAGTCCATGACGCTTGTGGCGCCGGCAGGCCTCGGCCCCGAGATCAATATCGACTATATCAATGGCTTTGTCGCTGCGAATTCACGGCGCGATCTGAAGGACCTGCTTGGCAAGCTCTTTGCCGACCAGAGCCTGGTCAGCCGCCAGATGATGGACGAGGTGTTGAAGTATAAGCGTCTCGACGGCGTGGTCCCGGCCTTGCGCAGCCTGGCCGACGGCTTCGCGCCGGGCGGCAAACAGAAGGACATTCTGTCGGCGTCCCTGAATGCGCGTATTCCGACCTTGGTGATCTGGGGCAAGGAAGACCAGATCCTGCCAGTTGCCCATGCAGCCAATGCCAAGGGCGCGCAGGTCGAAATCCTCGAGGGTGCCGGCCATATGCCGCATATGGAGAAGGCGTCCAAGGTAACTGCGCTGATCAAGGATCAGATCGCCAGGGCGAGCTGATCGTCCCAGAGCCGGATCGATGGGTTAAGGCCCTTTACGCTCCGCGTCTCCTAACGTAGCGTTGGCTTTGTCAGCCTATGCTGCGTTGGAGATGCAGATGCCTGTCCCGGACTACCAAAGCCTCATGCTACCGGTTCTGAAAAAGGCAGCAGGAGGAGAGGTTCGCATAGGAGATGTTGTTGAGGCGTTAGCTGAGGAACTGGGCCTTACGGATGATGAAAAAGCAGAATTACTGCCGAGCGGGCAACAAACCACATTCGCAAATAGAGTTCATTGGGCGAAGACCTATTTGAAGCAGGCAGGGCTCGTGGAAGCCACACGACGCGCCCACTTCCGTATCACCGATCGGGGGCGCGAAGTACTTGAAGAAAGTCCGGCACGGGTGGATGTAAACTTTCTTTCGCAGTTCCCCGAGTTTCTCCAGTTTCGCGAGCGGGTAAACCCGGAACGGGACCAGACGCAGTCA
>JAEUMG010000333.1 GCA_016793355.1 Hyphomicrobiales bacterium
TTTGCGGCGTGGCGGAGGGAAGGGTAGCCACATGCCAACCCTCTTCAAAGCCATCCTCTGGCTCGCCTGCATCGGCCTGTGGATCGCAACGATCGCCGGCATGGCGGCACCACTCTTCCCGCTCGTCGAACTCCTCAATCACTTCCGGCCGTTCCTGATTGCCGGGGCGCTGGTGCTGTCGATTGCGGTCTGGTTCGTCCGCTCGCGGGCTTTACATGTCGCTGCGATCGCCGGACTCGCGCTCAATCTCATTCTCGGCGCGGCGCCATTCCTCTATTCGGCACCGAACGCACCCGACGCCGCGGCTCCGCACCTGCGCCTGATGACGATGAACATCTGGGCGCGCAACACCGATATCGCCCGGATGCGCGATGAGATCCTCAAGCAGCAGCCCGATGTCATCGTGTTCCAGGAATTTTTCTCCCACCATCGGCCGCTTCTCGATGCCTTGCGCGAGACGATGCCCTATCGGCATATCTGCCCCGCAGAGGCGCCATGCGACCTCGCCATGGCTTCGCGCATCCCGTGGACTTCGACCGGCGCGATCGGCGAAGGCGAGCAGGGCGGCAACCCACCCTTGATCTGGGCCGACTTCACGCGCGCGGACGGGCAGCCCTTCCGCATTTACGGCGTGCATCTCGACTGGCCCTTTAACCCGATGGAACAGGCCGCCAATATCGACTGGCTGATCGAATACCTGCGGCGCTTCGAGCGGCCTTACATCATCGCCGGCGATTTCAATCTTTCGCCCTGGTCTTGGAAGCTCAACAAGCTCACCGCGAAAGCCGGCCTGCGCCGCCATGTGACCTTCGCGCTCTCCTGGCCGATGCACCGGCTCATGCCCTTCGTCCTCATCGACAATGTGCTGGCGACGCCAAACTTCGCGACCATCTCCGCACGCGCCTTGGGCCCCGTCGGCTCCGACCACGCGCCGTTGGTGGTGGATGTGGAAGCAAAGTAGACTAGTCCCAACTTGGATTTAGGCAGCTCGACCAAGAAGCAATTAGGTATTCAAGTCGATTTTTGGGAGAAGCTCTGACGAAAGCCAGTCGATGAATTCTAGGTCTTCGTCAGAATAAGTTCGCAGTTCATTTTTGTGGGCAGCAATTTTTCTGAGATCATTATACTTCATGACCTGAGCCCCGCGAATTCCTCCAGATTTGGGTAGAGTCCGGCCCCGACAGGGAGATACGGACGATGAAGCGATCGCGGTTTACGGAAGAGCAGATCATCGGGATTTTGCGCGAGCAGGAAGGCGGGCTGGCGACGGCCGATGTGTGCCGCAAGCACGGGATCAGCGGCGCCACCTTCTACAAGTGGAAGGCGAAGTTCGGCGGGCTCGAGGTGTCGGATGCCCGGCGGCTGAAGGCGCTGGAAGACGAGAACGCCAGGCTGAAGAAGCTTCTCGCCGAGGCGATGCTCGACAATGCGATGCTCAAGGATGTCGCTGCAAAAAAATGGTGACGCCCGCCGCCAGGCGCGAAGCCGTCGCTCACCTGTGCAAGGCCTACGAGGTGAGCGAGCGGCGGGCGTGTGCTGCTCTTGGAACCGATCGCAGTTCGGTGCGCTACCGCGGCCGCAGGCCCGACGATGCCGGGCTGCGGGCGAGGCTGCGCGAACTGGCAGCCGCCCGCCGCCGCTTCGGTTACCGGCGCCTGCATGTCCTCATCAAACGGGAAGGAGTGGTCATGAACCATAAGAAGCTGAGACGGCTTTATCGCGAGGAAGGCTTGCAGGTGCGCCGGCGCTCGGGCCGCAAGCGGGCCCTTGGCACGCGCTCGCCCATGGCGCTGCCGCAAGGACCGAACCAGCGCTGGTCGCTGGATTTCCTGAGCGACGCCTTCACCGACGGCCGCCGCTTTCGCATCCTGGCCATCGTCGACGATTTCACCCGCGAATGCCTGTGTCTGGTGGCCGATACGTCCCTGCCAGGCAGGCGGGTGGTGCGTGAACTCGAAGCGCTGATCGCGCTTCGCGGCAAGCCCTTGATGTGTGTCTCCGACAATGGCACGGAGCTGACCAGCATGAGCATCCTGCACTGGTCGCGGGAACGCCGCGTCGAATGGCACTACATCGCGCCCGGCAAGCCGGTTCAGAATGCCTTCGTGGAGTCGTTCAACGGCCGGCTGCGCGATGAGCTTCTCAACGAGACGCTGTTCACCTCGCTGGCCCAGGCCAGGGCGGAACTCGCCGCCTGGAAGCACGATTACAATACCGCACGACCCCATTCAGGGCTCGGCTGGCTGACGCCAGCCGAGTTCGTCGACCGCAACGCCCCCGACAGGCAACGGCCATGGGGCGCTGCGCAACCCGAGGGCTCCGCGCCCCTGGCCGTTGCACCAACCGCCCGAATGGGCTCAGATCAGGCCAAGACTCTCCCCATAACTGGATGAACAAAGGGGCTCAGGTCAGGAGACCAGTGATGCCGTGATCTGCCTATTGGAGACACCAAACGATGCAGGTAAATTGCTTGAGGAAATGGCTGCAGCACTGATCGACAACTATCTCACAGAGAGTAACGAGAACAGTGTATTTCGTGAGGATCGATTCCG
>JAEUMG010000002.1 GCA_016793355.1 Hyphomicrobiales bacterium
GGCCCACAACAAGGGACTGACTGTCAACCAGGTCAACGACCTGCGCGGCAAGATGGCCCAGGCGGGCGCGACCGTTAAGGTCGCGAAGAACCGTCTTGCGAAACTTGCTCTGGATGGCACTGACGCAGCCGGATTGAAGGACCTTTTCACGGGTCCGACCATGGTCGCATACGCCAAGGATCCGGTCGCGGCACCAAAGGTAGCCTCGGATTTCGCCAAGGCGAACGAAAAGTTCGTCATTCTTGGTGGAGCCCTTGGCAAGACCGTCATGGATGCCGCCGCAGTCAAGGCACTAGCCGACCTGCCTTCGATCGATCAGCTGCGTGCGAAGATCGTTGGCCTGATCCAGGCGCCGGCTACCCGCATCGCGGGTGTCCTGCAGGCGCCGGCCGGTCAGTTGGCGCGTGTCCTGAATGCCTATGCCACCAAAGACAAGGCCGCCTGACGGCTCGCCTATTGACGACAACCTGGTTCAACCGATTGAAAGTGAGAACGTTAAATGGCTGATCTTTCCAAAATCGTCGACGAGCTTTCGAGCCTGACCGTGCTCGAGGCCGCCGAACTTTCGAAGCTTCTCGAAGAGAAGTGGGGCGTTTCCGCCGCGGCTCCGGTTGCTGTCGCCGCCGTCGGCGGTGGCGGCGCGGCCGCCGCTCCGGTCGAAGAGAAGACCGAGTTCACCGTCGTCCTGGCCAAGGCCGGCGACAAGAAGATCGAAGTCATCAAGGAAGTCCGTGCGATCACCGGCCTTGGCCTCAAGGAAGCCAAGGACCTGGTCGAAGGCGCACCGAAGCCTGTCAAGGAAGGTGCGAACAAGGCGGACGCCGAGGCGATGAAGAAGAAGCTCGAAGCGGCGGGAGCCACGGTCGAGCTGAAGTAGTGCATTCCGGCCGGCTCCGGCTCGCACCGGAGCCGGCCGTCAGAAGTGGTTCTTGCCAACGGTTTGCTCAAGTCCCCGAAGAGGGGGCTTGGGCAAGCCGTTGAATTGGCTTGTTGAAATACTACCTAAGGAAAACACATGGCTGAGGCACATACCGTCGCAAGTCGCAGGCGCATTCGCAAGTTCTTTGGCAAGATCGCGGAAGTCGCGGAAATGCCGAATTTGATCGAGGTGCAGAAGGAATCCTACGACCAGTTCCTCCAGGTCAAGGAACCGTCGGGCGGCCGTGCGAATGAAGGCCTGCAGGCGGTCTTCAAGTCGGTATTTCCGATCACCGATTTTTCCGGACAAGCGATGCTGGAATTCGTGCGCTACGAATTCGAGCCGCCGAAATTCGACGTCGACGAGTGCCAGCAGCGGGGCATGACCTTTGCCGCCCCGCTCAAGGTGACTCTGCGCCTGATCGTTTTCGAAATCGATCCCGACACCCAGGCGAAGTCGATCAAGGACATCAAGGAGCAGGACGTCTATATGGGCGACATGCCGTTCATGACGTCGAACGGCACCTTCATCGTCAACGGCACCGAGCGTGTGATCGTCTCGCAGATGCACCGCTCCCCGGGCGTCTTCTTCGATCACGACAAGGGCAAGACCCATTCCTCAGGCAAGCTGCTCTTCGCCGCGCGCATCATTCCCTATCGCGGCTCATGGCTCGACTTCGAGTTCGACGCCAAGGACATCATTCATGTCCGCATCGATCGCCGGCGCAAGCTGCCGATCACCACGCTGCTCTATGCGCTTGGTCTCGATGGCGAGGAGATCCTGCATTATTTCTACAAGACCGTGCCCTATACCCTTGGCGACGGCGGCTGGCGGACGCCCTTCGACCCGCAGCGCTATCGCGGCATCAAGCCGACGGTGGACCTCGTGGACGCCAAGACGAAAAAAGTCGTTGTCGAAGCCGGCACCAAGATCACCCCGCGCCTTGCCCGCAAGATCGCGGAGGACGGCGTCAAGGAACTGCTGGTCAGCGACGAGAGTCTTCTCGGCATGTATATCGCCGATGAGCTGGTCGACCCGGCGACAGGTGTCATCTATGCCGAAGCCGGCGACGAAATTTCGGAGAAGCTTATCAAGTCGCTGAAGGAGGCGGACTACAGGTCGCTCAACCTCCTTGATGTCGATCACATCAACACCGGAGCCTATATCCGCAACACGCTCAAGGCCGACAAGGTTGAGAGCTACGAGCAGGCGCTGCTCGAGATCTACCGTGTCATGCGGCCCGGCGAGCCGCCGACCCGCGAGACCGCCGAAGCGCTCTTCAATGGACTTTTCTTCGATCCCGAGCGCTACGATCTGTCGGCGGTTGGCCGCGTGAAGATGAACATGCGCCTCGAACTCGATGTCCCCGACACGATGCGCGTTCTCCGCAAGGAGGACATCCTCGCGGTCATCAAGACGCTGCACGACCTGCGCGACGGCAAGGGCGACGTGGACGATATCGACCATCTCGGCAACCGCCGCGTCCGCTCGGTGGGCGAACTGATGGAGAATCAGTATCGTCTCGGCCTCGTGCGCATGGAGCGTGCGATCAAGGAGCGCATGTCTTCGGTCGATATCGACACGGTGATGCCGCACGACCTGATCAACGCCAAGCCCGCCGCAGCGGCGGTGCGCGAGTTCTTCGGTTCGTCCCAGCTTTCGCAATTCATGGACCAGACCAATCCGTTGTCGGAGATTACCCACAAGCGGCGTCTCTCGGCGCTTGGTCCGGGCGGTCTAACCCGCGAGCGCGCCGGCTTCGAAGTGCGCGACGTGCATCCGACCCATTACGGCCGCATCTGCCCGATCGAAACGCCGGAAGGCCCGAATATCGGCCTCATCAACTCGCTCGCCACTTATGCGCGCGTGAACAAGTACGGCTTCATCGAGACGCCTTATCGCAAGGTGATCGACGGCAAGGTTTCCGACACCGTCATCTATCTTTCGGCGATCGAGGAGGGCAAGCACTATATCGCTCAGGCGAACGTGCCGCTCACCAAGGACGGCGGTTTTGCCGAGGAGCTTGTGACCTGCCGCCACCATGGCGACGTGCTCATGATGCCGCGCGACAAGGTTGACTTCGTGGATGTGTCGCCGAAGCAACTTGTATCGGTTGCCGCCGCCCTCATTCCGTTCCTTGAGAATGACGACGCCAACCGCGCGCTCATGGGCTCCAACATGCAGCGTCAGGCGGTGCCGCTGGTGCGTACGAACGCGCCGCTCGTCGGCACCGGCATGGAGGCGGTCGTGGCGCGGGACTCCGGCGCGGCGATCACCGCCAAGCGTCCCGGAGTCGTCGACCAGGTCGACGCCAAGCGCATCGTCATCCGCGCGACCGAGGAGACCGACCCGACCAAGTCGGGCGTCGACATCTACACGCTCGCCAAGTTCCAGCGCTCGAACCAGAACACCTGCATCAACCAGCGCCCGCTGGTGCGTGTCGGTGACGTGGTGAAGGCCGGCGACATCATTGCCGACGGCCCCTCGACCGATCTTGGGGATCTGGCTCTCGGCCAGAACGTGCTCGTCGCGTTCATGCCGTGGAACGGCTACAACTTCGAGGACTCGATCCTCCTCTCCGAGCGCATCGTGCGCGACGATGTCTTCACCTCGATCCATATCGAGGAGTTCGACGTGATGGCCCGCGACACCAAGCTCGGGCCGGAAGAGATCACCCGCGATATTCCCAATGTCGGCGAAGAGGCGCTGAAGAATCTCGACGAAGCGGGCATCGTCTATATCGGGGCCGAAGTGAAGCCGGGCGACATTCTTGTCGGCAAGATCACGCCGAAGGGCGAAAGCCCGATGACGCCGGAAGAAAAGCTGCTGCGCGCCATTTTCGGCGAAAAGGCCTCCGATGTCCGCGACACCTCGCTCAAGCTGCCGCCGGGCGTTTCCGGCACGGTTGTCGAGGTGCGCGTGTTCAACCGCCACGGCGTCGACAAGGACGAGCGCGCGCTGGCGATCGAACGCGAGGAGATCGAGCGGCTCGCCAAGGACCGCGACGACGAATTGGCGATCCTCGACCGCAACTCTTACGGCCGGTTGCACGATTTCCTGGCCGGCAAGGTTGCCGCCAGCGGTCCCAAGGGCCACAAGCTCGAAGGCAAGATCGCCGAGAAGAATCTCGAGGATATTCCGCGCTCGCAGTGGTGGAACATCGCGCTCGAGAATGAGAAGGCGATGGCCGAACTCGAAGCCATGAAGCAGCAATATGAAGAATCGAAGAAGCGGCTCGAGACCCGCTTCCTCGACAAGGTCGAAAAGCTGCAGCGCGGTGACGAACTTCCGCCGGGCGTCATGAAGATGGTCAAGGTCTTCGTGGCCGTTAAGCGCAAGATCCAGCCCGGCGACAAGATGGCCGGACGCCATGGCAACAAGGGCGTCGTCTCCAAGATTGTGCCGGTCGAAGATATGCCGTTCCTTGAGGACGGCACCCATGTCGACATCGTGCTCAATCCGCTCGGCGTGCCCAGCCGCATGAATGTCGGCCAGATCCTCGAGACCCATCTCGGCTGGGCGTGTGCGGGTCTTGGAAAGCAGATCGGCCAGCTGATCGACGCCTATCGCGAGAACGGCAAAGTGAAGCCGCTGCGCGACCATATCAACAAGATTTACGGCAAGAACGAAGAGATCGAAGCCTTGCCGGATGATCAGCTGGTGGAAGTGGCCTCCGTTCTGCGCAGCGGCGTGCCGATGGCGACGCCCGTGTTTGACGGCGCCCGCGAGGACGACATCGCGGCGCTCCTCAAGGAAGCCGGTCTGTCGCAATCGGGGCAGGTGCAGCTCTTTGACGGACGCAGCGGCGAGCCTTTCGACCGCAATGTTACCGTCGGCTACATCTACATGCTCAAGCTGCACCATCTTGTCGACGACAAGATCCACGCTCGTTCGATCGGCCCCTATAGCCTCGTCACCCAGCAGCCATTGGGCGGCAAGGCGCAGTTTGGCGGTCAGCGCTTCGGCGAAATGGAAGTCTGGGCACTCGAGGCCTATGGAGCCGCCTACACGCTGCAGGAGATCCTGACGGTCAAGTCGGACGACGTCGCCGGCCGCACCAAGGTCTATGAGGCGATCGTTCGCGGCGACGACACGTTTGAAGCCGGCATCCCGGAAAGCTTCAACGTGCTGGTCAAGGAAATGCGCTCGCTGAGCCTCAATGTGGAGCTGCAGAACTCGCAGCAGCAATCATGATCAAGCAGGCCGGCGCGCCTGCGTGCGTGCCGGCCCCGACTACCGTTACAGCGTACTGAGATTCACCCGCGGGGAATGGCCCCGCATCAAGGAGACGAGTGACCCATGAACCAAGAGGTCATGAATATCTTCAACCCGGCTGCCCAGCCGCAGACCTTCGACCAGATCCGCATCTCCATCGCGAGCCCGGAAAAGATCCTGTCGTGGTCCTTCGGCGAGATCAAGAAGCCGGAAACGATCAACTACCGCACATTCAAGCCTGAGCGCGACGGGCTCTTCTGCGCGCGTATTTTCGGACCGATCAAAGACTATGAGTGCTTGTGCGGCAAGTACAAGCGCATGAAGTATAAGGGCATCATCTGTGAGAAGTGCGGCGTCGAGGTCACCCTTTCGAAGGTTCGTCGCGAGCGCATGGGCCATATCGAGCTCGCAGCTCCCGTTGCCCATATCTGGTTCCTGAAGTCGCTGCCTTCGCGCATCGGCCTGCTGCTCGATATGCCCTTGAAGGATATCGAGCGGGTTCTCTACTTCGAGCAGTATATCGTGCTGGAGCCGGGTCTGACACCGCTCAAACTGCACCAGACGCTGACCGAGAACGAATATATCAAGGCGCAGGAAGAGTATGGCGAGGACAGCTTCACCGCCTCCATCGGTGCGGAAGCCGTTCGCGAAATGCTCATGGCCATCAACCTTGAGCGGCTGCGCGATCAGTTGCGTGAGGAGTTGAAGGTCGCAACCGGCGATCTCAAGCCGAAGAAGCTTGCCAAGCGTCTCAAGATCGTTGAGTCTTTCATCGAATCGGGTAATCGCCCGGAATGGATGATTCTGACGCAGGTTCCCGTTATTCCGCCGGAACTTCGCCCGCTGGTCCCGCTCGACGGCGGCCGCTTCGCGACCTCCGATCTCAATGACCTTTATCGCCGCGTCATCAACCGCAATAATCGTCTGAAGCGGCTCATCGAACTGCGCGCGCCCGACATCATCGTGCGCAACGAGAAGCGCATGCTTCAGGAGGCGGTTGACGCGCTATTCGACAACGGCCGTCGCGGCCGCGTCATCACCGGCGCCAACAAGCGGCCGCTGAAGTCGCTCGCCGACATGCTGAAGGGCAAACAGGGCCGGTTCCGCCAGAATCTTCTCGGCAAGCGCGTTGACTATTCCGGCCGCTCGGTCATCGTGGTGGGGCCCGAACTCAAGCTTCACCAGTGTGGCTTGCCGAAAAAGATGGCGCTCGAACTCTTCAAACCGTTCATTTACTCGCGGCTTGAGGCGAAAGGACTTTCCTCGACGGTCAAGCAGGCCAAGAAGCTTGTGGAAAAGGAAAAGCCGGAAGTCTGGGATATCCTGGACGAGGTGATCCGCGAGCATCCGGTACTGCTCAACCGGGCGCCGACCTTGCATAGGCTCGGTATCCAGGCATTCGAGCCGATGCTGATCGAGGGCAAGGCGATTCAGCTTCATCCGCTGGTATGCGCCGCCTTCAACGCCGATTTTGACGGCGACCAGATGGCCGTTCACGTCCCGCTGTCGCTCGAAGCGCAGTTGGAAGCACGCGTCCTCATGATGTCGACCAACAACATCCTGCATCCGGCCAATGGACAGCCGATCATCGTGCCATCGCAGGATATCGTGCTCGGTCTCTATTATCTGTCGATCATGCGCAAAGGAGAGCCTGGCGAGGGCAAGGCCTTTGGCAACACGGCCGAGATCGATCATGCGCTTTCGAACGGCGTCATAACGCTCCACACCAAGATCCGTGGCCGCGTGAAGGAAGTCGACGCCGAAGGCAAGACGCGTACCCGTATCGTCGAGACGACGCCCGGCCGCATGAAGATCGGTGAACTTCTGCCGAAGGCGACAGGCATCTCCTTCGACCTCTGCAACAAACTCATGACGAAACGCGAAATCTCGAAGATGATCGACGCCGTCTACCGCCACTGCGGTCAGAAGGAGTCGGTAATCTTCTGCGACCGCATCATGGGGCTGGGCTTTTACAACGCCTACAAGGCGGGAATCTCCTTTGGCAAGGATGACATGGTCATCCCGCCAACAAAGGAGAAGCTTGTCAATGAAACGCGCGATCTCGCCAAGGAGTATGAGCAGCAGTACATTGACGGTCTGATCACCCAGGGCGAGAAGTACAACAAGATCGTCGACGCTTGGGCCAAGTGCACTGATCGGGTCGCTGAGGAGATGATGAAGAAGATCTCCGCCGTCGAGGTCGAAGAGGAGGGCGGTCGAGAAAAGCCGATCAATTCGATCTACATGATGAGTCATTCGGGCGCCCGCGGTTCGCCGGCACAGATGAAGCAGCTGGGCGGCATGCGCGGCCTTATGGCCAAGCCGTCCGGCGAGATCATCGAGACGCCGATTATCTCGAACTTCAAGGAAGGCCTGACGGTTCTCGAGTACTTCAACTCGACGCACGGCGCCCGCAAGGGTCTCGCCGACACTGCGCTCAAGACGGCCAATTCCGGTTATCTCACCCGCCGTCTCGTCGACGTCGCCCAGGACGCCATCATCTCGGAGGAGGATTGCGGTACCAAGGCGGCGATTACGGCGCGTCCGATCATCGATGCCGGAGAAGTCATCGCCTCGCTCGGCAGCCGCGTGCTCGGCCGCACGGCAGCTGTCGACGTCAAGGACCCGGCGACCGGAGCAGTCATCGTTCCTGCGAACGAGGAAATCCTCGAAGCGCATGTTGAGAGGATCGAAGCGGCGGGTATTCCGGAAATTCGTATTCGCTCCGTGCTCACCTGCGAGACCAAGTTCGGTGTCTGCGGCAAGTGCTACGGCCGCGATCTCGCGCGTGGTACGCCTGTGAATATGGGCGAAGCGGTCGGCGTGATCGCCGCCCAGTCGATCGGCGAGCCGGGGACGCAACTCACCATGCGCACCTTCCATATAGGTGGTACGGCGCAGGTGCTGGATCAGTCCTTCGTGGAATCGAACCACGAGGGGAAGATCAAAATCCGCAACCGCAATGTCGTGAAGGACTCCTCGGGCCGCCTCATGGTCATGGGGCGCAACGTCGCGATCGTCGTCGAGGACGACAAAGGCAACGAGCGCGCTGTGCACAAGCTAGTCTATGGAACGCGGCTCTATGTTGACGACGGAGACAAGGTGAAGCGCGGCACAAAGCTTGCCGAATGGGATCCCTATACGCGTCCAATCATGACCGAGGTCGACGGCACCGTCGAGTTCGAGGATGTGGTCGAGGGCGTATCGGTCAACGAAGTGGCGGACGAGGCGACAGGTATCACGAACCGCGTCATCATCGACTGGCGCAGCAATCAGCGCGCAACGGGCCTCAAGCCGGCCATCTCGGTCAAGGACGCCGAAGGCAAGGTCCATAAACTGCCGCGCGGCGGCGATGCTCGCTACCTGCTGTCGGTGGACGCCATTCTCTCGGTCGATCCGGGCGCGAAGGTAAAGGCCGGCGACGTTCTCGCTCGTATTCCCTTGGAGGGTGCCAAGACCCGCGACATCACCGGCGGTCTGCCGCGTGTCGCCGAACTCTTCGAGGCACGCCGGCCCAAGGATCACGCGGTTATTGCTGAAATTTCGGGCCGCGTGGAGTTCGGGCGCGACTACAAGAACAAGCGGCGCATCAGGATCGTTCCTCAGGACGGTGGCGAGCCGGTGGAATATCTCATTCCGAAGGGCAAGCATCTGCCTGTCCAGGAAGGTGACTTCATAGAGAAAGGTGAATATGTCCTCGACGGCAATCCGGCGCCGCACGATATCCTGGCCATCAAGGGCGTGGAGGAGCTTGCCTCATACCTCGTCAACGAAATCCAGGAGGTCTACCGGTTGCAGGGTGTGTCGATCAACGACAAGCACATCGAGGTCATCGTCAGGCAGATGCTGCAGAAGATCGAGATCACCGATGCAGGCGAATCGACACTGCTTGCCGGGGAGCAGGTTGATCAGCTTGAACTCGACGAGGAGAACAGCAAGCTCATTGCCGAGGGCAGAAAGCCCGCCACAGGTGTTCCGGTGCTGCTGGGTATAACCAAGGCCTCGCTGCAGACACGGTCATTCATCTCGGCCGCGTCCTTCCAGGAAACGACCCGCGTCCTCACCGAAGCTGCGGTGCAGGGCAAGATCGACACTTTGGAGGGCCTCAAGGAAAACGTCATCGTCGGCCGGCTTATTCCGGCGGGTACGGGCGGCATGCTGGCGCGCTACAAGCAGATCGCTGACAAGCGCGATACGCTCATTCTCGAGGAGCAGGCCAAGGCAAGCGAGGTTCTGCCCGCCGCGGAGTAGCCGCGTCGGTAGCTACTGTGATGCGCCCGGCGGAGAGATCTGCCGGGCCTTTCATGCAAGGAGCACTGAGAGCGCCTTGCCGGCGATCAGAATGGCGAGAAAGGCCAACAGGATCAGGACGATCTGACGGAACCGCACCGGATCGGCAGTCTTGAAACCACGGGCGCCGAGCCAAACCCCCGAAATGAGTGGGACGAGGAAAATCACTGCCCGGTAGAAGGCATCTGCCGTTACGAGCCCTTCGCGAGCGAGAAGGGGTAGGCCAATCAGGTCGGTAGCAAGGAAAAAGGCGATGAGCGAAGCGCGTCCCATCGCGTGCCCGGCAGGTGACGAGAAATAAAAAAGGATCACCGGCGGGCCGGCAATCCCGAAGGCGCCGTTGCCGAACCCGGCTGCCGCTCCGGCTGCAAGAGCACCGGCAGTTCCCGGAATGCGGTTGAGCGCAAATCCTCGCCAGAGCAGATACGTTGCGATCAAGACGAAGATTGAGAGCGCCAATTGCATTGGGGCGGGGGGAGCGGATGCGAGGAGCATCACGCCGAAGGGTGTTGCGACCAGGCACCCTGCGATGAGGGGGACAAGGGAACGCCAATGCACCTCACGCCAGATGCCGGGGAGAAGGTGCAGGCTCGCTGCGATCTCCAGCATGAATATCGAAGGAACGATCTCGGCAGGCTTCAGAACCAGGCTCAGCGAGGTGATTGCGAGCAGCGAGAACCCGAAACCTGAATAGCCGCGCGCAATCGCGGCCAGAAATATCAACAAGCTGGCAATGGCGATGATGGGAAGGGACATTTGGCTCAGTAGCCGGCGAAGCTGCGCTCCAGAGCGTCTTCCATCCGGTCCACATCCGATTCCTGGATACACATCGGCGGCACCATGCGCAGGATGTTCCGATCGGTGCCGGATTTGCTGACAACCAATCCATGCTCGCGCGTTCTCTCGAAAATTTCGGCAGTTTCCTCGGTTGCGGGCGTCTTGCTCATTCGATCCGTGACCAATTCGATCGCCAGCATCAACCCGTGTCCGCGAACGTCGCCGACGATCTCGTGCTTCTGGTGCAGCCGTTCCAGAACCGCCTTCATCCGCTTCCCGACCTTGAGCGAATTGGCCTGCAGCCCCTCCTGGTCGATAACTCGCAAAACGGCTCGGCCAGCCGCGCACGAGACCGGGTTGGCGCCATAGGTGTTGAAAAAGAATTTCTTGGCAAGCGACTCCGCGACATCCCGCTTGGCGACTACCGCGCCAAGCGGGAATCCGTTGCCGATGCCCTTGGCCATGACGACGATCTCGGGGATGATGTCGTGCGCTTCGAAACCCCAGAAATTGTCGCCGGTCCGGCCGAAACCTGACTGAACTTCATCGACGATGCAGATGCCGCCGCGATCGCGAACCTTCTGCGCGGCGGATTTCAGATATCCGGCCGGCAATTCGATGATCCCGCCATAGCCTTGAATCGGCTCGACGATGAAACCGGCGAGCTTACCGGACGTGGCGTAGCGGATCGTGCGGTCGATCTCGGCGAGGTAAGCCCCCGTGTCATCGCCGAAAATGCCGCGATAGGGATCGGGATTGGCGATGTGGTGGATGCCGCCGAGGAGGGGGACATTGTGGCGGAAGCCGCTTATCCCGGTTAGCGACTGCGCACCGAAGGTTGCGCCGTGATAGGCGTTGCGCAGCGCCAGCATGTCGATGTTGCCGGTGAAGGTCTGCGCCATGATGAGCGCCAGATCGATCGCCTCGGCTCCGCCGCTGGTGAAATGGACGACCCAGTCGTGGCCTTTTGGCATGCGGGCGGCCAATTCCTCGGCAAAATGAGCCGGAACCGGATGATAGAACATGGTCGTGCAATGCTGCAGTGCGCGGATCTGCTCCTCTGCCGCGCGGGTCACTTCCGGATGGGCATGGCCGACCGAGACGCAAACATTCATCCCCAGGAGGTCGAGATATTGCTGGCCCCTTTCATCCCACAGATACTGACCCTTGCCGCGCGAGAAGATGAGCGGGGTCCGGTAGGGCATGAAGGCGCGCTGCGACGCGGCATAGTATTTTTCCCGTCGCCCAACGATTCCTTCCGTCGACCAGTCGATAGCACCGGCTTCCATGGAAGCCTCCAGTCTCGTTTACCTGTGGCATCAGGCTAGCTGGAAGGGCGCGGCGCTTGTGGGACCAGCCCGCAAAAATTTCGGGTCCCAGGCCCCTGAGCCCGCGACCCGTCCGCATCTAGTGGGTTCTGGCGAGCGAATGCCCTTGTTCGGGCTCGAACAGGCCGATCAGGGCACCTGCAGAATCGGTCACCACGGACAGCATGCCGACCCCCGGGACATGGGTGCTAGGTCGCATAATCTCGCCACCGGCCCTTGCGGCATCGTGTTCTGCGCGCGAAATGTCGTTAACCGCCATGTAGGTCATCCAATGTGACGGAATTCCTGCATGATCCGGATCGGTCAGTGCAAATACACCCCCTACCGGGCGTCCATCCTTACGGGCGATCCAATACCCGCCACCATCTGGAAGCTCCGACTGTTCGAACTGCCAGCCGAGGGTTCGGCCGTAGAAAGCAAGGGCAGCGTCCGGTTCCCAAGTGTTCAGCTCGTGCCACCAGGTCTTGAGCGGCATTGTCATGGATAGGTCTCCCCTCTCACAATGAACGGTGTGCGTCGCCCGATTCGCAGACTTGACGGAGGCCGGGGCGGCGCTATGGCCGGGGCAGGGAAGAATTGTGGCAAAATGCCTGTTGCTTGCTGCGTTGCAGCAGGAAACCTGTCAATAAGACGCGGACCTGCCAATTTCCGTCATTTGGACGGCATTTTTCATCGGTTAAGGGGTTGACGGCCTTGGGGGCCGTGAGTATGTTCCGGCCCGTTTTCAGGCGGCAGGCAGTAAATGCTTCGCGCATTTAAACGCTGGCGGAAAACAAAAGTTTGAACATTCAAGGTCACGACCTCGCGGCCCTGCCGGCCACGCGGTCCTCTGGTTTTGAAGCGTTGCGCCTCCTTGAGCAGGAAGCGACAGCGCTTTGTTCGCATGCGCAAGCTCGAAACGTATTGGCGAAGGTAGCAACAGGCGAAAGATGCCGACGATCAACCAATTGATCCGCAAGCCGCGTACCGCTCCGACCTATCGGAACAAGGTGCCGGCGATGCAGTCCTGCCCACAGAAGCGCGGGGTATGCACGCGCGTCTACACCACGACCCCGAAGAAGCCGAATTCGGCGCTGCGCAAGGTCGCGCGCGTCCGTCTGACCAATGGCTTCGAGGTCACGAGCTATATTCCCGGCGAGGGACACAATCTGCAGGAACACTCGGTGGTCATGATCCGCGGCGGACGCGTCAAGGACCTGCCCGGTGTGCGTTATCACATCATTCGCGGCGTGCTCGACACCCAGGGCGTGGTCAAGCGTCGTCAGCGCCGGTCCAAATACGGCGCCAAACGTCCGAAGTAATCGCGGAGAGTTCCCATGTCCCGTCGCCACCGCGCAGATAAACGTGAGATCAATCCCGATCCGAAGTTCGGGGATCTCGTCGTTTCCAAGTTCATGAACAACCTGATGCATGCCGGCAAGAAGTCGGTTGCTGAAACAATCGTTTACAGTGCCTTTGATCGCATCCAGGCTAAGGCCAAGCAGGACCCGGTGCAGGTTTTCCACCAGGCGCTGGACAATGTCGCCCCGGCCATCGAGGTCCGCTCGCGCCGGGTTGGCGGTGCCACCTACCAAGTCCCTGTCGAGGTCCGCGCCGAGCGCCGCCAGGCCCTTGCCATCCGCTGGCTGATCCAGGCCGCGCGTGGCCGCAACGAAAACACAATGGTTGACCGTCTGTCGGGCGAATTGCTCGACGCCGCCAGCAATCGCGGAACCGCGGTCAAGAAGCGCGAAGACACCCATCGTATGGCAGAGGCGAACCGTGCCTTCTCGCACTATCGCTGGTAACCACGCGCCCTGAGGAACCGATCATGCCCCGCCAATACGCCCTCGAAGACTACCGCAATTTCGGCATCATGGCTCACATCGATGCCGGCAAGACCACGACGACCGAGCGCGTGCTCTATTACACCGGCAAGAGCCATAAGATCGGCGAAGTGCATGACGGCGCCGCGACCATGGATTTCATGGAACAGGAGCAGGAGCGCGGTATTACGATCACGTCGGCCGCCACGACCTGTTTCTGGAACGGCAAGCGACTCAACATCATCGACACCCCCGGCCATGTCGACTTCACCATTGAAGTCGAGCGCTCGCTGCGCGTGCTCGACGGTGCGGTATGCGTGCTCGATTCGAACCAGGGTGTTGAACCGCAAACTGAAACGGTCTGGCGACAAGGCGACAAATACAACGTCCCGCGCATCGTATTCTGCAACAAGATGGACAAGATCGGCGCGAATTTCGATCAGTGCATCTCCGACATCAAGACTCGCCTTGGCGCGAAACCCGTTCCGATCCAGCTGCCGATCGGCGCTGAGCAGGACTTCAAGGGGATTATTGACCTGGTTCGCATGAAGGCCGTCATTTGGGAAGAAGAGTCCCTCGGCGCCAAGTATCATGACGCGGACATCCCGGCCGACCTTAAGGACAAGGCCGTTGCTGCCCGCCAGGAAATGATCGAAGCCTGCGTCGAACTCGACGAAAAGGCGATGGAAGATTACCTTGAAGGCAAGGAAATTTCCGAAGAGACGATCAAGAGGCTGCTGCGCAAGGCCGTTGTCATCGGCGCCTTCTTCCCCGTGCTCTGCGGTTCGGCTTTCAAGAACAAAGGTGTGCAACCGCTTCTCGATGCCGTCGTCGATTACCTCCCGTCGCCGCTCGACCGTCCTTCAATCAAGGGCATTGACGTTAAGACCGGTGAAGAGACCGTCCGCAAGGCCGGCGACGATGAACCGATGTCCATGCTCGCCTTCAAGCTCATGGACGACCAGTACGGCATTCTGACCTTCTGCCGCATCTACTCGGGAAAGCTCGCCAAGGGCGTGTCGCTGCTCAATTCGACCCGTGAAAAGACCGAGCGTGTCGGCCGCATGGTTCTCATGCACGCCAACTCCCGCGAAGAGATTTCCGAAGCTTATTCGGGCGACATCGTTGCGCTTGTGGGCCTCAAGGATACCCGCACCGGCGATACGCTTTGCGATCCCGCGAAGCCGGTCATCCTCGAGAAGATGGAGTTCCCCGAACCGGTCATCGAAATGGCCATTGAGCCCAAGACCAAGGGTGACCAGGAAAAGATGGGCGTTGCGCTGCACAAGCTTGCGGCGGAGGACCCGTCCTTCCGCGTTTCGACTGATGCTGAGTCAGGCCAGACCATCATCAAGGGCATGGGCGAACTTCATTTGGACATCAAGGTTGACATCCTGAAGCGCACCCACAAGGTCGAAGTAAATGTCGGCGCTCCGCAGGTCGCCTATCGCGAGACCATCGTGCGTCCGACCACTGTGGATTATACGCACAAGAAGCAGACCGGCGGCTCGGGACAGTTCGCGCGCGTGAAGATCGTCGTCGAACCGAACGAGAAGGGCAAGGGCTACGAATTCGAATCCAAGATCGTCGGCGGCACGGTTCCGAAGGAGTACATTCCCGGCGTCGAGAAGGGCCTTAATTCGGTCATGGGTGCGGGCGTATTCGCCGGCTTCCCCGTTGTCGACGTCAAGGTCTCGCTCGTCGACGGTGCCTATCACGAAGTCGACTCCTCGGCGATCGCCTTCGAAGTTGCCGCTCGTGCGGCCTTCCGCGAAGCGCTTGAGAAGGCCGGCGCGATCCTGCTTGAACCGATCATGAAGGTCGAGGTTGTGTCGCCGGAAGAGTATCTCGGCAACGTCATCGGCGATCTCAACTCTCGTCGTGGCCAGATCATGGGTACTGACAGCCGCGGCAATGCACAGGTCATCAATGCCATGGTGCCGCTCGCCAACATGTTCGGTTACGTGAACAACCTGCGCTCGATGAGCCAAGGTCGTGCCAGCTACACCATGCAATTCGACCATTATGAACAGGTGCCGACCGCGGTCGCACAGGAAGTTCAGAAGAAGTTCGCCTAAAACCGAAGCCATTTACCGATTAGCGGAGTATTCCGATGGGCAAAGAGAAATTCACGCGAGACAAGCCGCACTGCAACATTGGGACGATTGGCCATGTTGATCATGGCAAGACGTCGTTGACGGCGGCGATTACGAAGGTTCTGGCGGAGACTGGCGGGGCGACGTATACGGCCTAT
>JAEUMG010000019.1 GCA_016793355.1 Hyphomicrobiales bacterium
GTAGGCATTTCCGGAAAAGATGTTCGTAAGATTGGTGTTCGAGAGAAAGCGGGGATTGACTGTGCCGACGACCACGAAGAGTACGATCAGCGCGCCCAGCACGATGATTTCCTGCCCATAGGCGCGAAAAACCCGTGACAATGCCGGCGAGCGTGCGAGGGCGGCGTTCATGCCGCCTCCGCGTCGCGTTCGGCGAGAGTCATCGCTGCGCCGACTGTTTCCTGCGTGGCGTCGGCCCGGTTGATCTCGGCGACGATTCGGCCGCCATTCATCACCAGAATGCGATCCGACATGCCAAGCACTTCGGGGAGCTCGCTCGAAATCATGAGAATGCCCAGGCCATTCTGCGCGAGGCGCGACATCAAGGCGTGAATCTCCGACTTGGCGCCGACATCGATGCCGCGCGTCGGCTCGTCCATGATCAGGATGCGCGGCTCAACCGCGAGCCATTTGGCAAGCACCACCTTCTGCTGGTTTCCTCCCGACAATTGCCGCGTGGCCTGATCGGGGCCGCGCGACCTGATGCCAAGTCTTGTGATGTAATCGCGGGTGAGCCGATCCTCCTTGCGCCGGTCGACGATGAACCAGCGCGCGAGCTTGTCGAGAATGGTCAAGGCGATGTTCTCGGCAATCGTCTGCGGCCGGATCAGGCCCTGAAGGCCCCGATCCTCCGGAACATAGGCCACGCCGAGATCGCGGGCGGCCTGAGGGCTGCCTATCTTGACGCGGTTTCCGGCAACCAGGATCTCGCCCGACTCTGCCGGTGTCAGGCCGAATATGGTCAAAGCCAGTTCGGTGCGGCCCGAGCCAACAAGCCCCGCGATCCCCACTATCTCGCCCGCCCTGAGCGTCAATGAGACGTCGCGAACCATCCTGCCGCAGGAGACGTGACGCAGTTCGAGCAGCGGCTCGCCGAATTTGGTTTGTGCTTTGGGGTAAAGCTGATCGATCGAGCGCCCGACCATCATGTTGACGAGGCTTCTCTCGTTCACTTCCATGATCGGCTTGGTGGCGACGTGCTTTCCATCGCGCAGCACGGTGACGCGATCGGCCAGCGCAAACACCTCCGGAAGCTTGTGCGTTACGTAGACGATGCCAACCCCGCGGCTGCGCAGCGCGCGGACGATGGACATCAATTGCTGGACATCGGCCTCGGCAAGAGAAGCCGTCGGCTCGTCCATGACAACAACGCGGGCATTTTGCGAGAGCGCCTTGGCGATTTCGACGCGCTGCCGATTGGCGACCGAGAGGCTTGCGACCTTGGCGTCGACGTCGAGGTGATGCGAGTCGAGTTCGTCGAGCAACTGCCGCGCACGGGCGCGCATGGCGTTCCAGTCGAGTCCGCCCCAGCTGGTGCGAGGTGCATGATTGATGAAGATGTTCTCGGCAACGGTGAGTTCGGGAAAGAGCAGCAATTCCTGATAGACGATGGCGATGCCGGCCTTCACCGCCTGGCCCGGACTGGCGAAATGGACGACCTCGCCGTCCACGCGGATGTCGCCCGAGTCGGGCGCATGCACGCCGGCCATGATCTTGATCAGGGTTGATTTACCGGCGCCATTCTCGCCCAGCAGCGCATGGACTTCGCCAGGTTCGACGTCGAAACTCACATCTTCCAGGACGCGGACCCCGACAAAAGACTTGAATATCCGGGAAAGCGAGACAAGCTGGCTCATGAGTGATCACTCGCAATCACGATTTCCATGACCCGGATTGTCGAATGAGCGCAATTGTCGCGCGGCTTCAGAGACGCGGAGTTTCCGACAAGCCCGGCCGGTAAGCGCATCGGATGGCATCCTCCCGTCTAGAACTTTCTTATTCTTGTTGTTTTGTTGGAACTCATGGAGCGTCCCCGGCCCGTCGGCCAGCCCGTGCTCCATTTGCATCCCCCAAATGCTGTGATTAAAATTAAACATCCGTGAGCGAGGGTCGTCAAGGCGCAAGCGTCGGGATTCGGCGCTCTCGGCGGTGATCACGCAATCATCAAGGTGATCATCTCCGCTCAGGGTGTGGAGGAGCGCGTGGAAGAAACCGAGCGTCAGCGCCTGATCGTCGACCTGCTCAAGGATCGGCCATTCGCCACCGTCAAGGATCTGCTCGATGTCTTGCGCGTATCGCCGGCGACCATCCGCCGCGACATCGCCAAGCTCAGCAAGCTCGGCGCGGTCCGGAAGGTGTTTGGCGGAATTGCGTCCGCCGGTGCGAAGGAGCAGCCGGACCGGCTCTCGGCCCGCTCATTCGAAGAAAATCAGATGCTGGCGGTCGACGCCAAGCGCGCCATCGCGCGCGAGGCGGAGAAGCTGGTGCGCGACGGCGATGCGATCATCATCCATGGCGGATCAACCTGCTATCTCTTCGCCCTGCGCTTCGCGCGGCGCAATGTGCGCATCTATACGAACTCGCTGCCTCTGGCTTCACGGCTCTATCAGGACGGCGACTGCCATCTCACTCTTGCGGGCGGAGAATTCTATCGTGAACCGGGGATCATCCATTCGCTGCGCCCGGCCGAGCCGGACTTCTATGCTTCGAAGTTCTTCCTCGGCGCGCAGGGGATCGGTCCCAAGGGTATCATGGAGTCCCACCCTCTCATCGTGCGCGAGACGCAACGGCTCCTAACGCTTGCCGACGAGCTTGTGGTGCTTGCCGACAGCCGCAAGTTTGCGGTGCGGGCCCGGTATACTCCGGTGCCTCTGTCGCGCATTTCGACATTGGTCACCGATGACGGCCTCGCCGACGCGGACGCCAGAATGTTGGAGGATGCCGGAGTCAGACTGGTGGTTGCCCGGATCCAGCGCGAACCCAGCCGCGCCTAGCGCACATCCTGCCAAGGCGCAGGCACTTTGGCGACAAGGACATGCGCCGACTACTTGGCATCGGCGCGTTTCCTTGTCAGAGAAGCGGTTTCACTTCGCCGGGAAACGGCTTGTGGCTTATGGTGGCCGCAAGTTAGCCCAGCCGGCCGTCTCGCCTGGTCAGTTCTCCTTTGCGGCGCGCGCTATCTTGGGTCGTGGGTCTGCACCGCCGCTTCAAGGTCACTGGCAAGATTGTGCACGAATTCGGCCGCCGCTGCGTGGGCCCACTCGCCAGCCCCAGCCCGAATGTCCTGCACATGCTCCAGAGCCCTGGCTGCGACATTCTGGTGCTGGGCTGCTTCCGGAAACAGATCGTGCCGGAGATCAATCACGCTATCGAAGGCCGGGAGATCGATTGCGGCACGGGGCGACAGACCCTTGGCAAAGGCATGAGTGCCAATGCCATCGGCGGGGAGGCTCGAAAGGTCCGGAACGGGGCCGGCATCCAGCATGAAGCCGTGAAACCACTCGACTGAAGCTGGCTGACCCCCCGGCGCGCCGGGGCCGGGCGGGAGCGGCTGATCGCCGTGACCGGTCGCCTCCGCCGGCGGCGCTTCGCCATGCCCGGCGGCGCGGAGCCCCATGCGAGCTCCGCCAGATTCGACACTGTTCGCATCCCCGCTTTCATGGCCTCGCTCGGGCTGAGCCGGGGCTGACCAGCGGGATCCTGCGGGCTCGACATCACGCAAGCCCGCGATTTCCGGGAGATCGTGAGGGGGGCCGATGTGAAATTTCGCATGCGCGTTCGCACCACCTGACAAATCCGCATCGATCTGGTGCGCGAGAGCGGGGCCGGGAATATGATTGGGAACAAATCCGGCCGACCAATCGTGGCCGTTGTGGGCTGAATGGGTGTGAGAGCCCGGCTCTGCTTTCGCCATGCCTGGTTCCGACGCATGCGCGGTCTGGGCTGTCGTGATCGCGGCACCCGAGATCGCGGCAGCGGCCTGGGCGAAAGCGATTTCGTGGGTCTTCCGGTCTTTGTCGCCATGGCGCTGCCCATCCGGGTCGGACAATCGTGCCGCTTGAGCGGCAGAACCGGCATCATCCTCCGATGACGTGAAGGCCATTGAGAAGAAGAAGTTTTGCGGCTCGAGGAGATCGTCCGGATCGGTGACACCAGTTACTCCGATCAGGTCGATCGTGGTGAAGTTGCTCAAGTAGACGGTGGTGCTGCCTTCAGACTCATAGATCGAATCGATGGACAGTCCGTCCTCAAGTCTCAGGAAGTCCGTTCCGACGTCGAAGTCTACGATCGTATCGGCATCACCATACTCGTCGTCTGCGCCGTAGACGAAAATGTCGTTTCCATCGCCACCTTCGAGATAATCGCTACCCGCTCCGCCACGAATAGTGTCATCGCCATCGCGTCCCGCGATGTAGTTGTCGAGCGAATCGCCGATCAGTTCATCGCTGTGGAAGGAGCCCAGTATGCGTTCAATGGAGTAGAGCGTGTCCGTTCCGCCGTAGCCGTCATACGCAATCCCATCTTCGAGATTTACATAAACGCCATTCGGATCGTCATAAAAGTCTATGGCGTCCTCGCCATCGCCGCCGTCAATAATGTCGTCGCCAGCCTCGCCGTGCAGGATGTCGTCGTCATCCTGCCCGTAAAGCTCGTCGTCTCCCTCTCCGCCCAGGAGCTGATCGTTTCCCAAGCCGCCATAGAGAAAATCATCGCCGTCGCGGCCGACCAACCGGTTTTCTAGGCTATTGCCGGTGATGATATCGGCGTTGAAGGAGCCATAGACTTCTTCAACATTCACGATCGTATCGGTGTCGCCGTATCCATCGGTCGCAAACCCAGCGTCGAGATCCACAATAACGCCCGAAGGATCCCCGTAATAGTCAACCGCGTCGCTGCCGTCTCCGCCGTCGATATAGTCATCGCCCTCGAGACCGCTAATGAAGTTATCCTCGTCATTGCCGATCAGGACATCGGCTCCCTGCGAGCCGCCGATATGTTCGATGTTGACGAGTGTATCAATGACTCCACCACCTTCGTCCGCATAACCGTCGGCCAGATTGATGGTTACGCCGTTTAAGTCGTAGTAAAAGACCGAGTCAAATCCGTCGCCACCGTCGATGTAGTCGCTTCCCAATGTTCCATCGAAATAATCATCGCCATCACCGCCGATCATTGTGTCATCGCCGTCATCGCCGATGATGTTGTTGTCCCCGTCACTGCCGATGAGGATGTCGTCGAAAGTCGAGCCGCGAACGCTTTCTATGCCCGACAGCGTGTCGGTATCCACGCGACTCCCAGGTGCCGTTGCCCAGGTCGCCAGATTTTCCCAGGTACCGATGGCCTGGTTCGATGCAACCGTCCCGTTAATGCCGTGGAAGTAGTATTCGCCTTCGCCCGGATCATCGGAGAGGACGATCACGTTGTCCGAAAGATTGACAACGACACCATGCGTATAGGGCCCGCTTCCCGAAGGCCGATCGTAACGCACCAGGTCGCCACCGAACTCGCCTTCGTCGCCGCCGCCATTGATGATGTCATTGCCGTTGCCGCCGCGGAACTGGTCATTCATGTTGCCGCCGGTCAGCGTGTCGTTGCCGTTGCCGCCAATCAGGACTGCGTTCCCGCCATCCGACGCGGTGATGATATCGTTGCCGTCACGTCCGTCGAAGCGGTTGATGCCGGTTCCTCCGGCATCGGTCATGACGTCGTCGCCGCTCGTGCCGAAGATGAGCTCAAAATAAGCTCCCTGATCGGCGCCAGCGAGGAGGTTCACATAGATGCGCGCATTGCCGCCTTCCGGGCTGTAGAATGCGTTATTGTCGCCCAGATCTGCCTCGAGATAGTCGATGCTGTCGTTGCCGGAGAGGAAGTTCTCGAGTCGCAGGTTGCCGCCGACATCCGCCCAATCATAATTGTCGTCGGCGCTCACGCCGATGACCAGGTCGTCGCCTTGGACTGCCCAGTCAAAGTCGTAGAACGACCCGTTGATCTGGATGATGTCTTCGCCGTCGTTGTTGGCCTGAATGGTGTCGTAGCCGTCGCCCTCGCTCCAGACATAGGTGTCGATGCCGGCGCGGCCGTTGAGCGTGTCGTTGCCCTCGCCGCCCTCGATCACGTCATTGAATACCGTGCCATTGATTTCGTTGGCGAGTGCATTTCCCAGAAGGGGTGGCGCGAGGAGCTGCGAAACGTCTTCGATGTCGCCGACGTCGTAAAGTATGATGACCGCACCCGACGTCAGAGTAACAAGGGCGCTTTCGTCGCCCTCGAACTCGTCCAGATCGAGCGGATCGATCGATTCGATGGCAACATCGCCCTGGAAGCGCAGAAAGTCGGTGCCCAGATCAAAGTCCTGAATCCAGGTGTCGCCCCATTCGGTGCCGAATACGAAGCTGTCGCTGCCGTCGCCGCCGACCAGGTAATCGAAGCCGCCGCCTCCGACGATCACGTCGTCGCCCCCGCCGCCTTCGATATAGTCGTCGCCGAACCCGGCGACCAGGACATCGTCGAGGTCGGAGCCGATGATCCCCTCGAAGTTCAGAACCGTATCGGTATTGCCCCAGTTGTCGAGCGCCTGTCCGGCATCGACCGTGACATCGAGCTGGCCGTTAAAGTCATATGTTGCCGCGGCTGCCGAAATGTTGACGAAGACGCCCTGCGTGGGCGTCGGGCTGCCGAAGGGCGGATAATAGCTCACGAAGTCGGCCGCCTCGCCGCTGCCGCCATCCATAATGTCCGCGCCGGCGCCGCCCGAAATGGTTTCACCGGCAGAGCCGCCGATGATCACGTCGTCGAATCGCGTGCCGATCACGGCCTCGACATTGGCGATCGTATCGACTCCGACCGTGGGCAAGTCCGGATCCCACCAGTTATCCAGAGCGGTACCCGCCGCTATGGTCCGGTTCGCGCCGAGAAACTCGTAGGTCACCTCGTCGTCGGAGAGATTGACAAAAACGCCGTGCGAGTAGGGCCCGCTGCTGGAATTGCTGCGATATGAAAGAACGTCATATCCATCCCCGCCGTCCATGCTGTCATTGCCCGACCCGCCGCGGAGCTCATCATCATTCGTGCCGCCGATAAGCGTGTCATTGCCGGTGCCGCCGATTAGTACCGAAGGACCGGTGTCGGCCGCGATCAGCGTGTCGTCGCCGCCATATCCATAGAGGCGGTTGATCCAGGTTCCTCCCGCATCGGTGATGACATCGTTGCCTTCGGTGCCGAGAATGACTTCGTAATAATGTCCCTGATCGATGCCGGTGCCGGCGCTGAAAAAGATGCGCGCATCGCCGCCTTCCGGGCTGTAGAATGCATTATTGTCGCCGAGATCGGCCTCGAGATAGGCGAGGGTGTCGCCGCCATCGAGGAAGTTCTGAATTCTCAGATAGCCGCCGCCCGGCGCCGACCAGTCGAATTCGCCGGCGATCGAGACGCCGACGAGAAGGTCCTGTCCATCGATTTCGAAATTGTAATCGTAGAAAGGGCCGCCTTCGATGCGGATGATGTCCTGGCTCAGATTGTCGCCGATGATGGTGTCATTGCCGTCCCCGACATTCCAGACATAGGTGTCGGCGCCTTCGCCGCCGATCAGAATGTCATCATCGCCATTGCCGGTTATGATGTCTGCGCCTTCAAGCCCGCTGATGACGTCGACGGCCGCGGTGCCGTTGAGAACGTTCGGATTCTCGTCGCCGGTTATGTAGTTCGTGACATGAAGCGTGAAGGTCTGGCTTTCCGGAACGGACCCGTCCTCGTTTCCATCCTCGACCGATACATCGAAGCTGGCCAGGCTGGTCTCGCTGCCGTCATGCTGAAACGCCACCAGGCCGTTCTCGATATCGGCGAAAGTAAACGAGTTCGCGGCGACGCCGTCGACCAGGATTACCCCGTTTGTCAGATTGGAGACGGTGAACACGACTTCGGTATCGTCGGGATCGGAAAAGCCGAGATCGTCGGCCGTCAGTATGTAGGATCCATCGTTTTCGATGTCGGCCTCGAAATCGCCGGTCAGCACCGGCGGTTCGTTGGCCGGCGTGATGTCGAGCGAAGCGGTAGATGAAGAGCTCAGGCTACCGTCCGAAACCGTGTAGTTGAAGGTAACGCCGGTGTCGTCATTCTCCGCCGGCGTGTAGGTCCAGGTGCCGTTGCCATTGTCGACGAGCGAGCCCGAGCCTTCGGCGATCGATAGCGCGGTGATCGTCAAGGCCGGCCCATCGGGATCGGTCACGCCGGCAAGCAGTTCGAGCTGGGTGATGATGCGGGGCCCGCTGTTCTCGACAATGGCATCGAGGGTCACGGCAGCCGCCGCGGGCGCGTCATTGACCGGCGTGATGTCGAGCGAAGCGGTGGAGGAGGCGGTCGATGTGCCGTCGGACACCGTGTAGTTGAAGGTAACACCGGTGTCGTCATTCGCCGCGGGCGTATAGGTCCAGGTGCCGTTGCCATTGTCGATGAGCGTGCCCGAGCCCCCGGCGATAGACAGCGCGGTTATCGTAAGGCTGGGGCCATCGGGATCGGTGACGCCGGCGAGGAGTTCGGTCTCGTTGATCACCCGGCCGCCGCTGTCCTCGGCGATCGCCGCCAGTGTCACCGGGCTTGCGACCGGCGCATCATTGCCGTCGACGATGACGCTCACGGTGACGGGCGCGCTAGTCGCAAGGCCGTCGGTGACCGTGTAGGTAAAAGTTGCCGTACCGCTGAAACCTTCGTCGGGGGTAAAGGTCACCGACCCGTCCAGATTGAGCACGACGGTGCCGCCGACGCCGCTGGTCACGCCGGCGATCGACAGGGCCGTATTGGGATTGTCGATATCGCTGTCGTTGGAGAGCAGTTCGGCCGCGGTGAAGGTCGTGCCGGTTTGGAATTCCGCAGCTACCGTATCCGCGACCGCGACCGGTGCGTCATTGGTTCCGGTGATCGTTATGACGACGGCGGCCGTCGCCCCATTTGTGCCGGTGACGGTGAAGCTTTCGGTCCGGACCTCGCCCTGGGCGAGGGCCTGCACGGCAGGCGACTCATTGTTGAGCACATAGGTCCATGCGCCATCTGCAGCGATGCTGAAGGTGCCAAACTCACCGGGCGTACCCGATTGCGCCACGACGGCTGTATTGAGCGTGCCGCTCGTCCCGCCGCCGTCTTCCACGACCGCTCCGGCGTCGTCTTCGATCGTCGGATCAGGGGGTGGCGGCGGATTGTTCGAG
>JAEUMG010000069.1 GCA_016793355.1 Hyphomicrobiales bacterium
CGGCCTGATAAATATCGGTCTGCTGCGTGAACTGGGCTTCCGAACTGTTGATCGGGGGCAGGGGTATGTTCTCCGGGGTATAGGAATGTCCACTGGTAATGAAATTCTCATAGGCTACCGCAGGGCTTGAAGCCATGCCTGAAAACAAAACAACTGCCACGAGGAACCAGCGCATCTAAAGACCTCCACCCAGCCCAAAATCAGTGTAACGCAGAAAGGTTCTGCGAACATCATAAAATTGCGCGCCGGGCCTTTCCATCACGGGGCCGGGGACGGATGCGGTTCGGCTGATGCAGCGAGGCAACAGCACAAGGGGCCCGAAAACGGGCGCAACACGGATGGTCATTTTTTAACTTGACTAAGTTCCAATTGTGTTCTAGATGACGGCCATGCCTTGGGACTTGGCCATCGAAGACACTCGCGCAAGGCTCCTTCTCGCCGTCAGGGGCCTGTTCGCCGCGATCGGGCTTGTCGAAGGCGCCACCGTCGAAAAGGTCTCCAAGCCGCTCTACCGCTTCATGCTCGGCAGATTGCGGGCGGCGGAAGCGGCGGTCCGGCGGCTCATCATCGTGGCCGCCCGCACTATCGTGATCGCACCCGAAGAACTCCCTCCGGCGCGGCCGCGGCGGAAAGGGGCCGGCAAAGCCAAGGCCCAGGGCGATGGCGAGGCCAGGCCCAAGAGAAAACGCCGTCCCCTGTTCCGGCTGTTCGACCCGCTCAGGCGCATCGGCCGCCGGTTCGGGAAGAAGAAACGCCGGGGGCCCGAACCCCGCGCCTATTTCTTCCCGCCCGATCCCCCCGATACACGCCATCCGATCTTCCGCGGCATCCGCCAGCCGGAGCCGGAGCCGCCACCCCCGCCGCCCCCGCCTCCACCGGACCCTGTCGTCGAGGCGAAGGCCGATGACGGCATGGCCGATGCCGGACCGCTCATCCGCCGGCTCATCGCCATGGCGGATGCGCTGCAGGATATCCCCCGCCAGGCGCTGCGCTATGCGCGCTGGCAGGCCCGGCCGCCCGAGGAACGCCATCCGCGACGGCAATCGGCCATGCGCCCCGGCCGGCCGCCGGGCTGGCGCGAGCGGCCCAAGGATGAGATCGACCGCATCCTCAAGGAGTGCCACCTGCTCGCCCGCCATGTCACGCCGCTCTTCGACGATACGTCATAGGGTCTGCTTTTTATCCGTGTACTGATGATGTGAAGCGCTCGTGAAACTGGGGCAATATCCGGCCGCCAGGCGATGCGGTCGCATCTCGCCCGGCCGGCGATGGCTTATTCTCAGATGCGAGGCGAGGTCGAGTCGGCCTGCAGGCGCCCTGCTCCAGCAGGCCGTACGAGCTTCCCGCCCGTGAGTGGTGTCGGGGCGCGAGTCGTACCCGGGAAACTGATCGGCAGGTGCCGGAGACAGCGGACGGCGAGATAGGCCCAGGCTTCTGCTTCAATCGCATCGCCATCGAAGGCGGCCTCCTCGGCGCTCAGAACGCGCGGAAGTCGCTCGCGGAGGCCGGTCATGACCGCCGGGTTTTTGCGGCCTCCTCCGCAGATGATCCAGAGTGCCGGCGGCTCGGGGAACCAGTCTGCGGCGAGAGCAACCGTTCTGGCAGTCACGGCGACAAGCGTTGCGGCGCCGTCTTCGGGCGCAAGTCCGGCTAGATCGATCCCCGCAAAGGAATTGCGGTCAAGAGACTTTGGCGGGGTTTCTTCGAAGTATGAGTCGCCCAGGAACTGCGCGACGACGCTTTCATCGACCCTGCCTCGCAGGGCGAGGCTGCCGCCGAAGTCGGTCGCCTGGCCGGTGTGCCGAAGCGCCCAGTCGTCGATCAGCGCATTGCCAGGTCCGGTGTCGAAGGCCAGCAAGTCGCCATCCCTGCCGATCCACGTAACATTGGCAACGCCGCCAATATTGACGAAGGCGACGGGTCTCTCCGGAATCGAAGCTGCAAGTGCGCGATGATAGACCGGCACCAAGGGCGCTCCCTGTCCGCCTGCCGCAACGTCGGCCGCGCGCATGTCGAAAACGACGGGGATGCCGGTTCGCTCAGCAAGGAGCTGACCGTCGCCCAACTGGACCGTCAGCCTGCGATCCGGCCGGTGCAGGACCGTCTGGCCATGGAAACCGATTACATCGATTTCGGACCTGCGCAGCGAGAACTCCTCAAGATGCCTCTTGACCGCGACCGCGTGCCATTCCGTCAGTGCACGCTCGACTTCAGCAAGCGCAAGCGGCCTTTCATCCCGTGTCTTGAGTTGCAGCGCTTCGCGAAGCGCCGCGGCCAGCGACTGCCTCTGCTCAGGCGTATAGGCATAGGTCCGCGCCGGGCCGCGCTCGACGCGGCTTTCGCCATCGGTCGTGACGAGTGCCACGTCGATACCGTCGAGCGACGTTCCCGACATCAATCCCACAGCGGTATAGAGTTTTGACACGTCTGAGACCCCACGCTAAGAGCCGCCGCAACTGCTGTCACAGGTTTGGCCAATGGGCAAGTTTGCGTCCGATTTTCTTTCGACCCTCTCAGAGCGCGGATACATTCATCAGTGCTCGGACTTGGAGGGGCTCGACGCATTGGCGTCGCGTAGTGGCATCGTGACCTATATCGGGTTCGATTGCACGGCGCCGTCTCTCCATATCGGTTCGCTGGTGCAGATCATGCTGCTCTACTGGGCGCAGCAGACCGGACAGAAGCCGATCGCCCTGATGGGGGGCGGCACGACGCGGGTCGGCGATCCATCCGGCCGCGACGAAAGCCGCCGGTTGCTGACGCTGGACGAGATTGAGACCAACAAGCGGGGCATCCAGCAGGTCTTTTCCAAATTCCTCAAATTCGGCAACGGGGCCAAGGATGCCATCTTCGTCGATAATGCGGAATGGCTGACAAAGCTCAACTACATCGACATGCTGCGCGAGATCGGCCGGCATTTTTCGGTCAACCGGATGCTTGCGATGGATTCGGTGAAACTGCGGCTCGAGCGCGAGCACGAGCTCTCGTTTATCGAATTCAACTACATGATCCTGCAGGCCTATGACTTCGTGGAATTGGCGCGCCGCTACGGGACAAATCTGCAGATGGGCGGTTCCGACCAATGGGGCAATATCGTCACCGGAATCGATCTCGGACGCCGGATGGGCACATCGCAGCTTTACGCCCTGACGACGCCGCTCATCACGACGTCCTCCGGCGCCAAGATGGGCAAGACAGCGCAAGGTGCGATCTGGCTCAATGCCGAGATGCTGAGCCCCTACGACTATTGGCAGTTCTGGCGGAACACCGAAGACGGAGATGTCGGCCGGTTCCTGAAACTGTTCACGACATTGCCGATGGATGAGATCGCGCGCCTCGAAGCCCTCGCGGGCTCGGAGATCAACGAGGCCAAGAAGGTGCTCGCCAGCGAAGCCACCGCCCTGGTCCACGGCCGGGAAGCGGCTGAAGCGTCCGCCGAAACCTCCCGGCGCACATTCGAGACCGGCGAAATCGCCGGCGGTCTGCCGACAATCCCGGTCGATCTCGACGCCGGCACCGGGCTGTTGGCCGCCATTGTCCTTGCTGGTTTTGCCAACTCGAACAGCGAAGCGCGCCGTCATGTCCAGGGGGGCGCAATCCGAATAAACGACGTGCCTGTTTCCGATGATCGGCTGACGCTGACACGCCAATTGCTGAACGCCGACGGCGTGATCAAGCTCTCAATGGGAAAGAAGAAGCACGTTCTGCTCAAGCCGGCCTAGTTTGCCTTCGGCCTCGCGGCGCTGTTGCCCGCATCGTTGGGCGATCCATATTCGAAGAAGCGGCGGAATATTCCCGGGGCAATCGCCGATACCGGATTGACCTGGAACTTCGGGTTTGAGATCGCTCCGCCCAGAGCATAGGTCAGCCCAAAGAGTCCGTCGCCGACCAGGATATCGCCGATGATCGGAATGTCGCCCGGCACGCGATTGAGCGCGCAGGCCGGGATGATGGTTCCATCAATGTCAATCGCGCCGTCGGCCCGGCGTATAAGCCCATCGGCGGTTGCGCACATTTGCGGTCCCTTGACGACCGCATCGCCGATCCTGATAAACCGGGTGTCGGCGGTAAACGGCAGAACCAGCTTGCTGAAGGCAACACCCGCTTTGCGCGGACCGGCGGACTTCTTCGGTTTGCCTTTGCGATCGAGTTCGGCCAGGGCGGCCTCGTCGCGCACCTCAAAGTCGCGGATGATCAGCCGGCCGCTGCGTAGACTGCTGCCCGGCCCGTTGTTCAACTGCGCCTCGAAATCGAGCGCTCCGCCCGCGATCTTGGAATAGAGATTGGCGGCCCGGAGCGCGGCCCCGGCATCACGGCCTGCGACCCGCAACTCCCGGGTGTCACCGTCAGGCGTGATCTTGAAGACAACCGGATTGCCGCTGATGAATGTTCCCTGCACATTCGCTTCCTGGACGACACCA
>JAEUMG010000171.1 GCA_016793355.1 Hyphomicrobiales bacterium
CGCGGTAAGCCTCGCGGTCAGGCGCGGCGAAATCCTGGGGCTCGCCGGCCTCGTCGGCTCGGGACGCACCGAACTTGCCCGCGTCGTCTTCGGCGTCGATCGATCGCATGGCGGTGCCATCAGGCTTGGCGGCGAGACCGCAAAGATCGCATCCCCTCGCGACGCCATCGATCGCGGCATCTATCTTGTACCTGAAGACCGCAAGCGCTCCGGCCTCCTCCTCGACATGTCGATTGCCGGCAATATTTCGCTGCCGGACCTCCCGCGCTACGCCAATGCGCATCTCGTCAAGGAAGACCGCGAGATCGCCAACGCCGAAACCCAGCGCACCGCGCTCAACATCAGGACGCCCGACGTCGCCAACCAGGTGCAGGCGCTCTCCGGCGGCAATCAGCAGAAGGTCGTGCTCGCCAAATGGCTCTCCATGCGCCCGCGCGCCATCATTTTCGACGAGCCGACCCGCGGCATCGATGTCGGCGCGAAGAGCGAAATCTATACCTTGATGCGCGATCTCGCCGACAGGGGCGTTGCGGTTCTCATGATCTCGAGCGACATGGAAGAAGTGGTGGGGATCAGCGACCGGATCGCCGTCATGCATGAAGGCAGCATCTCGGGCTTCCTCGAGCGCTCGCAATTCAGCGAGGCGAATGTTCTGAAACTCGCTGTCGGCGCAAGCCTCAATTGAGATGGGACGGCAATGCTGAAGAAAGATCTGGGCCTTTTCCTCCTCATCCTCGTGGTGGGAACCGCCGTCGCGCTGATCAATCCGCGCTTCCTCTCGCCGATCAACCTGTCGAACACCGCCAATCTCATCGGCCTCTTCGGCATATTCTCGCTCGCCCAGGCCTTCGTCATCATCACCGGCGGCATCGAGCTATCCGTCGGCTCGATCATCGCACTTCTCGGCGTCGTCTTCGTCGACCTCATCTCCAATGCCGGGCTGCCCTGGGGCTTCGCATTATTGATCGTCATCGGCATCGGGCTCCTCATGGGCCTGGTCCACGGACTTCTCGTCACCCGCGTCGGTATCCAGCCTTTCGTCGTGACGCTCTGCGGCCTCCTGATCTATCGCGGCATCGCGCGCTTCTATACCGAAGACGCGACCGCCGGATTTGCCTTCGGCCAGAATTTCCCAACCCTCGAATGGCTGACGACGGGCCGCACTGAAGGCGTGCCCCACAGCCTCATCGCCTTCATCATCGTCGCCGGCATTGCAGCCGTCGTGCTGCATCGATCCGTTTTCGGCCGCTATCTTTTCGCCGTCGGCAAGAACGAGGAGGCGGCGCGCTATTCCGGCATCAATACCAAGCGCGTCACCGTCGCCGCCTATATGATCTGCTGCGGGCTCACGGCCTTCTCCGCCGTGTTCATCGCCATGTATACGCGCTCGATTTCGCCGTCCTCGCATGGCAATTTCTACGAGCTCTATGCGATCGCCGCCGCGGTCCTTGGCGGCTGTTCATTGCGCGGCGGCGAGGGCTCGATTATCGGCGTGGTCCTCGGCACCATCCTGCTTCAGGTCTTGCAGAACCTCGTCAATCTCCTCGGCATTCCGAGTTCGCTCAATTTCGCGGTCATGGGCGGCGTCATCCTGATCGGCGTCATCGCCGACCAGCAGCTGGTGCGCTATCGCAACCGCTCGGCCCAGACGAAGAAACAGCTCTTACCAAAGCCTGCGGAGTGAGTGTTTCCCTCCTCCGCAAGCGCAGCGACGCGGGGGAGGGTGTCACGCAACGCGTGACGGGTGGGGGCCGCTATCCCAACACCTCGAAATGCGCTTCCGTGGTGATGCCGTTATTGATCGGCAGCATGTCCTGCGGGCAGGCCGAGAAGGCGACGATCGCATCCATCTCGGCGCGAAACACCACATAGTCGCCCTTCTTGCACAGGCAATTGCCCCATTCGAGCCCGCCGTCCTGGCTCCACGGAATGTTCATGAAGGTATTGAGTGAAGGCGGTGTGTAGGGAATGTAAATTCCGAGCTCCGCCAGCCCGCCATGCAAATTGTCGCGGCAATTGTCGTGATAGGCGGTGCAGCCGAGAAGCCCGTAGCGTTCATTGTCGCACGGCGCGATCAACGTATCGTGCCGGCCGGGCGACGTGTCTTCGGTGAGCGTCAGGATCGGCCGTCGCCGGTTGGTAATCATCGCATCGCCGACCACCGGATAGAGCCGGCTCCAGAAGGCCCGGCAATGCTCCATCCCCATGTATTCGCGCAAATCGCCGGCATTGAAGGCCCAGGTATCGACCACCTGGTTGCCATGCGTATTGATGACCTTGATTGACTGGCCCTTGTTCACCCGCGCCGCCTTGCCGCGCCGCGCCGGAATGGTCTGAAGATTGCCCATGCTCTTTCCCTGCTTTGACCGCGCCGACTTTATCACGTGACGGCGATAGCGGAAGACGGCTAGCTTGCCGCGCCTTCGGAGGAAAACATGAAGCCCAGGAAAGACCCACGTTTCCAGCCAGTCGATGCCGCCGTCACCCCGCGTTTTGCCGGCATCGCCACATTCATGCGCACCCAGCGCCATGACATATCGCCCGAGCTCGATATCGCGCTTGTCGGTGTGCCGTTCGACATCGGCGTCAATTATCGCGCCGGCGCGCGCCAGGGGCCGGCCTCGGTGCGCGAGGCCTCGCGCCTCATCCGCCGTGTTCACCCGACATCGGGGATCGCACCATACGATCTCTGCAATGTCGCCGATGTCGGCGACGCGCCGGTCAATCCGCTCGATTTCGCCAAGTCGATCGACATGATCGAGGCCTTCTACAGGAAGATCCACAAGGCCGGCGCCGTGCCGCTGTCGATCGGCGGCGAC
>JAEUMG010000191.1 GCA_016793355.1 Hyphomicrobiales bacterium
GGCAAGCTTGAGGACATGGTGAAGATCGGCGCCAATGTCATCATGTGCGGCGCCGATACGATCACGCTCAGGGATGCCGCGTCCGCCGTCTTTGCCGAGGCGCGGTCGCGCTACGCTGCCGCAATATGAAAAGGGGTGCAAAATCTGCACCCCCTCCGAAGCTTCCGTTGCTGCGACTACTGCTCGCAAACGATCTCGGTAAAGTCCGGCCGGTTATGGTCGGAAGCCGGCGTGTAACCGGTGCAGCCCTTGCGCGTGGCAGCCACGATGTTGGCGAACATCGGAATGAGGACGCCGCCCTCTTCCGAGATCATCCGCTGCGCTTCCTGATAAAGCTTGCGCCGCTCGTTGGCATCGAGCGTCGTTGCCGCCTTGTCGAGAAGCGCGTCATAGTCGTCGCGGAAGAAATGGGTTTCATTCCACGGTGCATTCTTGCGGTAGGCAACCGAGAGCGCGGCTGGCGTCGTGCGCATGCCCCAGTTCGAAACGGCGAACGGCGCCTTGAGCCACACCGTATCCCAGTATTCGCCGGCCGGCTCGTTGATGATGTTGATCTTGATCCCCGCTTCGGACGCCATCTGCTGATAGGCTTGCACCATGGCCATCGTACCGGGCATTAAGTCGGCGGCATGCAGGTCAACGGAAATACCGTCAGGATGACCGGCCTCTGCCAGCAATTGCTTGGCCTTGGCGACGTCGCGCTGTTTGATGTCACTGCGATAGGCATCGGGCGACGTCGGCAGAATCGGGTTGTCATTGCCAGGGATACCGAAGCCAAGGAGCGCCGTATCGACGATCGCCTGACGGTCGATGACGAGCTTCATCGCCTCGCGCACCTTCGGATTGTCGAAGGGCGCCTTGTCGATGAAGAAACCCATGGTCACCGCAGTGCCACCTGGCGCCTTCGTGAGGGTGATGTCCGGATCATCCTTCAAGGTGCCTATCGTTGCAGGATCGACAACGAGAACGACGTCGGCCTCACCCGACTTGAGAGCAGCGACGCGGCTGATCGGTTCCGTGATCGCCGTGACAGTCAGGCAGTCCGACTTCGGGAAGCCTGCGCGCCAGTAGTTGGGGTTTTTGTTGAAGGTGGTCTTGAGCTCACCGAGCTTGAGCTCGCTGAGCGTAAAAGGCCCGGTGCCGTTCGGCTTGAAGCGGATGTCGTCGGACGACGCTCCAGATTTTACGACCATGCCATGCTTGGTGGCAAGGATCGAGGGGAGTTCCGCGATTGCCGAGTCGAGCGTCACCTTCACGGTATTGGCATCGACGGCCTGGAAAGCCTCAGGCTTGATTGCGCCAAGTTCGCTCGCAGCCGGTGAAGCCGTCGCCGGATCAAGCAGGCGGCGGAACGTGTAGACCACATCTTCGGCCGTCAATGGCGAGCCGTCATGGAATTTCACGCCCTCTCGCACTTTGAAAGTCCATTCGGTCGCTGCATCGTTGGCCTGCCAGGATTCGGCAAGCCACGGAATTGGCTGCATGGCGGAATCCGCTGCGACGAACGGCTCATAGATCATTCGCGCATGATAGACGTCTGATATGCTGAGCAGCCGCGCTGGGTCCGGCGAAAGCGTTTCGCCGCTCCAGTCAGGGCCGATCAGAACGGGGCAGTCCGCTGCGTTGGCGGCAGGCATTTGCGCAACACCCGCCATGAGCAGCATCGCAAAAGCGACACCGTATCTGTTGCTCTTCATCTCTGGATTCCTCCCTGTCGCACGTCAGTCACTGCTGCATGCAAAGAGGAGCATATACCAACCGAGCCCGGAGCGTCTATATTCGGAATACAATTAGCATCGTCGTTTGGGAGTCGCGGTGAGCAGGTGGCTGATAAAGAGCATTCGCTCTTACACAATTCAAACGCTCGGTGTCGGCGGCAACTACGCCTCGCGCGAACCTGGTCACTGGATTGTCGATGCAAGACAGGCCAATCCCCTTTCGGTCTCTCCGGACCGCACCACACTGCGAACCGGGACGGCGGCAGCGGATTGCGGAACACTTGTAGAGATTGAGACTCAGGACGGCACCGTCGGCATGGCCACGGGCATTGGCGGCATCGCGGCATGTTCGATCGTCGAAGATGGCTTTGCCCATTTGCTGATTGGCGCAGATGTTCGAGACATTGCGCGGCTCTGGGACCAGATGTACCGTGCAACGCTCCCCTACGGACGTAAAGGCATGGCGCTGATCGCCATCAGTGTCGTCGACCTCGCGCTTTGGGATCTACTTGGCCAGCTGCGCGGCGAACCAGTATATCGCCTGGCAGGCGGTGCGACGAAGCAGCGAATACCGGTTTATGGAACCGGCCCCGACCCGCTCGTCTACAAGCAGCATGGATTCTTCGGTGCTAAGGTACCCTTCCCGTTCGGCCCGGCCGATGGGCGGAGAGGACTGGAAGCCAATGTCCGCGCCATTGCCGCTCATCGAGAAGCGGTCGGCGAGGGATTCCCTCTTATGGTCGACTGCTACATGTCGCTTGACGTAGCGTATGCGGTCGAGTTTGCGCGATTGGCCGAACCCTACGGTCTCTACTGGATCGAGGAAGCGCTGCACCCCGATGACTGGGACGGCTACCGGCAATTGAAGGCGGCAGCACCCTGGGTGCGGTGGGTCACCGGCGAGCATGAATATACCCGCTGGGGCTTCCGCGAACTCATCCGCCACCGGGCCATCGACATCGTGCAGCCCGATCTCATGTGGACCGGCGGTTTCAGCGAAGCCATGCGGATCGCATCCCTGGCCTCCGCCTTTGATGTAACGGTCGTTCCGCATGCCGGCGGCATCTACAGCTATCACTATGCAATGACGCAGCCGGGCATTCCGTTTGTCGAATACTGCAATACCAGCCCGCGCGGTGATGAGATCGTCTCGGTGTTTGGTGACATGTTCGAGGGCGAGCCTCTGGCCACGCATGGCACCATCGCCTTGTCCGATGCTCCCGGATGGGGTCTGCGGCTCAATCGCGACGCCGTCGAATTGAAGCGCTTCACGTCCTGAAGGAGATCGAGCGTGACCCCCTATCGCGTGGCGCTGAGCGCCGACTTTCTCAAACCCGACGGCAGCCCGGCGCTCGATGACTTCGATCTCACACCTTTACGCGCCGATCCCCGCGTAGAGATCGGTTATGTCGAGGCCGTCGACGACGTCATTCCGGCACCGGCGCTCGAACACTACGATGCCTTGATCCTTTTCGCCTATCAAATGCGGCGCCTCAGCCTGCATGCCAATGGCCGTCTCGGTGTCGTTGCGCGATTTGGCGTCGGATATGATTCTGTCGATGTCGAGGAGCTGGCGAATGAAGGCGTGGCAACGACGATCACGCCGGGTGGCGTGCAGCGACCCGTCGCCGTCGCAATCCTGACGCTGATCCTGGCCCTGTCGACCAAGCTCCTCGCCAAAGACCGCTTGGCGCGACGCGGTGTTGCGGGATTCACCGATCCTTCCGCGCCGATCGGCATGGGCCTCACCGGCAAGCGCTTGGGCACGATCGGATTGGGCAATATTGGCACCGACATGGTGCAAATCATGAGGCCCCTGGGTCTCGATTTCATCGCGCATGATCCGGGCGTCAGTGCTGAGCGCGCGAAGGAGCTGGGTGTCCGCCTGGTCGATCTCGACACCTTGTTTCGAGAAAGTGACATCGTCACGGTGAACTGTCCGCTCATGCCAGGGACGCGCGGCCTGGTAGATGCGTCGCGTCTGGCCGTGATGAAGAAGAGTGCAATTCTCATCAACACCGCGCGCGGACCGATTGTCGATCAAACGGCGCTCACCGGGGCGCTTCGGAACGGAAGCATTGCCGGCGCCGGGCTCGACGTATTCTCGCCCGAGCCTCCATCGGCCGACGATCCCCTTCTCCAGCTCGACAATGTCGTGCTTGCACCACACAGCCTTGCGATGACGGACGAACTCGTTCGCGCCTGTGGAGCCTTGACGATCGAATCGGTTCTCGACGTCATGCAGGGCCGGGAGCCGAAGGCAATCGTCCAGCGCCGCGTCACCTCGCATCCTGCCTGGACGAATCGTCTTGCGAAAAACCGCATCGCCTTCGGCTGAAAGCTACCCAATGTCACCCTCATAGGGCGCTGCCACGACAAGACAGCAATTGCCCGGCTTCACCCGGCCCGGCTGCCGGCGGCCATAGACAATCCCGTCTGCCTGATAATGCAGGACTTCGGGTTCCCGCGCCGGATCCCACGTATAATGAATCCGGCCGGCCGGCTCGCCGGCTTTCACCGACTGTCCGTTGGGATGGAACGGCTCGAAAACGCCATCACCCGTTGCGTATACGAAGGCTTTGGCGCCGGGCAGATGGAAGAGCGGCGCCTTGCCACACGGCGCGGCCACGGCCTTGCCCGCCAACACACCAAGATGCGCAAGCACATTTCTGACGCCGCGCCGGCAGATCTCGAGAACCTCAGTCCTAACCGTTCCTCCCCCTCCCATTTCGGTACCGATGGTGGTCAGGCCGGCCTTGCAGGCGGCCGCGGTTGCCGTGCGGGTGTCGCCATAATTGCTCACGACGACAATGAGCGGCGCGTCGAAGGCGCGAACCGCGGCGACATTGCACTTGTGAAGCTCGGGATCGTCCGTGGGTTCAAGAACGGTGCTCGGCAGGATATCGAGCGATGATCCGCCCGAATGCAGGTCGAGAAACGCATCGCCGCGGGGAAACACTTCATTGGCAACGAATTCGGAGATCTGCTGAGTGATCGTGCCCTTGGCGTCTCCCGGAAATGTCCGGTTGAAGTTCAACCCATCGACGGGCGAGGTCCGCGTGCCGGACATCACCGCATGCACGTTGTTCGCCGGCATCATGATCAGCCGGCCCTCGATTTGACCCGGATCGAGACTACGGATCAGTTCGCATATCGTGATCGGGCCTTCATATTCATCGCCGTGGTTGCCGCCTTCGAGAATGACGGTAGGCCCCTTGCCGTTGGCGATGACTGCGATAGGGATACGTGTCACGCCCCAGGCATCGTCATGCGGCGAGTGAGGAATCATCACAAAGCCGATCTGCTTGCCGGGTTTGTCGAAATCGATGGTCGTAAAAGCGGTGCGGGACATGAATTGCTCGATACTGGCTTGAAGCCTCGGCACCGGGACCGCTCGGCCACTACCGGACCGCAGTCTGCTTCCTGATGGTGCCGCGACTATACTGGCAGGTGTCACGAGAGTACACCGACAGAATTGCATGGCAGCCCGAGATGTGAACTTTCAATAGGTTGTCCAATCGGCCCCGACCGAGGAAGCTGATGTTTCTGAAAGGCATCTCGATCGGG
>JAEUMG010000211.1 GCA_016793355.1 Hyphomicrobiales bacterium
GCGATGATCACCGGCGTCCCGACATGGGTGACGGTGAAGAGCAGCTTGGAGAATTCGAGCGGCAATCGCACGCAGCCATGCGAGGCAGGGTAGCCCGGCAATTGCCCGGCATGCAGCGCCACGCCCGACCAGGTCAGCCGATTCATGTTCGGCATCGGCGCGTCGTTATAGGTCGATGAGTGGTGATTGCGATCCTTTTGCAGGATCGTGAAGACACCTGTCGGCGTCTCATGGCCGGGTTTGCCGGTCGAGCAGGTCGAAACCGCAATACGAACTCCATTGCGATAGACATGCACCAACTGGTCAGGCAGCGACACGATGATGGCGACCGGGCCATCGGGCGAACGTTCGGGGTGCCAGGTGAACTGACCGGGCTTCAATTCGCTGATTTCCTCGACCAACTGGGCAAGGCTCATGCCATGGCTGAGTTGCCAGAATGCCAGCCCCAGCCCGACACCGCCTGCGCCGAGAAGAAGCCGACGCCGCTCAATTGATCTTTGCCAATCCACCATGGAATTCCTCCCGCAAAACCTCCTTTGACGGTCCTTGCCGCAGATTGGAGCGCAAAGGAAGGCAGCCATTGCCAAGCTCCCATTTGCGGGCAATCCTGCCTTCTAGGTGAACGAGGATATGGCATGATAGCAACCCCCGGAAACTGGACATTGGGCCTGATCAACTCGGCCTGGTTCGGCTCCAAGTTGGAAGGCAAGCCAGGGCTCGACGAGGCCAGGCGCATCGGCTTCGAAAGCCTCGATCTCTTCGTCGGCTTCGATCCAGGCAGGATCTCAAGAGCGGAACACGACGCCTATGTCGCGCTCAACCAGGGCGCCGGATTGCCGATCATCTCGCTCGTCTGCACCTGCCTGGGCTTAAGCGACTTCAACCAGGCCATCCGGGACTATCACATCGAGCGCGCCAAAAATGTCGTGGACCTTGCGAAGTCTTTCCCGACAGTGCGCAATCTCTGTTTCGTGCCCGGCGAATACATGTTCCAGAAGAAGCTCCTTCCGCCCGAGGGCGAATGGGATCTCGTTGTCGATGCCACGCAGAAGGTCGGGCGCCATGCCGCACTGCGCGGGATCGAGCTTGCGATCGAGCTCCTCCCCTTCGAGTTCTGCTTCATCAATTCGCTCGACACAATGGAACGTTTCCTCGACCAGGTCGGCCTCGACAATGTGAAGGCGTGTGTCGACATTTCGCACTTCTGGCTAATGCGAATCCCGCCCGCCGATCTACGTCGCCTCGATGGACGGATCGCGCATGTGCATATGTCTGATTGCGACGGCACCAATCACGGCGACATGCCACCTGGCCGCGGCAACACGCCATTCGCCGACTATCTCGCAGCGATCCGCGATGCGGGCTTTTCCGGCGCGGTCTCGATCGAACTGGAATTCCCGCCCGATCCAGACGGCATGTCGGCCTGGGTCGCGGAAGCGCATGGATCGGCCAAGCGACTGCTTGCCCAAGCCGGCGTTCACGCCGGCTGATCAGCCCACAAGTTTCGGCTTCAGCCAGTCGAGGAGCTTGTCGAAGCCGCCAAAGGGATAGAGATGCGGCGCGGCGATGCCGAGTTCGGGCCGCTCGACATTGAGGGTCGCCAGCTTCTCAACGAAATCATCGGGCGTCGAAACAGTGAGGAGCTTTGTGACGTTGAGCGCCTGCTTCCTGATAAAGCGGGCGGAATTGCCGACGCCGCACATGGCGGCATATTTGACGAGCGTCTTGATGGTCGCCGGTCCCGGCACGCCGACATGGATCGGTAATTTGACGCCCGCCTGGTTCAGATCCGCGGCCCAGTAGGCGACGGGTGCAGCTTCAAAAAGGAACTGGGTGGCGATGTAGCCTTTGAGTCCATGATCGGCGAGGTAGGCCTGCTTCAGTTTCAGAGCCTCGACAAGCGCTGCCTCGCCCTTCGCCTTGGTGATGTCGGGATTGCCTTCGGGATGACCCGCCATGCCGATGCGGGTCACGCCATTCGCCTCGAACAGCCCGGTCTCGAGTAGTTGGATGGCTGCGTCATACTGGCCGATCGGGTGAGGTGCCCCGCCGCCCAATACCAGCGCCTGCGTGACGCCTGCCTTCGCCGAGAGATCGTTCAGCCTGCGGCCAAGACCGTCCCGGTCGCGCACGAAACGCGCCGGCACATGTGGCACCGGCTCGAAGCCTGCGGCGCGAAGCTTCACAGCTGCATCGAGCTGCGCGGTAACATCGGCCGGGTCGATCAGCGCGATATAGATCCTGGTCCGGGGCGGCAGCCCAGCCTGGAGCAGCGGGATCTTCTCCGCCTGCCTGGGCGTGATCTCCACGGAAGCGCCTTCGAGGAAACGGCGGACGGTGTCTTTCATCAAGAGTTCCATGTTCAATGGCGCGTTCACGGAAGCGGCTCCAGCCTTGTCAAAAATCTGTCCGCCACCATGCAAATGAACGCTCGAATCTTGTGTGATTTTTGCGACCAGCCTATCGCAGATGCGACCTGCGACGTTCCATTCAGGTCGTATTTGGGCCGCGACATGACGCAGATAGACAAAGGACCATTTTCGGTTCTATAGCTCCGCCAGCACGGTCAAGGCGTCTTTTCATGTTCGGCGAAAAACCCCAGGAGCTCCCGCAGGATTTTGCATTCATCATGGTGCCGGAATTCACCATGATGCCGGTCACCTCGGCCATCGAGCCCTTGCGTATCGCCAACCGGCTTTCCGAAAAGACGCTCTATAAATGGACCATGCATTCCGAGGACGGCAAGCCGGTTGCCGCCTCGAACGGCATTCTTGCCATGGTCAATGGCGATCTCGATGCCATTCCCGAACATGCGACCATCGTCGTGTGCGGTGGGCTCAATGTTCAGCGCTATGCGGACAAGCGGCTCCTGTCCTGGCTCCGCAAGGCCGACCGGCGTGGCCATGACATCGGCGCGCTGTGCACCGGCGCGCATATTCTCGCCGAAGCCGGATTGCTCGACGGCTACAAATGCACGATCCATTGGGAGAACCTCCCCGGCTTTTCGGAGGCCTTCCCGGAAATCGACGCAACCGGCGGCCTGTTCGAGATCGATCGCGACCGGTTCAGTTCCGCGGGCGGCACTACTGCGCTCGACATGATGCTGACCCTGATCGCCAGCCAGCATGGCGCCGATCTCGCCTCGGCGGTGGCGGAAGCGATCGTCCATTCGCCGATCCGCCATCACAGCGAACATCAGCGCATGTCGCTTCCGGCCCGTATCGGGGCACGTCATCCGAAGCTTGTTTCCATCATCGAAGAGATGGAAGGCAATCTCGAAGAGCCTTTGTCGCCAAGCGTGCTCGCCAAACAGGCCGGCCTCTCGACGCGCCAGCTCGAGCGCCTGTTCCGCCGCTATCTCGACCGCAGCCCCAAGCGCTATTACCTCGAATTGCGGCTCAAGAAGGCGCGTTCACTCCTGCTCCAGACCGACATGTCGGTGATCAATGTCGCCTTGGCCTGCGGCTTTTCGAGTCCGTCGCATTTCTCCAAATGCTACCGTGCCTTTTACGGCCGCACGCCCTATCGCGAGCGCGGCATACCGGCACTCGCCGCCGGCGGCGCCGAACGGGCGTCCTAGATCGCCCGTGCTCTCGAACAGATGAATCGTGACCCGAACATGCGCAGGGAGCCCGGCTTCGGCGATCCAAGGCTCGGCGATTTTGAAGACGATGTCTCGAGCACCAAGCAACGCTCGCTGTTCTCGATCGCCGGCAGCATGCTGTCCGAGATCAGCATCCCGAAGCTCATCTTCGCCTGGGTATTGTCGATCGGACTTCCTGCGATACTCCTTGGCCTCGCGCCCCTTGTTGCCACGGCCTGGGCGGCCACACTCACCGACGAAATCGCAAGCTTCACCGGCGTCGGCGCTGTCGCCCTTCTAATCGTCAGTATCGCCATCGGCTGGTTCGGCTGGCGCCCCCTCCTGCGGATGGCGGAGACCAATTTCTGGTCGCTCAATGCGCTTGCTGTGCAGCCCGGCTATGCCTTCTTCCGCGAGGCGATCCGCCATCTCTCCGAACAGGCGGTCGCCCGGCGTTGGGGAGAGAAAGCGCGCGCCAGATTGCGGGCGATCAGCGCCGCGGCGGCGGGCATTATCCTCTGTCTTCTCGCGGTCCTGGTGATCTATCTCGTGTGGCCTTCGACTCGTTGGGCCGGAACACCGGCCGATCTCGTGAGCCTACAGCGCTTCATCATGCCGGCGGTCGCCAATGCGGTGGTCATCGTCTCGGCCTATTCGGCCGGCGCGGCGCTGATCTGGGGCGTCGCCGATTCCACGATGGACCAGCCGCTCGATCTCTCCGCCTTCGACGCCATTCCCGACGGGGCGCGGCGCTGGCGTGTCGCGCATCTCTCGGATGTGCATGTCGTCGGCGAGCGCTATGGCTTTCGCATCGAAAGCGGGCGCGTCGGTCCGCGCGGCAATGACCGTTTCGAACTTGCCATGGATCGCCTGGCCGAAATCCATGCCGAAAATCCGATCGATCTCATCCTGATCACCGGCGATATGACCGATGCCGGGCTTTCCGTCGAATGGGCGGCCTTCGATGATGTGCTCATGCGCCATCCGGAACTAAGAGACCGCATCTATCTTCTGCCCGGCAAT
>JAEUMG010000216.1 GCA_016793355.1 Hyphomicrobiales bacterium
GGCTCTTCGCGACCGGCGGCAACGGCGCCATCTATTACGGCCTCGGCGTCACCGAGCACAGCCAGGGCTCGACCATGGTCATGGGCATGGCCAATCTCGCCATGGCGACCGGCAATATCGGCCGCCGCGGCGTGGGCGTGAACCCCTTGCGCGGCCAGAACAATGTCCAGGGTTCTTGCGACATGGGTTCCTTCCCGCATGAATTCTCGGGCTATCGCCATGTCTCGGACAATACCGTGCGCCAGCTTTTCGAAAGCGTGTGGAAAACCCCGCTCGAGGCCGAACCGGGCCTGCGCATCCCGAACATGTTCAATGCCGCGATCGAAGGCACCTTCAAGGGCATCTTCGTCCAGGGTGAAGATCTCGTGCAGTCCGATCCCAATACCCATCACGTGACCGCCGCCTTCGAGCGGATGGAATGCGTGATCGTGCAGGATCTCTTCCTCAACGAGACGGCGGCCTATGCCCATGTCTTCCTGCCCGGCACCTCCTTCCTCGAGAAGGACGGCACCTTCACCAATGCCGAACGCCGCATCAATCGCGTGCGCCCCGTGATGGCGCCCAGGCAGGGCATGCAGGAATGGGAGGTGGTCTGCCGGGTCGCCACCGCCATGGGCTACCCGATGAGCTATCCCTCGGGCGCCGCGATCATGGATGAGATCGCCCAGGTGACGCCGACCTTTGCCGGCGTCTCCTTCGAGAAGCTCGACAGGCTCGGCTCGGTGCAGTGGCCCTGCAACGACAAGGCGCCGGAAGGCACCCCCATCATGCATGTCGACGGTTTCGTGCGCGGCAAGGGCCGCTTCATGATCACCGAATTCGTGCCGACGCCGGAGCGTACCAACCGCTCCTATCCGTTGATCCTCACCACCGGCCGCATCTTGAGCCAGTACAATGTCGGCGCCCAGACACGGCGCACCGGCAACGTCGCCTGGCATCCCGAGGACGTGCTGGAAATCCACCCGCATGATGCCGAAGTGCGCGGCATTGCCGAGGGCACCATGGTGTCATTGTCGAGCCGCAAGGGGGCCACGACCTTGCGTGCGGTGATTTCCGATCGCATGCCGCAGGGCGTCGTCTACACGACGTTCCACCATCCGGTAACCGGTGCCAATGTGGTCACCACCGAACATTCCGACTGGGCGACGAATTGTCCGGAATACAAGGTGACCGCCGTGCAGGTGACGCTGTCCAACCAGCCGTCCGAATGGCAGAAGGAATGGGAAGAGCGCGAGGTCGAGAACAAGCGCGTCGCCGCCAAGCCGTTGATCGCGGCGGAGTGATCATGAGCCTGCTCGGCCGGCCGCCGGAACGGGACGACGCGGCGCCCGCCACGTCGCGCCCGGCCTCGGGCCTTCTCGCGCGCGCCGACGGCGGCACGGCGAAAGTGCTCTGGCAGATCGCCGAGGAAGTACCGGTGGCGCTCATGTTCAATTCCGAGCCCTTCGCCGTGATGATGGCGACGCCCGCCGATCTTGAGGATTTCGCGATCGGCTTCGCACTCGCCGAGCGGATCGTGCCCGATGCCGGAGCGATCGCCGGAATCATTGCCATGCCGGTGGATAACGGCTTCTGCATCGACATTGCATTGCGCGAAGGCGTCCAGCCGCGTGCCGCGCGCCGCGCCATCGAGGGTCGCAGCGGCTGCGGCTTGTGCGGGGTCGAAGACATCGCCGAGGTCGTGAAGCCGGTGCGCCGTGTCACGCGAGGCTTCGATCTGACGGAAGCGGCCGTGCACCGCGCTTTCGAGGCCCTTCCCGCGCACCAGCCGATGAACCGGCTCAATCATTCCGTTCATGCCGCCGCCTGGTGCGCTTCCGGGGGCCATGTTCTTCTGGCGCGCGAGGATGTCGGCCGCCACAACGCGCTCGATAAACTCATCGGCGCGCTGGCCCGCCAGAAAATCGATCCGGCTTCGGGCTTCGTCGCCATGACCAGCCGCTGCAGCTTCGAACTGGTGCAGAAGGCCGCCGCTGCCGGCATCGCCTATCTCGCGACCATTTCCGCGCCGACCACGCTGGCCCTCAGGCTGGCGGGCGAGGCCAATATCGGGTTGGCCGTCGCCTCGCGCGAGGGCATCGTGTTTTTCGGGTGAGCCATGACTGAGAAGATGACCGAGGAACTGCGCGACATCGTGCGCATGGCGAACCAGATCGCCGCCTTCTTCGCTGCCTATCCGCATGACGAGGCTGTGGCCGGGGTCGCCGACCATTTGACCCACTTCTGGGACCCGCGCATGCGCGCGCATTTGCGCGACCTGATCAAGTCCGGCGGCCATGGGCTTTCGCCCTTGGCGCTTGAAGGCGGCAAGGCAATGGACGCCGCGCCCGTCCATTGATCGTCAGCCGGTGCCGTCGTCGGGTATCGCGAGGCGGTGCCCGCAGGCCTTGCAGTGGATCGCATCGGGATCGTGCCGCTGCAGCGCGCATTCGGGGCACGGGTAATAGACCTTGAACGGCCGGAACAGCGCCTGGGCCAGTCGGATGAACAGCGTGATGCCGGTGATCATCGCGACGATCGAGGTGAGCTTTCCCCAAGGGCCGGGCAGCACGATGTCGCCGAAGCCCGTGGTGGTGATCGCCGCGACGGTGAAATAAAGCGCATCGATATAGCCTTCGAGCCCGCCCTGCGAGCGGAAGAAGAAGGTGTAGATGAAGCCCGTCAGCAGGAACAGGAAGGTCAGAATATTGACGATCGACTCTCCGGTTTCGCGCCAACTTTCGTAACCGGCGCGCTTGAGCGGCCGCCAGAGCTGCCCGCTTTGCGAGACCGTCCACAGGCGAAGGATGCGCAGGAAGCCGAGATTGCTGAGCGAGGCCGGCAGCAGCAGCGTCGCCAGAATAAAGAGATCGATCCAGGTCGTGACCTGCAGGAAATGGCGGGGAATGTTGGTCGATGCGAGGGCGCGCGCGACGATGTCGAGGCTGAGCAGGGCGGCGACGGAGTAATCGATCCACAGGAAGGTCGAGGTTTCGCGAATGACCGGCGTGAGGATGAAGAAAGCGATGATGGCGAGATCGATCGCCAATGTCATGAGCTGGAACCGTTCCGCCCCCGGCGAGCGGCCATGATAAAGCAGGCGAAGCTCGTTGCGGAGCGCATTCAGGTCGAATGCCTGTGCAAGCCTCATTGCGACAGCGGAAGTTTGCGCGCGCCGCCTTGGCCCGCCCCCAGGCATCCGGACCGGGCGGGGCAAGGCGGCAGGGCCGCAGCGGTTCCGGGAACGGTCATCTCTTGTCCTGCCAGATCGCCCGCCTCTCATCGGCGCGGGCAGCCATTCCCGAATGCTTCGCTTGTTCTCCCATTTCAGGCCCCGATAAACCCTTGCAAACACATCAAGCCTAGCATCGCGATTCCAACGCGTGAAGCGATGGGCCGCGTGCGTCAGAATAGGGTTGAAGCCCTGCCAGAAGCTGGCTATCTAGCGGCCGGATCAGCCGGACCGGCCTTGCGGAGAGGTGGCAGAGTGGTCGATCGCGCCGCACTCGAAATGCGGAGTACGGGGAACCGTACCGGGGGTTCGAATCCCTCCCTCTCCGCCAGCTCACTCGCACGAACTGAAGCCATGGCCGCCAGCGCGGCCATTTTTCTTTCGCGTTCAAAGGGCTTTGCCGAAATCGGGTTTACCGCGGAGACCAGCCGGCCATGCCCATGGACCCCATTTTGCCGTCTCTGTCTCTTTCCGACTTAACTGCCAACACGCTCGTTAAGCGCCGCAATGCGAAAGCTTTTCAATGGGTTGTGGGAGCGGCGCGGCTTGACCGTTGTGACCAGGTTCTCTCATGGGGCGTCCAGCCTGCAATCCACCGTCAATTATGAGCGTGCTGCGTAGATGATCGTGGCAGCGCGAGCAATAATGCGTGTGCGCAGACGATTGCATGGCGACCGTGCATCAAAAGCGGGGTAGCCCTGGAGTCCTCAGTTCTTGTCAAGCGGGAGCGCGCACGGGTGGCGGTGGACCAGAGGACGTGCAAGCATCATCGCCGTGCCGGACGTAGCGGCTCACGAAAGGCAACGTCACCTGCTCAGCCTGGACACGCCACTCGGTGTCTGTACCCTTTAGCCCTTTCGCTTGGCCTGGAAGTAGGAGAACAGCCCTGCGAACAGGACGGCTCCTTGGGCAAGCCGCTCCTCGTCATCACGCGTGCCCATGGCGATGCCGGCGACAGCGGCCGCGACACCTGCGGTCTCCTCGCGCTTGAACTTGGCGTCCTT
>JAEUMG010000240.1 GCA_016793355.1 Hyphomicrobiales bacterium
AGAGCGGCGGCTGCGCGATATAGAGATGACCGCGCTCGATCAGTTCGAACATCTGGCGATAGAAGAAGGTCAGGAGAAGCGTGCGGATATGGGCGCCGTCGACATCGGCGTCGGTCATGATGATGATCTTGTGATAGCGCAGTTTGTCGGCGTTGAACTCCTCGCGTCCGATGCCGGTGCCGAGCGCGGTGATCAGCGTTCCGATTTCCGCCGATGACAGCATCTTGTCGAAGCGCGCGCGCTCGACATTGAGGATCTTGCCGCGCAGGGGCAGCACCGCCTGGTTCTCGCGGTTCCTCGCCTGCTTGGCGGAGCCGCCGGCCGAGTCGCCCTCGACGATGAAGAGTTCGGATTTCGCCGGATCGCGCTCCTGGCAATCGGCAAGCTTGCCGGGAAGCGAGGAAATATCGAGAGCGCCCTTGCGCCTGGTGAGTTCGCGGGCCTTGCGCGCCGCCTCGCGCGCGGCGGCGGCGTCGACCACCTTGCCGACGATCTTCTTGGCCTCGGCGGGGTTTTCCTCGAACCAGGCGGCGAGATTTTCGCCGACATAGCCTTCGACGACCGGGCGCACCTCGGAGGAAACCAGCTTGTCCTTGGTCTGCGAGGAGAATTTGGGATCAGGTACCTTTACCGAGAGCACGCAGGTCAAGCCTTCCCGCGCATCATCGCCGGTGAGCTGCACCTTCTCCTTCTTCGCGATGCCGGAGTCATTGGCATAGTTGTTGATGACGCGCGTCAGCGCGGCGCGGAAGCCGGCGAGATGCGTGCCGCCATCGCGCTGCGGAATGTTGTTGGTGAAGCACAGCGTGTTCTCATGATAGCTGTCGTTCCACCACAGGGCGCATTCGACCGTGATGCCGTCGCGCTCGCCCTTGATGAAGATCGGGTCGGCAAGGGCCGCCTGCTTGGCGCGGTCGAGATAGCGCACGAAAGCCTGGATGCCGCCTTCGTAATAGAGCTCGACGTCCTTCGGCTCGACGCCGCGCCTGTCGGAGAGAAGGATACGCACGCCGGAATTGAGAAAGGCGAGTTCGCGCAGACGATGCTCGATGGTGCCGAAGTCGAATTCCGTCTTTGAGAAGATTTCCGTGCTCGGCAGAAATGTTACTTCAGTGCCGCGCCGGTCATTGGCATCGCCGATCACGGCGAGCGGGGCATCGGGAACGCCATTGGTGAAACGCATCGCGTATTCCTGGCCATTGCGCCAGATGCGCAGCTTGAGCCAGACGGAAAGCGCGTTGACGACGGAGACGCCGACGCCGTGCAGGCCGCCCGAGACCTTGTAGGAGTTCTGGTCGAACTTGCCGCCGGCATGGAGTTCGGTCATGACGATTTCGGCGGCCGAACGCTTGGGGTCGTTATCGTCATCCTGCTTGATGTCGGTCGGAATGCCGCGGCCATTGTCGGAAACGGTGCAGGAGCCATCGGCATTGAGGGTTACGATAACGCGATCGGCATGGCCGGCCAGGGTCTCGTCGATGGCGTTGTCGACCACCTCGTAAACCATATGATGCAGACCCGAGCCGTCATCGGTGTCGCCGATATACATGCCCGGCCGCTTGCGCACGGCATCGAGGCCTTTGAGGATTTTGATCGAATCGGCGCCGTATTCCTCGGCGTTCTCGTTTTTCATCGGTTCGGACATCATGACCTCGTCATCGGCGAAACAGTCCCCGCCTCCACATGGAAGAATTGCGCTGCTTTGCCAAGGCCCTCGAACAGGCCTTCGTCGGTCCCCGTCATCCAGGCCTGGACGCCCAGGGTATCGAGGGTCTGAAACAACGCCCGGCGACGTCCCGAATCGAGATGGGCGGTCACCTCGTCAAGCAATAGCATGGGCATCGCCCCGGCCGCAGCGGCAACGGTGCGGGCCTGGGCCAGTATCAGACCGATGAGCAGGGCCTTCTGCTCGCCGGTCGAGCATTGCGCCGCCGCCATGCCCTTGGGGCCGAACACAACGGCAAGATCGCTGCGATGCGGCCCGAGCAGTGTCCGGCCGGCCGCGGCGTCGAGCCTCCTGTTCTCGCAAAGCCGTCGCCGGAACTCGGATTCCGCATGGACGGAGGACATGATAGCGAGCAATTTTTCGACTTCACCCTCAAGCGTCAGTGCGGCCCAGGGGAAGGCCGACTGACTCAAACCTATATGGATATTCGCCTGGAGATTTTCGAGGGCGGAAAGCCGGGCCGCGGCAATCGCGGCGGCCATCTCGGCCATGCCGGCCTCGAGCCCCGAGAGCCAGTTGGGGTCGGGACCGGGCTCACTCAACAGGAGATTGCGCTCGCGCATCGCTTTCTCATAGGCATTGAGATGCGAGACATGCGAGGAATCGCAGGCCGCGACCAGGCGATCGAAAAAGCGGCGGCGATCGCCCGGCGGGCCGGCGAAAAGCCGGTCCATGGCGGGGGTGAGCCAGAGGAGCCGCATATGCTCGCCAAGACTTGCCAGCGACTTCTGCGGGATGCCGTCGACGTGGACCTGGCGGCCCGCCTCCTCGCCATCCGAGGATGGCGCCGGACGCCAGGCCGTGCCGATCGCCACCTCCCCCGACAGGGCCTCGACCTCGGCCGCGACCGCCCAGCCGCCGGGAGCCGCATCGCGGAGCATCTCGGCATAGGCCGCGTTGCGCAGGCCGCGTCCGGGAACCAGCAACGAGACGGCTTCGAGAAGATTGGTCTTGCCGGCACCGTTGGGGCCGACCAGCGCGACATGGCCTGAACCGATCTCCATCCGCAAGCCGGCGTAGTTGCGGAAATCGGTGAGGGTCAGGCGCGAGAGGGAGATGTGCAAAGACGACCTCGGAAGTAGCACTCTCCTTCTCCCCTTGCGGGAGAAGGTGGCGCGAAGCGCCGGATGAGGGGGCGGATGGATGCAACATGTCGGGTAAAGCAACCCCTCACCCGGCCGCCGCTTCGCGGCGTCCACCCTCTCCAGCAAGGGGAGAGGGAAGTCAGGCCTGGTACCTCAGACGATCGAATCACACCCGCATCGGCATCAGGACGTAGAGAGCCTGTTCGTCGCCGGGATCGCGAATGATGGTGGGCGATCCGGCATCCGCAAGCTGGAACGTCGTCTGGTCGCTCTTGATCTGCGAAGCGATGTCGAGAAGGTACTTGGAGTTGAAGCCGATATCGAGCGGCTCGGAATCATATGTTGCGGCGACCTCCTCCTCGGCAGAGCCGGAGTCGGGATTGTTCACCGAAAGAACGAGTTTGCCGGAGGAAATATTGAGCTTCACGGCACGGCCCTTCTCGCTCGAAATCGTCGAGACGCGATCGACGGCGCTGGCGAAGACGGCGGTGTCGACTTCAAGCACCTTGTCATTGTGGCGCGGAATGACGCGGTCGTAATCGGGAAAGGTGCCGTCGATCAGCTTGGATGTCAGCACCAGCGCACCCCAGGAGAAGCGGATCTTGCTCGACGAGAGCGCAACCTCGATCTCGCCATCCTCGCCCTCGATGAGACGCACGAGTTCAAGCACCGTCTTGCGCGGCACGATGACGCCCGGCATGCCCTCGCAGCCCTTGGGCCGCGCGATCTGCGCCTGCGCCAGCCGGTGGCCGTCGGTTGCGACCGCGCGCAGAAGTTTCTGCGCCGGCACTTCGTGCAGATAGATGCCGTTCAGATAGTAGCGCGTCTCCTCTGTCGAGATCGCAAAGCGGGTCTTGTCGATCAGGCCCTTCAGATCGTTCGCGGCGAGCGAGAAACGATGCGGCAATTCGCCGGCGTTCAGATCCGGAAAGTCATCGGGCGGCAGCGCCTGCAAGGCAAAGCGCGAACGTCCGGCAAAGACCGAGACGCGCCCGCTATCGGGTCCCTGTTCAATTTCAAGCTGCGCGCCATCCGGCAGTTTGCGCACAATGTCATGCAGCATGTGGGCGGGCACCGTGGTCGCGCCGGCCTTGGCAATATCGGCCGGCGTCGATTCGATGATCTCGATATCGAGATCGGTCGCCGTCAGCCTTACTTCACCCTCGCCAGCCTGGACGAGCACATTGGACAGGATCGGAATCGTGTTGCGCCGCTCGACCACGCTTTGCACATGCGTCAAGGCCTTCAGAAACGCCGAGCGTTCGATCGTCACGCGCATTTAAAGCCCCTGTCCCCTTCCCTCGATCCAATTATCGGGCCGAAGACTGTGGCGCGGAAGTGGCCAAACCGCAAGCCCGCTCATGCAGACTTGCGCCTATTGTTGCTCGATCAGGCGGATGAGCAGGGCGACTTCGCGGGCAAGCCGGTCGTCGGTCCGCATCTGGTCCTCGATCTTGCGCACCGCATGAAGCACGGTGGAGTGATCGCGCCCCCCGAAGCGGCGTCCGATCTCGGGCAATGACCGGGGGGTGAGCTTCTTGGCAAGATACATGCCGATCTGGCGCGGCACGACGACGGCACGGGAGCGGCGGGCCGACAGGAGGTCGGCGCGCGGTACGTTGTAATGGCGGCCGATCACCTTGAGAATGTCTTCGATCTTGACGCGGCACTGATCGGGGTTTTGCGCCATGTCGCGCAGCACCATCGCGGCGAGGTCGAGCGTCACCGGGGCGTGGCTCAACTGGTAATGGGCGATCATCTTGTTGAGCGCACCCTCCAGTTCACGGCCGCCCCCGGTGCAGGTATTGGCGATGAATTCCAGAACGTCCGGCGACATCTGCAATCCGGGGAATTCCCGGCGCGCCGATTCGAGCCGGTTGGCGAGAATTTCGCGGCGCAATTCCAGATCGGGCAATTCGATATCAACGACGAGCCCGCCCAGCAGGCGCGACCGCATGCGCTGGTCGATGGTGTCGAGCTGGGCCGGCGGAACGTCGGCGGCAATGACCACCTGACGCTTTGAATCCACCAGCGAGTTGAAGGTGTGGCAGAATTCCTGCTGCATGGTCTTGCCCTGGAGAAACTGGAAGTCGTCGATGAGCAGCACGTCGATCGACTGGAAATAGTCCTTGAAGGCAATGGTGTCGCGCTGCTTCAGGGCGCCGATGAAGTGATACATGAACCGCTCGGCGGTGATGTAGAGCACACGGCGGTCGGCCTGTGCATTGCGAATGCGCCAGGCGATGGCGTTCAGCAGATGCGTCTTGCCGAGGCCGGCGGCGGAATGAACGAAGAGCGGGTTGAAGCTCACCGGCATTCCCTGGGCCGCCTCGGCCACGCGCAGGGCGGCGGCATGGGCAAGGCGGTTCGACCCGCCGATGAAGAAGCTCTCGAAGGTCTGCGTCGGATCGAGCGGCGAACCGCGCTCGCCGGCAAGGCTCGACGGTATGGTCGGGCGGCGCATCGGCGCCGGCTCCTCGGTGGTAACCGGTACGGCGGCGGGCAGGTCTGTCGCCCGGTGCGGCACGCCGCGGGTGCGCACGCGAACCTGGACGGCATCAACCTGGCCCAGTTCGGCTTCGCTCAATTTGTGCAGGCGGGACTGGTAATGCGTCTCGATCCAGTTGCGCAGAAACCGGGTCGGGACCGAAACGGCGAGGCGCCCGTCCGACCACTCCTCGGGCTCCATGCGGGCGAACCAGCTGGAATAGAGATCTTCGCCCAATTCCACCCGCAGCCGCTGGGCAATCCGATCCCAGCACAGTTTCAAGTCCTTGCCCGCATTCATTGTCATTTTACCGGCCGCCTCATCGTTTTTCATTTTTGGCAAAACCCGTCCTTCGCTCTCCCGGGAGGAGAACGTTTCCAAGCTGCGATCACGCGGCTCGAACTAGAGCGCCGCCGCTCTCACACTGTGTGGATTTCCCATCTTGCCGCCCCTCACACGCAACTCGCGCAAAAACCTGTCCGCCCCAAATCCATCGGACCGAGCCTCACTCACCACATCCTCGTTACTATTGAGCCGGCTACTGCCCTGCTCGATACGGCCCCTGCGAGCCGTTCTTACTGCCGCCGCCTCACACACCGTATTGCCGTTGGCGTTCCGTCACAATACGCCCGATGAACTTAGACGCGGGGAAGGAGACCTGACAACCGGAGTCACCGGCTATTTCAGTACACGGATGAAAGCGGCGGCCTTCCGAGCTTTTGTGGCGCATTTGCAACTCTCGGCAAGCCCTTGATTCGGCTTAACGATTTCTTAACCTTCAGGATTGTTGCAGAATAACAACAATCGCGACGATCGCTGATCCTGGTCGGCAAGGTTGGCCAAGGGTACCTGTCCCGATTAGGGACCACGCCAAGCAACCCACGCAAGTCGTTGAAATGTCTCGCTTTATCCTGCGAGTCTGAATCCGTGGGCTGATAAAGAAAAAGCGCGCGCGATCATTCAAGATCGGCGCGCGCTTGTGTATAGAGGAATTAAGGTCAGGCTTTCAGAGCCTTAACCCGCTTCGTCAAGCGCGAGACCTTACGTGACGCAGCATTCTTGTGCAGCACGCCCTTCTGGGCGCCGCGCATCAATTCCGGCGCCGCGACTTTCAGAGCCGCCTCGGCCAGCGAGCGGTCGCCCTTGGCGATCGCCTCCTCGACCTTGCGCACCTCGGTGCGGACCCGGCTGACCCGGTTCTTGTTGATGCGTGTCCGCCTGATGGCGACGCGCGTGGCTTTCTTTGCCGATTTCGTATTGGCCATGAAATTCTCGCTCGTGGAGGAAACACCGGGAAACCAGCAATGCGCAAAGGCACGCAGGTTACCCCTCGTTTGGCCGGGCTTATAGCGAGGGGCCCCGGTTGCGTCAATCTTTCCCTGTCAGCGATTGCGGAATACCGGTTTGCGCTTTTCGATGAAGGCCGACATGCCTTCCTTCTGGTCCTCGGTTGCAAACATCGCCTGGAACAACCGACGCTCGAAGCGCACCCCTTCTGCGAGGCCGGTTTCGAAGGCACGGCCGATCGATTCCTTCGCCATCTGGACGATCGGGTGGGAGAAGGAGGCGATCCGTTCAGCCACCTCCAACGCTTCGGGGAGAAGGCGGTCATCGGCAACGACACGGGAAACGAGGCCGCAACGCTCGGCCTCGGCAGCCTCCACCATGCGTCCGGTCAGGATGATATCCATGGCCTTGGCCTTGCCGACTGCGCGCGCCAGTCTCTGGGTGCCGCCGGCACCCGGCATGATGCCGATGGTGATCTCGGGCTGGCCGAATTTTGCGCTTTCGGCGGCAATGATGATGTCGCAGATCATCGCAAGCTCGCAGCCGCCACCCAGGGCAAAGCCCGCGACCGCTGCGATCAGCGGCTTGCGCTGTGCCGCGATCGCATCCCAATCGGCAAGGAATCTGCCGAGATAATTGCCGATATAGGTCTTGTCGCGCATCTCCCTGATGTCGGCGCCGGCCGCAAAGGCCTTTTCTCCGCCGGTCATGACGATCGCCGCCACATTCGGGTCGGCATCGAAGTCTTTAAGCGCGCGCGCCAATTCGCCGATCAGCTGCTCATTCAGGGCGTTGAGCACCTTGGGCCGGTTGAGCGTCACCAGACCAACGGGTCCGCGTCTTTCGACCAAAATCGCCTCATAGGCCGCCTGCGGCATTTCCCACTCCTCAAAAGCTCATTTCTGGCAGGACGGGCAGTAAAATGTCGAGCGGCCCGATTGCACAATGCGGCGTATGGGCATTTGGCAGCGCGGACAAGCCTCGCCGGCGCGATCATATACGGAAAATCGCTCCTGAAACCCGCCATTGCTGCCGTCGGTGTGGGAGAAATCGCGCAAAGTGGAGCCGCCGGCGACGATCGCTTCGTTCAAGACCGCCTTGATGTGGCGCGCAAGTTCCTCGAGCCGCGGATCGGGTTTGCCGCGCCTGACCAGCGTGCCGGCCTTGCGGCGCGGCGCGAGGCCGGCGCGGTAGAGCGCCTCGCAGACATAGATATTGCCCAATCCGGCAATCAATCGCTGGTCGAGAAGAGCCGCCTTGAGCGGCGCCTTCTTGCCGGCGAAGACTTCGGCCAGATACGCGGCGTGAAAATCATTGCCGAGCGGCTCGACGCCGATTTCTTCGAGGAGGCGATGGCTTGCCGCTTCGCTTCGCGGAAAGACATCCATGAGGCCGAAACGGCGCGGGTCGGTATAAATGATGCGGGTACCGTCATCGAGGGTGAAAACGACATGATCATGGGCACCCTGCGCTTCAGCGGCCGCGCCTTCCTCGAAATAGAACGCGCCCAGATTGCGCACCCGACCGCCCGCAACCACCGCGAATCGGCCGGACATGCCGAGATGAATGAGCAGGCAATCGCCGCCTTCGAGATCGGCCAAGATGTATTTGGCACGCCTCCGAAAGGCTTCGATCCGCTGCCCGGTCAGACGCTCGGCAAAGCCTTCAGGAAAGGGAAACCGCAGATCCTTGCGGCGCAATTCGACGCAGGCGATGCGGTGCCCGGCCATGGCTTTTTCCAGGCCGCGCATGACGGTTTCGACTTCCGGAAGTTCGGGCATCGCCAGGCTCTAGCGTGTTTCGGCTTCAGGGAAAACTAACCCCGGGATCGGGCGGATGATGGCTTTGCGGCAGGGCCTCGGCTATGAGGTTTCCCCATGAGCGACAAGGACCCCGATACCGCGGCATTTGGTTACCGGCAGGTTGCGGCCGGCGAAAAGCAGGATCTCGTGAACGAGGTCTTTGCGAAGGTCGCGGCGCGCTACGACCAGATGAACGACCTCATGTCGGCCGGCCTGCACCGGCTGTGGAAGGATGATTTCGTGGCGCTCCTGTCTCCGCCAAAGCACGCCAGGAGCTTTGCCGTGCTGGATGTGGCGGGAGGCACCGGCGACATTGCCTTCCGCATCGCCAGGGCCGGCGGATCGGGCACGCGCATCACGGTCGCCGATATTTCGCCGGAAATGATCACCGAAGGACAGCGCCGGGCGGTGCGCGAGATCGGCGGCGAGAAGTGCAAGTTCACGGTCGCCAATGCCGAGCGCCTGCCCTTTGCCGACAAATCCTTCGATGCCTATACGATCGCCTTCGGCATCCGCAATGTCACGCATATCGAGAAAGCGCTCGGCGAGGCCTATCGCGTGCTGAAGCCGGGCGGGCGTTTCCTCTGCCTCGAATTCTCGCATGTCGCGATGCCCGGAATCGACCGGTTCTATGATGCCTATTCGATGACGGCAATCCCGGCGATGGGCAAAGTCGTCACCGGCGACGGCGAGCCCTATCGCTATCTCGTCGAAAGCATCCGCACCTTCCCGGACCAGGAGAGATTCAAGGCGATGATCGAGGCGGCGGGCTTTGCGCGCGTTACCTTCAGAAATCTCTCCGCCGGGATCGTTGCCATTCATTCGGGCTGGCGGCTCTGATGCTTTCCGATGTCGCCGCCGGCTGCCGCCTCGCCTGTGCCGGCTTCAAGCTTGCCCGCCATGACGGCTTCATCGACCAGCAGCAATTGGCCGAGATGCCATGGCCGGCGCGTGCCGCGGTAAAGCTGGCCCGCATCGGCCGGCGCCATGGCAGCGAGGAGCTCTCATCCACGCTCGCGCGCATCGGGCCGAGCTATATCAAGCTCGGACAGTTCCTTGCGACCCGGCCTGACATTGTCGGCA
>JAEUMG010000261.1 GCA_016793355.1 Hyphomicrobiales bacterium
GATCGCCAAGGCGGGGGCTTCCGCCGATTTCGTGGTCGTGACCGGCGATCTGCTCGCCCATGACTTCGAAAAGAAACTCACCGCCGCGCGCGGCGATCCGCCAAGCCAGCCGGCAATCGTCGAGGCCGCCGTCTCGACGACGGGGCTCGTCGCCGATTCCATCGCAATGGCAGTGCCCGGCAAGCCGGTCATCCTGGCGCTCGGCAATAATGATTCCGACTGCGGCGACTACCAGATCGATCCCGGCGGTCCCTACCTCGCCGGCACGCGCGAACTGGTGAAGCGCCTTGCCGGTGCCGATCGCGTGGCGAGCGACTTCGACACGACCTATCGTGCCGGCGGCTATTATGCCATGCGCCATCCGACGGCGCCGGACACCGACATCATCGTGCTGAACGACGTCTTGTGGTCGGCCGAGTATCGCGATGTCTGCGGCAGCAATGGCATGGCCGCCGCCGAGGCCATGCTGAGCTGGTTCGCGGCGCGTCTCGAAGCGGCGCGCGCCACAAGTCGCAAGCTCTGGATGGTGCATCACATCCCGGCAGGCGTCGACGCCTTTGCAACGCAGAAATCAAAGGAAGATGCCTGTGCCAGGAAGCCCGTGGCTTTCATGAGCGAACCTTTCGCGACGCGCTTTCCCGAGTTGCTTGCGGAATATGCGCCGGTCATCACCGCCAACCTGACCGGGCATGTTCATTTCGATGGCTATCGCTTGATCCTCGGCAAGGGCGGGGAGGCCCTCGATGTCGAGAAGATCGCGCCCGCGATCAGTCCGATCTTCGGCCAGAATCCGGGATTCCATGTCTTCGACTACGACCCCGGAACCGGGGAGCCCGCGGATTTCACCACCGTCTATCTCGACCTGACCGATCCCGCCGCGGGCTGGCGGACCGAATACCGCTTCACCGAGGCCTATGGCGCGAAGCGGTATGATGCCGTGGCCGTCAACGCCATCTGGCAGGCGATTGCCGCGGCCGGACCCGAACGCGAGACCTACGGCACTTACTACGACGTCGGCAGCGCCAAATTCCCGGCGACTCTGGAACCGGCTTTCTATTGCGCCTTCGGCGAGACGAGCCTTTCGTCATTCGCCACCTGCCTGTGCGGGCCATGACCCGGCAAGGCGAGCGGCAGATGCGCATCGGTTTCATCGGCGTCGGCATGATGGGCGAGGGCGTGGCGCGCAATCTCATGAAGGGCGGCCATGAGCTTTGGCTGCATGCGCATCGCAACCGGGCGCCATTGGAGCGTCTTGTTTCCGAAGGCGCGCATGAAGCGCGATCGCTCGCGGAACTTGCCGGCAAGAGCGAGATCGTCATGCTGTGTCTGACGACATCGAAAGTCGTCGGCGCGACGGTCGAAGCCCTGCTGCCGAATCTTTCCGCCGGACAGATCGTGATCGACACCGGCACGTCCGATCCGGTCGAAACCAGAAAGCTCGCGCATCGCCTGAGCGAGCGCGGCATCGCCTTCGTGGACGCTCCGATGACCGGCGGTCCCGAACAGGCCGCCAGGGCCGCCGTCGGCGCATTGATCGGCGCCGATCCGGAAACCTACAAGACGGTCGCGCCGGTCATCTCCTGTTACGCGGCGCGCCAGCGCCGTTTCGGGCCGCCGGGAGCGGGCCAGACCGCCAAGCTCATATCGAACTACGTGATCACCGGCATGATCGCGCTGGTCGCCGAAGCCTTCGGCACGGCGCGCCGGGCCGGCATTGACTGGGCCGATCTCTATGACGTCATGCAGGCGGGCTCGGGCAATTCCGGCGTGCTGAAGAAGATGATGGAAGCGGCCCTTGCCGGCGATTTCGACGGCTATCGCTGGTCGCTCGCCAATGCCGGCAAGGACATTGCCTATTATGCCGAGCTTGCCGAAAGCCTCGACCGCCTGACGCCATTGACCGAAGCGGTGCGCGAGGTCTTCGCCGCGGCTGCCGCAGGCGGCCATGGCGGCCGCAATGTCAGCCATCTGCTTGATCCGGCCGTCGATGATGTGAGCTGAAGCAGGACCGTTCCGGCTGTTGGCAAGCGTCCTTCGAGGGCCGCTGCGCGGAGAAATCGGGATTTGCTCCGTATACGAACCGTATCGGCTGCGAAGGGTTGCAGCCCCTTTCCCTTCTCGCTTCTGCGGGAGAAGGCGGACGCCGCGTGAGCGGGGGCCGGATGAGGGGGCGGCGCAACGCGAGAAGCGTTTGACAAATGGCGACACCCCCTCACCCGCCTCGGGCCTTCGGCCCTCGTCGCCCTCTCCCACGAGGGGAGAGGGGCAAGTATGATGGTGGAGCGCCCATAGAAACAGCCCCTCGTCCTCAGATGCGCGCGAAGCGCTGATCCGAAGGATGAGGGGTG
>JAEUMG010000382.1 GCA_016793355.1 Hyphomicrobiales bacterium
AGTCCATCAGTTTGTTGCAGCGGCCGCTTCACCCGGCAACACGAAACCATAACGCTTCATGATTTCGCGCGCCGCGGGCGAGCTCATATAGGCATAGAACGCCTCGGCCACGGGCGTTGCCTTCTTGCTCAGTGCCATGCGTTGCAGGAGCGGTTCGTGCCAGTCATCCGGGATCAGCGCAAAAGTGCCGCGATTGGAGACTTCGGGCGAAAGGGCCAATGAGTAGGCGATGATCCCACCTTGCGCATTGCCCGAAGTTGCGAACTGCGCGGCCTGCGCCACGTTTTCACCCTGGACGAGGAAAGGCTGAACGGCCTCCCATAGGCCACGATGCTTGAGGGCCTCTTCAGCCCGTTTGCCATAGGGCGCATGCTCGGGGTTGGCGATGGCGAACTTCTTCACCCTACCTTCAGCCAGGGCCTTTTCCAGATCGTCTAACGCCGCATCCGCTTTCAGGGTGGAGCCGTGCGGAACCATGATGACGATACGGCCTTCGGCATAGAGCTTTCCCTCGTCTTTGAGAAAGCCATCCTCTGCAAGATCGAGAATGAATTTCTCATCCGCCGCCATGAAGAGCTCAAAAGGGGCACCCTCGCGGATCTGCCGCGCGAAATTTCCCGTAGAGCCGAAGGCAAGTTTCACCTCCTTGCCCGTTTCGCCTTTGAATGCAGCGGCGATTTCTTCGACGGCGAATTTGAGGTCGGCGGCCGCGGCGATGGGCGGCGCATCATCCGCTCTCGCCGCAGAGGAAGCGGCTAGCAGCGAAAGAACGCCGGCAACCAGAACCGACAGCATTGATGGCATGAGGCTGCTCCTTCGCACTTTGGGCGCTATATTCGACTGGATATAGTGCTCTGGTCAAGGACCCCAGAAACGGCAGCCAAGACGCTTTTCTTGCCGGAGGCTTCGGACTATGGTCCGGTCCGCGTTCGGAATTAAGAACAGAGTTTTTTCAATGCACAGGGGTGACATCCAGCCCGCCGAGGCCTTCGAGCGCCTCAAGGCCAATCCGCAGGCCGTGCTGGTCGACGTGCGCACGGCGCCGGAATGGGCCTATGTCGGCGTGCCGGCGGTCGAGCGGCTGCTCCGGTTGTCATGGCAGGTCTATCCCTCGATGCAGACCAATCTCGACTTCGCCAAGGAGATCGAGCGGGCCGGGCTCACCAAGGACACGGAACTGCTGTTCATCTGCCGCTCGGGCGCGCGCTCCGGCCAGGCCGCCGCGGCCTTGACCGGGATCGGCTACACAAATTGCTGGAACGTCGCCCAGGGCTTCGAGGGTGACCGCGATGCGGATGGCCATCGCGGCACGATCGGCGGCTGGAAGGCGTGCGGACTTCCCTGGGTGCAAAGCTGATGAAAAAAGATCGCCGCCACGTATCGCCGGCCCGCTGGGGCGAGGCAACCAAGCTGGTCCGGGGCGGACTCGACCGCTCGCCGCATGGCGAGACATCGGAAGCGCTCTTCATCAATTCGGGCTTCGTCTATGACGAGCCGGAGACCGCCGAGCGGCGCTTCGCCGGCGAGGATGACGGCTATGTCTATGGCCGCTACGGCAATCCGACGGTGACGATGTTCGAGGAGCGGCTGAAGCTTCTGGAGGGTGCGGAGGCCTGCTATGCCGTGGCCTCCGGCATGTCGGCGGTATTCGGCGCGCTCGCCTGCCAGCTCAAGGCCGGCGACAGGCTCGTCGCCTCGCAGGCCCTGTTCGGCTCCTGCTACCAGATCGTGACATCGATCCTGCCGCGCTTCGGCATCCGCACCGAGCTTGTCGACGGCAAGGATCTCGATGCCTGGCGCAAGGCGATCACAGCCGATACGAAGTGTGTATTCCTCGAGACGCCATCTAATCCGACGTTGGAAGTGATCGACCTCGCGGCGGTCGTCGAGATGGCGAGGAGGGTCGGCGCCACTGTCGTGGTCGACAATATCTTTGCCACTCCCATCCTGCAGAAACCGCTGACCTATGGGGCCGACGTCATCGTCTATTCCGGGACCAAGCACATTGACGGGCAGGGCCGGGTGCTGGGCGGTGCCATCCTTTCCACCCGCAAGTTCAAGGAAGAGCTGCTCAAGCCCTTCCTGCGGCACACCGGCCCTTCGATCTCGCCCTTCAATGCCTGGGTGCTGCTCAAGGGCCTCGAGACGTTGAAGCTTCGGGTGCTGCATCAGAGCCGGGAAGCCCAGACCATCGCTGCCGCGCTGGAGGGCCTGCCGGGGGTGACACGGGTGATCTATCCGCATCTCGACAGCCACCCGCAGGCGGCCCTGTCGCGCGCCCAGATGGCGGCCGGCGGGACCATGGTGACCTTCGAAGTTGCCGGCGGAAAGACACGCGCCTTCGACGTGCTGCGCCGGCTGGAATTGATCGATATTTCCAACAATCTCGGTGACGCTAAGTCGTTGATTACCCATCCCGCGAGCACGACCCACCGCAATATCGGCGCGGAAGCGCGGGCCCGTATGGGCATCACCGACGGCATGTTGAGACTGTCGGTCGGGCTCGAAGACACGGCCGATCTCCTTGCCGATCTGAGATCGGCGATCGAAGCCTCCTGATTTACCCTGTTTCGCTGCATGAAAGCCGGCCCGGCCGCTCTGGCCCGGCCCTTGCTTACCCGTGCGAAAGGCCCTTAGCGGCCCATGCAAGCCCCTTGGTTCAGGTCCGCCGCATCTCCTGGACCTCTGGGGCCGCCGGCCCGGGACGGAACGAGTGGCCTCCTCGCACCGGAGATACCCGGGCCGGCACCATTTCAGCGGGATGGGAGAGCGTTAGCGCGTAAAGCGGCGCATGCGTCAGGCGCGTCAGTCCGAGCAGATGCCTGATCGCGGTATGGGCCAGCGCGGCCGTCGGGCAGGCGGAGAGACCGGCCGCGGCGGCGGCCAGCATGATGTTCTGGCCGATATGCCCGGCTTCGATGAGAACCACGCGATAGGCGTTGGAATCGCTGTATTTCCACATGGTCCGCTCGAGATAGGCGACGAGAAAGACGATGCAGGGCATCGCCTCCACCCAGTCCTGATCGCCAAGGAGCTCCGCTACGGTTTCGGGAGGACGGGCGGGCAGCCGGCATAGCGAGTGCTGGCTTCCGGCATAGTGAAAAATTCCGGGCTCCAGGCCCTCGACATGGCGCGCGAGAACATAGGCTTCGAAAGGATTGCGGGCGCCGCCGGAGGGCGTGGTCTTGAGCGGCAGGGGGCCGGTTTCGGTTTCGACTTCGCCGATTAGCCTGAGTCCCGCAAAGAGACAGTCGCCAAGCTGTGCCAGCGTGATCGGCCGATTTACCGGTTCGCGGCAGGTTCTGCGCGCCAAAAACAGGCGGTTCAGTGCGTTTTCAGGGGGTGTTGGAAGGGGATTGGTCGTTTCGTGAGTA
>JAEUMG010000328.1 GCA_016793355.1 Hyphomicrobiales bacterium
TTCCGCGACCGCGGGCTGGAGCGCCGCTTCCGCGATATCCAGGGCGCGCGCTTTCACCCGCTGCAGGCCGGTCCCCAGGCCGAATATGCCGGGCGCATGGCGCTCGGCGAGCCGGTCGACAGGACGTTCTGATCGGATCAGCGGCGCCCGCCGACCTCGTCAATATGGACGAGGAGGTCGGCGGGGTCTTCATAGACACGATAGGCGCCGGAGCGCTCCAGCTCTTCGGCGCCGTAACCGCCGGACAGCAGGCCGATACCGAGCGCACGCGCGCGCCGCGCCGCCAGCATGTCCCAGATACTGTCTCCGACCACGCAGGCATGCTCGATGTCGACATCGAGCTTCTTGGCGGCCTCGAGGAAGAGGTCGGGATCGGGCTTGGCATAGCGCACCTGGTCGCGCGTTACGACCGGTGTCTTTGCCGGATCGACGCCGAGCTTCTGCAGCACCGGCCCCGCCGTTTCCATCCGGCCCGATGTCGCGATCGCCCAGGGAATCTTGTTGGCGGTCAGGAAATCGAGCAGTTCGCGTGCTCCGGGCAATGCGCGCGTATGGCTGGACCGCTTCGAATAGGCGTCGGCATGAAGCTGGCGCAGCCGCTTGATTCGCTCTTCACCGAGATCGATGCCGGTCTCGCGTGCGAGCGCCTTGGTGAACAGTCCCCCCGACATGCCGATGCGCCGATGCAATCGCCAGATCGAGACCTCGATGCCTTCTTCCTGCAGCGCATCATGCCAGGCGAGGACATGGTCATAGACGCTGTCAACCAGGGTGCCGTCGAGATCGAAAAGAAATGAGGTCTGCTGGCGGTCGGCCACGGTAAGTCTCCGGATTGGGGAAGCGCGGGCCTTCTATCGCATTCGGCGCGCAAGCGAAAGGTTTCAGACCAGAAGCTTTTCAACGATGACGACATCGCGCCAGACGCCGTCGAGCTTGCCATGCTTCTCATAAATCCCCACCCGCCGGAATCCGAGCGAGTCGCAGAGCTTAAGACTTGCGGTGTTCTCGGGAAAAATGCGCGACAGGAGCTTCCACCACCCGCGCCGGCCGGCCTCCTCGATCAGCCCGGTAAGCGCGGCGCGGCCGAAACCCCTGCCGCGACCTTCGCGCGCTACATAGATCGAGAACTCGCGCACACCGTCATAACAGGGCCGGCTGCGATAGGGGAAAGCCGCCGCATAGGCCATGACGCGATCATCGACGCCGGCGACAAGCACCGGATAGTCATTGGCAAACCAGGCAGCGATCTGATCCGGGCCGCGCAATTCGGTCTCGAAGGTCGCGATGCGGTCGGCAATGCCCTCATTGTATATCTCGGCGATGCGCGCCGCATCGGCGACGCACCCTTCGCGGACGAAGCGTTCGCTCATCGGCCCGCGGCGAGCTCCGAACGCAATTGCTGGCGCAACACATCGATCGGGACGAGATTCGGGCCCTTGCGAACATGCCAGAACGTCCAGCCATTGCAGGCTTCCGCGCCCTGGACATGCGCGCCGATCTTGTGGATCGAGCCCGAGGCATCGCGGCTTGCGATCGACCCGTCGGCGCGCACCCGCGCCGCAATGCGCTGTGTCGGATCGTGCAGCGTATCGCCGGCCTTGATGAGGCCGCGTTCGATCAGCGCGCCGAACGGAATGCGGGCCTCGGCGCGCTTTCCGGCGGCGACGGTGAGTACTTCTTTCGACAAAGGTTCAATCGCCGCGATCCGGCGCCGCGCCGCCTCGGCATAATCCGGATCGCGCTCGATGCCGATGAAATTCCGGCCGAGCCGCTTCGCTACCGCGCCGGTGGTGCCGGAGCCGAAAAACGGATCGAGCACGACATCGCCGGGCTTCGACGAGGCAAGCAGGACGCGATAGATCAAGGCTTCCGGCTTCTGCGTGGGATGGAGCTTTTCGCCGCTCGCCGTCTTCAGCCTTTCGGGTCCGGTGCACAAAGGTAGCAGCCAGTCCGACCGCATCTGCAGATCGTCGTTGAAGGTCTTCATGGCCTCGTAGTTGAAGGTGGGTCGCGATTCTTGCGCGCGCGCCGCCCAGATCAAGGTCTCATGCGCATTGGTGAACCGCCGGCCGCGAAAATTCGGCATCGGATTGGTCTTGAGCCAGATCACGTCGTTGAGAATCCAGAAATCCAGATCCTGCAGGATCGTACCGAGCCGGAAGATGTTGTGATACGAACCGATGACCCAGATGGCGCCATTGGGCTTGAGCACGCGGCGGCAATGCTCGAGCCAGGCGCGCGAGAAGCGGTCGTAATCGGCGAAACTCGCAAACTTGTCCCAATCATCGTCGACCGCGTCGACCCTGCTCTGGTCGGGACGCGTCAGGTCGCCGGCGAGCTGCAGATTGTAAGGCGGATCCGCGAAAACGAGATCGACGCTTCCCGACGGGATGCGGGCGAGCTCACTGAGGCAGTCTCCGACCAGAACAGTATTGTATAACGGCTTGAGATCAGGCCGTGTCTCGAACCCCATGCAGCACCCGCAACGCAACTCACCAGCTTCGATTCCACATGATGAATCAAAGGGATTCGCGGGTGAATCAAATCCTTAACAAATGGTTAACGCGACCTCGCGGACGGGCGCGAAGGAACGCCGATGCTGGCTGCAGGGCCCGAGGCGGGTGAGGGCCGCGCGGTGCTCGGGCGTTGCATAACCCTTGTGCTGCGCGAAGCCATAGCCGGGGAATTCGCGGTCGAGTTCGAGCATGATCCGGTCGCGGCGCACCTTTGCGACGATGGAGGCGGCGGCGATCGAAAGCGACTGCGCATCGCCTTCGACAATGCACTGCACCGGGCAGGGAAGCTGCGGGGATCGGTTGCCGTCGACGAGTGCGAGGCAGGGAACATCGCCTATCTCGCGGAGCGCCAGCGCCATGGCCTCAAGCGTCGCGTTCAGGATGTTGATGCGATCGATGCAGCCGGCGTCGCAAATGCCGACACCGACGCGTGCCGAACTCACGATTGCCGCATAGACGGTCTCGCGCGCTTCGGGTGTCATCGCCTTCGAGTCGTCGATGCCGCGCGGAATACGGCGCCCATCGAGGATCACGGCGGCGGCGACGACGGGGCCCGCAAGCGGGCCGCGGCCCGCCTCGTCGATGCCCGCAACGAACCGCGCGCCCTGCTTCAAGGCAGCGCGCTCGAATCGATAGTGAGGGCCTTTCGAATCGGCCTTGGCCATGCCGCCAGTGTGGCGGCTTCAGCGCAAAACCGTCAATCGTTCCGCGTGTCGCCTGTTGAAAACAACCCCTTGAGTTCGGCGAATGGTCTGGCGGCATCGTTGAAGTCGAAAGTCCCCTCGTCGCGAAGGCGCCGCCGGCGCGTGCGAGATCGTCGACGGCCAGCCTCATGCCAGCCAGTCCCGTCAGCATGAAGCGATAGCGAAGGCTTGAGCTTTCTCGGATTGTGTCATGGTTATAGCAAACTCAATTGTTCGCCGGGATGCGCCGGGCGCCTGAACTGTTCGGTCGAGAGCTTGAGCCGGTCGCGATTGAGGCCGAGACGCTGACAGGCCAACTCGAAGCGGCGCCCGATCGACCAGGCATAGGGGCCCGACCCGGTCATCCGCCGTCCGAAGCTCGCGTCATTTTCCTTGCCCTGCCGCGTCTGCCGGACGAGCGACATGACCTTGGCCGCCCTGTCCGGCATGTCACTGTCCAGCCACTCCTTGAAGAGTTCGCGCACTTCGAGCGGCAGTCGCAGGAGCACGTAGCCCGCCTCGCGCACGCCCGCCGCGCTCGCTGCCTTGAGGATCGCCTCGATCTCGCTGTCATTCACGGCCGGAATGATCGGCGCGACCATCGCCACCGTCGGAATGCCCGCGGCGGAGAGGATTTCGAGCGCGCCCAGGCGCTTGGCGGGCGTCGACGCACGCGGCTCCATCGAACGCGCGAGCTTCGGGTCGAGCGTGGTCACGGACACCGCGACCTTGACCAATCCGCG
>JAEUMG010000365.1 GCA_016793355.1 Hyphomicrobiales bacterium
AAAGGCACGGGCCGGGGCGGCTCAATTGCGCACGGCAAGTGGCACGGCCCTTACGCCGACAGGGACGAAGCTTTTCGGCAGGCGGCTGCGCTGGGGCGAGCGAGGACCCGAGGCTGCAATGTTTGCCGGCCCTGAAATGGCGGGGCAGTCGAAGCCGATCGCGACCCCTGCTTCATTCTTGGGCACCGCCCCGGAATGCCCGATCATTAATCAATAGTCTTGGCCCCCAGCCCTTCTCGACGCCTTCGGTACATATGAGGAACATCAGCCGTCAGAAGGCCTCTCAGGACGCCGGAGAAGGCCGGTACGGGCCTCCAGCGGCCTGGCAGGTAGGGGGATAGCCGGAAATTCCTGAAGGCTCTCCACGGCCTCGGAATCGGCCCTAGAATTGATTTCTATTCCTGCGTGTGGGAAATGGTAGCCTGCAGCTTCAGGCTGCGCTACCGGCCCGCGCTCACTTCGTCGGCACCGTCCAGATTTCCCAAGCGTAATCGCGGATGGTGCGATCGGCCGAGAACCACGCCATGTTGGCGGTATTGGCGATCGTCATTGCATGCCACTTCGCCGGCCGCATCCACAACCGGTCGACCTCGGCCTGGGCCTCGAGATAGGCGGCGAAATCGGCGACGACCATGAACCAGTCGCTGTTGTATAGGAGATCGACGAGGCCCTCATAGCGCTTGGGCTCGTCCGGCGAGAACACGCCGGAGCTGAGCGCATCGAGAACCTCGCGCAGATGCGCATTGGCCTCGATGATCGCGCGCGGATCGTGGCCGTTGCGGCGGCAGGCTTCGACCTCCTCGGCGGTGAGACCGAAGATGACGATGTTGTCGGCGCCGACCCGGTCGCGGATTTCGACATTGGCGCCGTCGAGCGTGCCGATGGTGAGCGCGCCGTTGAGCGCGAATTTCATGTTGCCGGTGCCCGAAGCTTCCATGCCGGCGGTCGAGATCTGCTCGGAGAGATCGGCGGCCGGAATGATCGTTTCGGCAAGGCTCACATTGTAGTTCGGCACGAACACGACCTTGAGGAGATCATGCACCGCCGGGTCGTTGTTGATGACCTTGGCCACGTCATTGACGAGTTTGATGATGAGTTTTGCCTGCCAGTACGAGGCGGCCGCCTTGCCGCCGAAAATCTTGACCCGCGGCACCCAGGTCTTTTCGGGATGCGAGCGGATGCTCTCATAGGTCGCGATCGTGGCCAGGATGTTGAGCAGCTGCCGCTTGTATTCGTGGATGCGCTTCACATGCACGTCGAAAAGCGCCGACGGATTGAGCTGGATGCCGAGATCGCGATTGATGAGGCGGGCGAGATCGGCCTTGTTCGCCCGCTTCACTTCGGCGAAGCGCCGCTGGAACTCGGCATCGCTTGCGAGCCTGTTGAGCTCCGACAGGTCGTCGATATTGTCGAGCACCTTGTCGCCGATCGCATCGCGCACCAGCCTGGTCAGGCGCGGATTGGCCTGCATCAGCCAGCGGCGCGGCGTGATGCCGTTGGTCTTGTTGACGATGCGGTCGGGGAAAAGCGCGTGCAGATCGCGAAACACCGTCTCCTTCATCAGTTCGGTGTGGAGGGCGGAGACGCCGTTCACCTTGTGCGAGCCGACAAAGGCAAGCTGGCCCATGCGGACCCGCCGGCCGTTCTGCTCGTCGATGAGGGAGAGCGAGGAGAGCTGGTCTTCATTCGCCTTCTGCTGGTCGCGTGCGTCTTTCAGGAGCCTGGCATTGATCGCGTAGATGATCTGCATGTGGCGCGGCAGGAGGCGCTCGAAGAGCGAGACCGGCCAGCTTTCGAGCGCTTCGGGCAACAGCGTGTGATTGGTGTAGGAGATCGCCTTGCGGGTCATTTCCCAGGCATCGGCCCAGGGCAATCCGTAATGATCGACGAGCAGGCGCATCATTTCCGCGACGGCGACCGCCGGATGCGTGTCGTTGAGCTGGATGGCAACCTTGTCGGGAAGATTGAGGATCGTGTGGAACTGCTGCACATGCCGGCGCACCAGGTCCTGCAGTGACGCCGAGACGAAGAAATACTCCTGGCGCAGGCGCAGTTCCTGTCCCGCCGGCGTCGAATCGGCGGGATAGAGCACGCGGGTGATGACCTCGGCGCGGTCGCGATCGGCAAGCGCCCCGATATGGTCGCCGCGGTTGAAGGCATCGAGCTGGATCTGGTCTACGGCCCGCGCCGACCACAGGCGCAGCGTATTGACGCGATTGCCGCGCCAGCCGCAGATCGGCGTATCATAGGCGATCGCCAGGACCTTCTCCTGCGGCCGCCACATCTGCTTGGCCGCCTCGCCCGAGCCCGAGCTTTCGACGGAACCGCCGAAGCCGATCTCATAGGCGCTTTCGCGGCGCTCGAATTCCCAGGGGTTGCCGTGCGAGAGCCAGTCTTCCGGCAATTCGATCTGATGGCCGTCCTTGATCTTCTGGCGGAACAGGCCGTGGACGTAGCGGATGCCGTAACCGTAAGCCGGAATATCGACGCTCGCCATGGCCTCCATGAAACAGGCGGCAAGCCGGCCGAGGCCGCCATTGCCGAGCGCCGCATCGGCCTCGAGCGCGACGATCTGGTCGAAATCGACCTTGAACTCCGACAGGGCCGTGCGGATCGAATCGACCAGACCCAGATTTGTCATGGCGTCGACCAGCAGGCGGCCGATCAGGAATTCGAGGGAGAGATAGTAAACGCGCTTGGAATTCTTGTGATAGGCATCGCGCGTCGAATCCATCCAGCGATCGATGACGCGGTCGCGGACCGCAAGGCTCACCGCCGCAAGCCAGTCATGCGGCTGCGCGACGATCGGATCCTTGCCGACGGCATAGGTGAGCTTTTCGAGGATTTCGGCGGCGAGCGTTCCCGCATCGGTCGATCGCGGGGCTGGTTTCGGGGCATCGTCAAGCGGCATGTCTGTTCGCTCCTGCGGATGACCCATTTTGTGGCATCCTCATTGGACTGGGCTTGTTAGCGGTTGCCTCTGTCATTTTCCAATGGGGCGTCATATTTCTCTTCACCGCTGATACAACAGGCGGGCGACCGGGGGTAGGGGGGAGGATTTGCGCATGCATATTGTTCAATTTTGCGACGAGAGCGGTAAACGGCGGGTCGGAATCGTCGATGGCGACCGGATCGTGACCCTGGGCAAGGTCGCCCGCACCGTCGATCTTGCGAAGCTCGCCCTCAAATCCGGCGAGCGGCTTGCCGCGATGGCGAGGAAGCTTGCCGGGTCCAGGAGCCTGGACTATGCCGGCCTGCTCAAGGAAAAGCGCATTCTCGCACCCGTCGATCATCCCGACCCCGCCCACTGTCTGGTAACGGGGACCGGCCTCACCCATCTCGGCTCGGCCGCGGCGCGCGACAGCATGCACAAGAAGCTCGAGGCGACGGAGCAGGAACTCACCGACTCGCTCAAGATGTTCAAGATGGGGCTCGAAGGCGGCAAGCCCGCCAAGGGCAAGGCCGGCGTCCAGCCGGAATGGTTCTACAAGGGCGACGGCCGCTGGCTTAAAGGACCCGGCGATGCGCTCGAGCGGCCGGCCTATGCGCTCGACGGCGGGGAGGAACCGGAGGTAGCCGGCATCTACATGATCGATGAAAAGGGCAAGCCCTGGCGGCTCGGCTATGCGCTCGGCAATGAATATTCCGATCATGTGATGGAGCGGCAGAACTATCTCTATCTTGCGCATTCGAAACTGCGCCAGAGCGCCATCGGACCGGAACTGCTGATCGGCCCCTTGCCCGCCCATGTCGAGGGCATGAGCCGCATCTATCGAAAGGGCCAGATGATCTGGGAAAAGCCGTTTCTCACCGGCGAGGCGAACATGTCGCACACGCTCGCCAATCTTGAATTCCATCATTTCAAATACGAGCCGTTCCGCCATCCCGGCGATGTGCACGTCCATTACTTCGGCACGGGCACGCTCTCGATCGCCGATGGCATCAAGACCGAGAATGGCGATGAGTTCGAGATCGACGTGCCGGTCTTCGGCAAGCCCTTGCGCAACAAGCTCAAGATTGTTGCCGAACGCTACAAGCCGTCCGGAATGAAGGCGCTGTGACGCCGGCTTTCATCGGTCTCGATTGGGGAACCACGACGCTTCGGGCCTATCTCGCGGCGAAGGACGGCAGCGTGATCGAGGCGCGCCGGTCGCCGGACGGCATCCTTGCCGCAGCGGGGCGCTTTGAAGAGGTCTTCGCAAAGAGCGTTGAAGGCTGGCCCGACAGTTTGCCTGTCATCGCATCCGGGATGATCGGCAGCCGCCAGGGCTGGATCGAAGCGCCCTATTGCCCATGCCCCGCAGGACTGGCTGAAATCGCAGCTAAACTTGTCTCGCTCACGACACGTAGCGGACGCAGGATCGTCTTCGTGCCCGGCCTCACCTGCAATGATGCGAATGGCACTCCCGATGTCATCCGGGGCGAGGAAACACAGGTGCTTGGCGCGCTCGCAAATGGTAATGGCGCCTATCTCTTGCCGGGGACTCATTCCAAATGGCTGGCCGTGATTGATGGCCGCATCGATCGTTTCGCGACCTATATGACCGGTGAGGTCTATGCGGTGCTCAAGGGCCACACGATCCTCGGCCGCCTGATGAGCGGAGAGGGTGACGATGATGCGGCCTTCAGGGCCGGCGTCAGGCGTGGCGCGGCGGCGCCCGAGCTCTTGCTGCACACGATCTTCGGCACGCGCACACTCGGCCTCTTCGGCACGCTCGAATCCACCGCGTTGCCGTCCTATCTCTCCGGCGTGCTCATCGGCAGCGAGATCGCCGCGGCAACGCACGACTTGAAATCGGGCGAGAGCGTAACGATCCTGGCTTCCGCCGCTCTTGCCGAACGCTATGCCACGGCTTGTGCGCTCTGCGATGTGAAGGCGGCGATCGGCCCGGAGAATGCCGCCATAATCGGTCTCGCACGGATTGCACGGGCAGCCGGTTTGTTGAATTAGGAGATTGCAATGAAAGTCAACGGCAAGCCCTATCGCACGATTTGGCTTGGGCCCGATGGGAAAGGCGTCGAGATCATCGACCAGACCAAATTCCCGCATCGCTTCGAGATCGTCAGGCTCAAAACCGTCGATGATGCCGCCCATGCGATCAAGGACATGCTGGTACGCGGCGCGCCGTTGATTGGCGCGACGGCCGCCTATGGCATGGCGCTCGCCATGCGCGCCGATGCCTCCGATGCCGGCCTGGAAAGGGCCTATGACCGGCTCTACGCGACGCGCCCCACCGCGGTGAATTTGCGCTGGGCGCTCGATGAGATGATGCGCGTCCTGCGGCCTTTGGGAACGCAGGCGCGCGCTGTGGCCGCCTATAAGCGCGCGGCCGAGATCTGCGACGAGGATGTCGAGATCAACAAGGCGATCGGCCGCCACGGCCTCGGCATCATCCGCGACATTGCCGAGCGCAAGGCGGGCGAACGCGTCAATGTGCTCACCCATTGCAATGCCGGCTGGCTGGCGACCGTCGATTGGGGCACGGCCACGGCGCCGATCTACATGGCTCACGAGGCCGGCATCGACATCCATGTCTGGGTCGACGAGACGCGCCCGCGCAATCAGGGCGCTTCCCTCACCGCATGGGAACTCAACCAGCATGGCGTGCCGCATACGATCATTCCGGACAATACCGGTGGGCATCTGATGCAGCATGGAATGGTCGACCTCGCCATCGTCGGCACCGACCGCACGACAGCGAATGGCGATGTCGCCAACAAGATCGGCACCTACCTCAAGGCGCTCGCCGCGCACGACAATAACGTGCCCTTCTATGTGGCACTGCCCTCGCCGACGATCGATTTCGGCTTGCATGACGGCGTGCGCGAGATCCCGATCGAGCAACGCTCCGGCGATGAAGTGGCAAAGATGACCGGCCGCACGGCCGATGGCGTGATCGCAACCGTGACCATCATTCCCGATGGTTCGCCGGTCGCCAATTACGCTTTCGATGTGACGCCCGCGCGCCTCGTGACCGGCCTCATCACCGAGCGCGGCGTGATCGCCGCCAACCGCGAGGCGATCCGCAAGGCGTTTCCAGAGCGCGGTTGATGCTGCACCTGCGTGTTTAGTGCGCTAAACAATGACTAAACATCCGCTAAACACTGACTAAACAAATGCGATTCAGAATTGCTGCGCCGCAGCGACGATTTTGGCTTGTCATGTTTAGTATTTTTTGGTTCACTAAACAAATCACTAAACACGCGGCGGCAAGCCGCGACAGGCTTCAGCCTTTGCCGGCTGAATAGCAAGCTTGGTCGTCTTCAGGGCCAGGCTGTGCTCCACCATGGGAGGAAGCATATGAAGACCTACCTCAAGACTGCCGCCGCTTTCGGGCTCGCGGCCTTTGTCGCTGCCGCCGGCCAGACCAGGGCGGAAGCATCGGAACTGACACTGTGCTGGGCGGCCTGGGATCCGGCCAATGCGCTTGTCGAACTCTCCAAGGATTTCGAGAAGCAGTCCGGCATCACCATGAAGTATGAATTCGTGCCGTGGCCCAACTTCGCCGACCGCATGCTGAACGAGCTCAATTCGGGCGGCAAGCTCTGCGATCTCCTTATCGGCGATTCGCAGTGGATCGGCGGTGCGGCCGAGAACCAGCAATATGTGAAGCTCAACGACTTCTTTGCCAAGGAAGGCATCTCGATGGCCGATTTCGCTCCGGCCACCGTCTATGCCTATTCGACCTGGCCGAAGGGTACGGATAATTACTGGGCGCTGCCGGCGATGGGCGATGCCAATGGCTGGTTCTATCGAAAGGACTGGTTCGCCAAGCCCGAGCTCCAGGCCGAATTTAAGGCCAAGTACAATCGCGATCTGGCGCCGCCCAAGACCTGGACGGAAATGAAGGAAGTCGCCGAGTTCTTCCAGGGCCGCGAGATCGACGGCAAGAAGGTCTATGGCGTCGCCATCTTCACCGAGCGTGCGTCCGAAGGCATCACCATGGGCGCAACCTCGGCGCTCTATTCCTTCGGTTTCAAATACGAAAAGACCCCCGGCCATTACGACATGGAAGGCGCGGTCAACTCCGAAGACGCGATCAAGGGTCTCGAAGCCTATAAGGCGCTTTACAAGTGCTGCACGCCGCCGGGCTATACCGACAGCTACATGGGCGAGGGCCTGGACGCCTTCAAATCGGGCCAGGTTGCCATGATGATGAACTGGTTCGCCTTCATGCCCGGCATGTACAAGGACGAGCAGGTTGGCGGCGACAAGGTCGGCTTCTTCGTCAATCCCTCCGAGAAGGTCGCGGCTTCGACGCTCGGCGGCCAGGGCATCTCGGTTGTCGCCAATACCGACAACATGGACGGCGCCTTGGCTTACATCAAATGGTTCGCCCAGCCGGACGTGCAGAAGAAGTGGTGGCAGCTTGGCGGCTATGCCTGCCACAATGCCGTCCTGAACGATCCGGGCTTCAAGGACTCGCAGCCCTTCGCGGCCGACTTCCTGCTCGCCATGGGCGGTGTTCAGGACTTCTGGCAGGAGCCGGCTTACGCATCGCTCCTCCAGGCCATGCAGAAGCGTCTGCACGACTATGTCGTGGCCGACAAGGGGACCGCCAAGGAGGCGCTTGACGCGCTCATCGCCGACTGGACGGAAGTCTTCAAGGAAGAAGGCAAGATCTCCAACTAGTTCGTCCGGCTTGACACGAACCGGCAACCCCGCCTCCATGCGAGGCGGGGAAGGCCCGTGGGCACCCCGAAAATGGCAATGGCATCGACAAAGGAAACATCTCTCGAGAGCATCGCCGACCGCGCGGCGAAAGCGACGCCGAGGTCGCTGGTCAGGCGCGTGCGCGGGCTTTCCGATACGGCCATTGCCTGGCTCTTCATTGCGCCTACCATCATCCTGCTGCTCGCCATCAACATTTTCCCGCTGATCTGGACGATCTATCTCTCCTTCACCAATTATCAGGCGAACCGCCCCAACCGGCCGATCGCCAATGTCGGCACAAAATGGTACCAGGACATTCTGGGCTCGGCCGATGTCTGGGCGGCGATGCAGGCGACAGCCCATTTCGTCTTCTGGACCATCGTGCTGCAGACGGTGCTGGGCTTTGCGCTCGCCTATCTGATCGACCGCAAATTCCGCGGCCACGCCTTCTGGACGACGATCATTCTGGTCCCGATGATGCTGTCGCCGGCCGTGGTCGGCAATTTCTGGAAGTTCCTCTATCAGCCGCAGATCGGGCTCTTCAACTATGCCGTCTCCTTCTTCACCGGCATCGAGCCGTCGTCCTTCGAGATGCTGGGCTCGGTTTCGCTGTCGCCCAGGTCGATCATCATCGTCGATACCTGGATGTGGACGCCCTATGTCATGCTGATCTGCCTGGCGGGCCTGCGCTCCATTCCCGATTACATCTATGAGGCGGCCGAGGTCGACCGCGCATCGAAATGGCGGCAGTTCTGGTCGATCACGCTGCCCATGGCCATGCCCTTCATCATGCTGGCGGTCCTGTTCCGCGGCATCGAGAACTTCAAGATGTTCGACATGGTCAACCTCCTGACCGGCGGCGGTCCGGGCTCGACCACCGAAGTCGCCTCCATCACGCTCAAGCGTGAGGCCTTCGAAAAGTGGCGCACCGGATACTCGTCCGCCTTCGCGATCATTCTCTTTGTCGCGGTCTTCGGCCTCGCCAATATTTATGTGAAGGCGCTCAACCGGGTGAAGCAGCGATGACGGCC
>JAEUMG010000372.1 GCA_016793355.1 Hyphomicrobiales bacterium
GTCCGCCATGCCCCAACCCAAGATCGCCATGCTCACCGCCGGGGGCTTGGCGCCCTGCCTCTCCTCCGCCGTCGGCGGCCTGATCCAGCGCTATACCGATCTTGCACCCGAAGCGCCGCTGATCGGCTATCTCGGCGGCTATGCCGGTCTCCTCACCGGCAAGTCCGTCGAAGTCACGCCCGAGGTGCGCCGCCGCGCCCATGTGCTGCACAAGCATGGCGGAACGCCGCTCGCCTCGAGCCGCGTCAAGCTCACCAATGCCGCCGACAATGTGAAGCGCGGCCTTATCAAGGAGGGCGAGGATCCGCTGAAAGTCGCAGCTGACCGGTTGCGCAAGGACGGCATCACCATCCTCCACACGATCGGCGGCGACGACACCAACACCACCGCCGCCGACCTTGCCGCCTATCTGGCGCGGCATGGTTACGGGCTTACCGTCGTCGGCCTGCCCAAAACCGTCGACAACGACGTGGTCCCGATCCGCCAGACGCTCGGTGCCGCCACCGCCGCCGAGCAGGGTGCCAATTTCTTCGAGAACATCGTCAATGAGGGCAAGGCCCGCCTCAACACCCTCGTCGTGCACGAGATCATGGGCCGCCATTGCGGCTGGCTTACCGCGGCGACAGCCCGTGCGTGGCGCCATCGCCTGTCGCATATCGAATTCCTGCCCGGGCTCAATCTGTCGCGCGGGCAGAAGGATCTCGATGCGATCTATCTCCCCGAGATGAAGATCGACATGGCCGCCGAAGCGCGCCGCCTCAGGGCGGTCATGGCGACCAAGACGTCCGTCAACATGTTCATCAGCGAAGGCGCTTATGCCAATGAGATCGTCGAGGAACTCGAGCAGTCGGGCCGCAAGTTCGGCCGCGACGCCTTCGGACATGTGAAGCTGGATGAAGTCAATGTCGGCGAATGGTTCGGCCGGCAATTCGCCAAGGCGATCGGCGCCGAGCGCACCATCGTGCAGAAATCCGGTTATTTCTGCCGCTCGGCCGCGGCAAATGCGGAGGACCTACGCCTCATTCAGGGCATGGTCGACCTCGCCGTCGATTGCGGGCTTGCGGGCAGGCCCGGCGTCATCGGTCATGATGAAGAAAGAGGCGGCGTCCTGCGCGCCATCGAGTTCGAGCGCATCAAGGGCGGCAGGAAATTCGATCCGGCGACGCCCTGGTTCGCCGAAATCCTCGACGAGATCGGACAGTCGAATTTCACGGTTTCGTGACAAATAAGCATTTCAGTTGTTACAGTTTCTATCCACCCCTAAATCCCTCCGGTCGACAGCAAAACAGAGGGGATTCGCATGACGACGAATACAGGCATCATTCCGGAAAGCTGGTCCGGGCCGCTGCTCAGCATCCTGCGCATCATGACCGGCCTGCTTTTCCTGGCGCATGGAACCGCCAAGCATTTCGGTTTCCCGCATATTGCCATGTTCGACGGCCTGCAGACCTTCTCGCTCGGCGGCATTGCCGGCTTCCTCGAATTATTCGGCGGCACATTGATCATCATCGGCCTGTTCACCCGCATCGCCGCCTTCGTATTGTCGGGATTCATGGCGGTTGCCTATTTCATGGCCCATGCCCCGCAGGGCTTTCACCCGATCCTCAATGGCGGCGAGCTCGCCGTGCTCTATTGCTTCATCTTCCTCTATTTCGCCGCGGCGGGCCCCGGTCCCTGGGCGGTCGACGCGCGCAAATCCGCCTGAACCGGACCGGCATTTCCGCATTTCAGCCTGCAATGGTAGTCTTGCCGCCGGGCGGCGAGGCTGTGTCAGGCCCTTCAGCGGAGTCCGGACATGACGGGCAAACGCAGACGTGTTGTCGGGCCGCCGGACTATGTCCGTCCGGCCGGCCCCGAATCGATGCGCGATCCGCCGCCATGTTGGGATGAAGTGGACGAAGCAGCGGATGAATCGTTCCCGGCAAGCGATCCGCCTGCCTTTTCCGGCCAGCGCTGAGCGGTGTTCCATTGCGGCGGGAGCCGCCGGAGGCTAGCTTGATTCAGGTCAAGGAAACGGCGAGCGGCGGGTTTAGGAATGTTCCGATGAATCGTGCCCTTGCCGCGCTGGTCATTCTTGCCCTCCTCCGTGCCGCGCCTGCCGTGCAGGCGGGGGGTCAGACCGTGGTCGATCTCGGGCGCGAACTGGCGGAGCTCAATTGCGCGACCTGCCACAATATCGAGGTGACCGGCGACAGCCCCTTTGCCGCCGCTCCGCCCTTCCGCACCATCCCGCAAAAATATCATCCCAGCGAGCTCGAGGAGGCCTTTGTTGAAGGGATCGTAGTCGGCCATCCGGCCATGCCGGAATGGGAGATGACCCCCGAACAGGCATCCGCCCTTTCCGCTTATATCGAGAGCCTGGCGCAGTGAGCGAACGCACTTGACCTAAAGGAATCTACTGATATTCTTCCCTAACGATAGGGGAGGAAATCATGGTTGAAGTCGCATGGGGAAAACGCGTTAGTGCAAAGTTCAAATCAGAGGTTATCGCGATCTCGAATGAACTAGGCTGTGATCCAAGCCATCTGATGGCGGCGATGGCGTTCGAAACAGGCGAGACCTTCTCACCTTCAAAGCAAAACTCCGCAAGCAAAGCGACGGGTCTCATCCAGTTCATGCCTAATACGGCTTCATCGCTGGGTACTTCGATCGCGGCGCTGAAAGCCATGTCCGCAGAGGAACAACTCGATTATGTGCAAAAGTATTTCGCGCCCCATATAGGCAAGGTCGGTTCCCTTTCGTCTCTATACATGGCAATTCTCTGGCCAAAGGCCGTAGGAAAGCCGGACGCCTATGTTCTGTTTGCAGAACCGAGCAAGCCCTATAAGCTAAACAAAGGTCTCGACGCCAACAAGGACGGTCAAGTAACAAAAGGTGAAGCTGCCGCCAAAGTGCAGCTAAAACTGAACCGCGGTTTGAGCGCTGAGAACCGCGGTTAGGCACAATTTGGCTACCTGCAGAAGCTACTCGGAT
>JAEUMG010000013.1 GCA_016793355.1 Hyphomicrobiales bacterium
CATCTGGACGATGTTGAAAACCTGGGTGAGCTTCAGGAAATCGGTGAAGTCGGCGAGCGTGCCGGAGCGGCGTCCGCGTTCGAGATCGGAGCAGTTGGGCGGGCCGAGCACGGCGGCGGTGGTGAGAAACTCATTGCCAATGCGCACTTCACGCGCCGGGTTGCGCGGGGTCATGACAAACTGCGATGGAACGGTCGTGAGTGCCGCCTCGACAATGTCGCGGCCGACGCACACCCGCGCGTCAGTCTCATCGATGATCGCACCGGCCCTGCGGAATATTTCGCGGGCCTCGGCGACCTGGCACCGAATGCCGATCGTTTCCAGGATGGTCAGCGCCGCTTCGTGCAGCGCCTCGACCTCGTCATCGGAAATGAGCTTGGTGGGAGGCAGCGGATTGACGAGCTGCCTCCAGGGCATCTGGGCAATGGGAGCCCCGCGGCGGTCGCCAATGCGCCGCCGCCGCTGCGTTTCTCCCGGCTGGGTCATTGCAATTCGGTCCAGATGTGAAGCGCGGTGAACAGGTCGAGATGCGACCCGCCGCCATTCTTGAACAGGGTTATCTCCTGGGGCGATTTGCGTCCAGTCATGGCCCCCTTGCACAATTGGAAGAGGTCGGCACGGACCGCGTCGCGCGTGATGACGCCGCGCCGGATCGGATCGCCGAGGTCGCCCGGCTGATCGACGGCGAACCAGCGGGAATCGACGAAGATACTGCTTCGCGTCACGGCCTCATCGTCGCATTCGCGCATTTCTGGCGTGAAGCCGCCGACCAGATCGAGATGGGCACCGGGCATGAGCCATGCGCCCCTGACCAGCGGCTCGGTCGAGGCGGTGGCGGTCGACACGATGTCGGCGCGGCGAACTGCGGATTCGAGATCGGCCACCGCGGTACCGCCGACATCGCGGGCCAACGCTTCCGCTTTCTCGGGCCGCCGGTTCCACACCAGCACGTCGCGGATCGCAGGCCTGACGGCGCGATGCGCGGCAATCAGGAACGGCGCTAGGGCCCCTGCCCCGACCATCAGCAACACTTCCGAATCGGGCCGCGACAAAAGCTTCGATCCGAGTGCCGAGTCCGCGGCCGTCTTGCGATAGGTGAGCGCGGTACCGTCGATCATGAGCAAGGGCCGGCCATCTTCCCCGTCAAACAAGACATAGACCGCCTGCACCGCCGGGAGCGAGCCCCTGTCCGGGTTCGACGGGAATACCGTCACGATCTTGGTTCCCATGGCGACGCCCGGCTGCCAGGCGGGAAGATTGAAATAGGTGTGGCGGATATTGTCCGCGGTGCTGTGGAGCTCGGAGCGGTCAACCACCGGTTCCGGCCCGCGATGCGCCTTTGCCAGGGCATCGACCAAAGCAGGCCAATCGCAGGATGCGTGGACTTCGTCCGCCGTGACGATGCGCATCAGGAAATTCCGGGCCCGACAATCTCGCGCAGCAGTTTCCGGTAGATCGCATCGGCATAGGAGACGTAGTCTTCGGCCGGGATGACGAAATGCCCCTGGCCGCCCACGACATTGCGCTCAAAATACTGATCGAGCGTCGGCCATTCATTGAGGATGGTCAGCGCATTGATGGTGATGCCGCGCGCCACGACGCGGTCGCGCGCCAGATTGACCGGCGGTCCGATATTGTTGCGGCCGTCCGAAGAAATGTCGATCACCCGGCGCTCGGCCGAGGGAGCGAATTCGAACTGCATGGCGGAGAATTGCAGGGCCGTACTGATCGAGGTTCCGCCTTCGGCAAGACGGCGCGGCATGCGCGCCAGAAGCTGCCCCAAGGCCTCGGCCTGATCGGGGTTCGATATGATGGTCCAGGGCACGATCACCATCTGATTGCTTTCGTCGGACCACTGCAGGGCTGTGACGGCGATGCGGCCGGTTGCGCCCTGGCTGATCGCCTCGTGGATTTTCCGGTGCAAGAAAGCGCGGCCCAGTCCTTCCATCTGCAGTCGGAATTCGTTGGAATCGACGCTGAAGGAACAGTCGATCGCCAGCACAAGTGCGAGGTCAACCTGATAGTCTTCGGCCTGGGAGGCTGAGCGAAGGGAGACGGTGGAGAAGATGAGAAGGAAAAGAACGACCGTTCTCGTCCAGAGAGTGCGCATGACGATCACCGCACCCTCCCCTGAAGTGCCTCAGTGCAGGTCGATATAATCAAGTGCCCGGCAATCCTGCGCCCTCCAGCCCAGCTTGACTCTGTTGCCCTTGCCGAGGCCGTTATGCATGCTCTTGTTGGGAACCTTGACGATGAAATCATCATGGCCGCAGACCGAAAGGCGCGTGCGGATGTGGTCGCCAAGATAAATCAGTTCCTCGACGACACCGTCGAGCGTCACGTCGGTTGCGCCGGTC
>JAEUMG010000016.1 GCA_016793355.1 Hyphomicrobiales bacterium
AGCGGCTTCGGCACCCGCTCGACGGTCCCGCCCTCGACAAGCCCGATCATGGCGAAGAGCGCCATGACATGGCCGATGAGCGGCAGGCGCTGGTGTTCGATGGCTGAGGCCCTGTCCATGGCAGCCATATAGAACACAAAACGAACTTGGTCAAGGGAAAAAAATGGAAGCAGCCTCCAGGCACCGCTCAGCCGCGCAAATGTTTCCGCCTTGCGAGCGAACGTGCGATATGCGAAGTTTTGTGCGAGTATGGTCAGTTGGGGGCGGGATTGCTGGCACAGGTCGTTTTCGGCGGCGCAACGGGGATCGGCAGGGCAATCGTCCGGCGTCTCGCCCGGCGCCCCGGGCAACTGATCGTCATCGACAAGAACGAAGCCGAGCTGGCAAAACTTCCGGCATGGATCGAGGGGCCGGCCCGACTCGCATGCGTGACAGCCGACGTGCTCGACACCGACGCGCTGACGGCCCTGCCGGAGCGCATTCTCGCGGACGGCGCGGCGCTCGATGTGCTCGCCTTCAATGCCGGCATCTACCCGACCGTCACCGTCGAGGAATCGAAGCCGAAGGACTGGGACCTGGTGAGCGGGCTCAATGCGCGCGCCTGCTATTTCGCCATCCGCGCCTTTCTGCCGAGCTTGCGCAGGTCGAAGCGCGGAACGATCGTGCTGACGAGTTCGATCACCGGCAATCGCACGGGTGCTACGGGCCTTGCGATCTATGGCGCGTCCAAGGCGGCGATGAACGGCATGATGCGCTCCATGGCGCTCGAATTTGCCAAGGACGGCATCACCATCAATGCGGTCGAGCCGGGCGTCGTCGCCACCGAGCCGGTGCTGAAGGGCTTAGGTCCCCAGAACGAAGCGAAGATGAAGCTCCTCATTCCCCTAGGTCGGCTTGCCGATCCCGATGACATCGCGGCATCGGTCGAGTTCCTGTCGAGCGAGAATGCCCGCTACATTACCGGCCAGTCGATCATTCTCGACGGCGGCATGACACTGCCCGAATGGCCGGAGAATATTGACTTTAACGTGTGATCGCGCGGCATTGCTGCTAAGCGGAGCCGAGAAGACTTAAACCAGTGCCTAACGAGGACAACAGGGAAGGACGAAGATGAATTCCGACCACATGCTGAAGACACTCGCTGCCCGCAATCCGGTCCGCTATGCCGGCCAGAAGGGCTTTGAAATGACGCGCCGCCGGCTGCTCGCGCATCTGGGCGCGGCCGGTGCTCTCGCGCTGACCGGCGCGGGATCGCGCGCCATGGCGCAGGAGGACCGCACGCTCAATCTCTTGTGCTGGGATGCCTATGCCGATCCGCGCCTCGCCGAAATGTGGCTCAAGGACACCGGCAGCAAGATCAAATCCGAGATCCACATTTCCGACCCGCAATCGCTCAACCGCCTGCGCGCCGGCGAAACCAAGAACTGGGACTTCATCAATGTCAACGATCCCTGGGCGAAGAATTTCTTCTGGCCGGAGAAACTGATCGTCGACCTGCCGCGCGAGCGCTTCGATCCGCTCTATGAGGCCATGCTGCCGAAGTTCAAGCCGCCCTATGCGCGTGCCATGAGCCGCGACGGCCAGCATCTCTTAGGGGTCGTGCAGCGCCTCGAGACCTTCGACATCGCGATCAATACCGACAAGATCTCGGTTGAAATGGCCGAGAACGAAGGCTGGGACATGTTCAACAATGCCGACTTCAAGTTCGGCGTGTTGGCTTACGAAGACTGGAACGTCATGGATCTGTGCATGATCGCCGGCGTCCACCCCTACAAGGACAAGACGGAAGCCGATGTCGCCAAATTCACCGAGACGGCGAACCGGGTGATGAAGCAGGCGAAGACGGTGACCACCGATTTCGTGCAGTTGAACCTCGCCATGCTCAACAACGAGATCGACGCCTATTTCTGCGGCGGGACCTACTCGATCGCGTCGGCGCGCCGCGAAGGCAACAACAATCTCTGGGCGATCTCGCCGCCCAAGGGACCGGCCGACGGCAAGGGCGGCATCAACTGGATCGAGCTCAATTCGGCGATCAACAATCCCAATCCGAACCCAAGGGCTATCGACTTCCTCGAATGGATCACCAAGCCGGAGCAGAGCTACATCGTCGCCTCCGGCAACGGCAATCTGCAGCCCGTCTCGCAGATGGCGCAGCCGGAGGTCCTGGCGAAGTTCTCCAAGGAGGAACTGGACGCGATGCAGTTCGACACGCTCGACAAGCGGCTCGCCGCCGCGACCGAGTTCGACATCGTGCCGCAATATGACCAGCTCTACGACATCTATGCCGCTGCCGTGAGAGCCCGCGGGTAAGGCCGAACGCGTTGCCTTCTCCCCTCGTGGGAGAAGGCGGACGCCGCGAAGCGGCGGCCGGATGAGGGGGCGTACCCGCTGTTCGGCCGCTTCCAGGCGAAACGGAAGCGACCCCTCACCCGGCGTGCTAGGGCACGCCGCCCTCTCCCACAAGGGGAGAGGGAAGTAGAAATGCAGAGATGACCAGGACCGACACCATTCTCTCGCTGCGCGATCTGTCGCGCGATTTCGGCGGCAAGCTCGCCGTGAAGAACGTCACGCTCGACATCAGGGAAGGCGAACTCTTCACCATTGTCGGTCCGTCGGGATCGGGCAAGAGCACGCTCATCCGCATGCTGGCGGGACTCGAAATCCCTTCATCGGGCGACATTCTGCTGCGCGGAAAGCGCATCAATGACGTGCCGGCCAATCGCCGGCCGACATCGATGGTGTTTCAGTCGCTGGCGCTGTTCAATCACATGACGGTCGGCGACAATATCGAGTTCGCGCTTACAGTGCGCGGCGAGGATCGGCAGAAGAAGCGCGCCCGCGCGCGCGAACTCATGGAACTTGTGCGATTGCCCGCCGACTATTACGCGAAATCGGTGACCCGCTGTTCGGGCGGCGAACGCCAGCGCGTGGCGCTGGCCCGCGCCCTTGCCTCCGATCCCGATATCCTGTTCTTCGACGAGCCGCTCTCGGCGATCGACTATCGCCTGCGCAAGATCCTCGAAATGGAAATGAAGGATCTGAACCGCGAGACCGGCAAGACCTTCGTCTACATCACGCATTCGCTCGAAGAGGCGATGGTGATGTCGGATCGCATCGCGGTGATGCGCGACGGCGAGATCGTGCAGCTGGGCGAGCCCTTGTCGATCTACAACGCGCCGGCCTCGCGCTTCGTCGCCGAATTCATGGGCCAGGTGAACCTGCTCGGCGTCGAAAAGGACGGACATGGCATGGTGCTGAAGGATCTGACAATTCCGCTGGGCGCAGGGATTGCCGCAACCGAAGGGACCTGGCTGATGCTGCGCCCTGAGCGCCTGCGCGTCTTGCCGGAGAACGGCAGGGCCGACGTGACCTTCGATGCCGTTTGCTTCAACAGCTATCTGCTCGGCTCGCGCACCCATCTTCACGCCAAGATGGACGACCGCACCTTTATCAGCGAGCTCGATGCCGGCATGCCGCCGCCCGAGCCCGGCCAACGCATCCGTCTCGGCTTCGACTGGTCCGATGCCGTCGCCATTCACGAGTGAACGATTATGAAGCGTGAACAGAAAGCGGGGCTTGTTCTGATGTCGCCGCCGGTCCTGCTGCTGATCGCCGGCTTTCTCCTGCCGCTCGCCTTCGTCGCCTATACCAGCCTGATGCCGCCGCGCACTTTCGGCTTCACCTCGAACATCACCCTCGAAAACTACGTCACCGCGGTGCGCGAGAGCTATTGGCGACCGATGGCCTGGTCGGTGTTCTTCGCGCTCGCCACGACCATCCTGACCATGCTGATATCCTGGCCGATCGCCAAGGCCCTGGTGCGCAAGTCGCGCCGCTTCGCGACGATCGTCGCGACGATGATCGCGGTGCCGGTCTTCATTGCCGAGACGGTTCGCCTCTTCGGCGCGCATCTGTTTCTTATGCCGAGGGGCGGTATCCTTGCCGGCACGATCAATTACTTCTTCGGCATCGATATCGGCTCGGTGCTGTTTACCCCGCTCGCGACCTTGATCGGGCTGCTCTACATCTATCTGCCCTTTGCGCTCTTTCCGACGGTGCTGGGCCTGTCGCAGGTGCCGGCCGACCAGGTCGAGGCCGCACAGGATCTGGGCGCGAGCCCCTGGCAGCAATTGCGCTATGTCGAGGTGCCGATCGCATCGCCGGGCATCATCATCGGCAGCCTCCTCGTCTTCGTGCTGGTGCTGGGCGCGACGTCGGAATCGCACATGCTGGGCGGGCAATCCGCGGTGCCGATCGGCTTTGCCATCGAGCAGCGCTTCAACTACGCGCAGGACTGGCCTTTGGGCTCGGCACTGGCGACGGTGCTTTGCCTCATCACGGCGCTCCTGGTGTTTCCATTGCTGTCGCGGCTCGACCTCGACCGCCTGTTCGGCCGCTGAGGGGGGACGCACATGCAGCGGTCGCAAAGATGGTGGACGGTGTGGACGGTCTGTGTCCTCGTCCTCCTCTACATCCCGCTCGTCTCGGTCATCCTCGCCTCGCTGGCGAATACGCGCTATTTGCGCTTTCCGCATCGTATCTGGACGATCGAGCCCTATCGCGAGGCGCTGGGCTTGTCGCAGACCTACGATCTGCAGATGACCTCGCTCAAGATCGCCCTGTGCGTGGCGGTGGTCTCTGTCCTGATCGCCATTCCGGGCGCGCTCGCCTTCGCGCGCTACGACTGGAGGGGCCGCAAATTCTATCAGCGCTTCCTGTTGCTGCCGGTGTTCTTTCCGCAATCGGTCCTGGGATTGGCGGCGCTCGTCTCGTTGAGCGCCATGGGCTTCGATCTCAGCTGGCGCACGGCGGTGTTCACCCATGCGGTGTGGATCGTGCCGATCGTGACTTTGATCGTGTCGATCCAGGTCTATGGTCTCGACCGCGCGCAGGAGGAAGCCGCCTTCGATCTGGGCGCGAGCCGGTTGCAGACCTTCTTCCGCGTGACCTTCCCGCAGATCTTGCCGGGCCTGTCGTCGGGCGCGCTCTTCGCGTTTCTCCTGTCGTGGAGCAATCTGCCGCTTTCGGCCTACACGACCGGCGTCGATACGACGCTGCCCGAATGGCTCTATTCGCGCATGTCGACGAACTTCGCGCCGATGGTTCCGGCGGTGGCGGTACTGTCGATCCTCGCCAGCATCGTCTTCGTGCTCGTGTGGCAGGCGGGCCGCGTCGTCGTCAACGGCGTGATGGAGAGAAGGAAGCAATTGGAGTGATCCCCACGAGTCCTCCCTCCGCCACCGGAGGTGGGGAGGGTGGCGCGAAGCGCCGGGTGGGGTGTCTCAGCTGGTTCGATTGTTGAGGTTTGGTTGCACAGCGCCCCACCCGTCACGCTGTCGCGTGACACCCTCCCCGAAGCCGGGGAGGGAGGACGTTTTCACCGGCCGCAGATGCAGCAGCGCGCGGGCTTCAGCGCAGCTTGCCGGATGGCGATCATATTGGCTGCACAGATCGGCGACGCGCTTGACCAGTTCGGCATTGCTTTTGGCAAGCCGCGTCTTGTCGTAGCGGACATTGTCCTCAAGCCCGGTGCGGCAATGGCCGCCGAGTTCGAGCGTCCACAGATTGACCTCGAGCTGATGCCTCCCGATGCCGGCGGCGGCCCAGGTGGCGTCCGGCATAAGACGCTTCAGTTCCGAGACCTGGAATTCGAGCGCCTGGCGGATGGCGGGCATGGCATTCTTGATGCCGAAGACGAATTGCACATGGAGCGGCTTGGGTATCGTGCCTTCCTCGGCCAACCGCACCGCCTGGTAAAGCATGGAGAGATCGAACGCTTCGATCTCTGGCCGCACCTGATACTTCCGCATCTCCCCGGCGAGGAAGAGGATGAGATCCGGCGGATTGAGATAGACGATCGACGGAAAATTGCACGACCCGGTCGAGAGCGAGGCCATGTCGGGCCGAAGCGACAGCATACCGCCGCGCTCGGTGCCGACGCCGGAGCGGCCGCCCGTCGAGAACTGGATGATCATGCCGGGGCAGTGGCGCTGGATTCCGGCCTGCACTTCCGCAAAGCGTTCGGGCTTCGAGGTCGGCGTCTGGTCGTCATTGCGGACATGGATATGGACGAGGCTGGCGCCGGCCTCATAGGCTTCGTGCGTCGCCTCGACCTGTTCCGCGACACTGATAGGAACCGCCGGATTATTCTCCTTGCGCGGCAGCGAACCGGTGATCGCCACGGTGATGATGCAGGGTGAGGTCATGGGCTTTGCCGGTTCCGGAAATTTCGTACAATCTTGCGATACTCGAACACAGAAACTGCAATGATTCAAG
>JAEUMG010000017.1 GCA_016793355.1 Hyphomicrobiales bacterium
AGCGGCTTCGGCACCCGCTCGACGGTCCCGCCCTCGACAAGCCCGATCATGGCGAAGAGCGCCATGACATGGCCGATGAGCGGCAGGCGCTGGTGTTCGATGGCTGAGGCCCTGTCCATGGCAGCCATATAGAACACAAAAAGAACTTTGTCCAGTCCCCGATCCCGGATTTTGCAGAAATATTTCTCGCCTCACCCGCATCGTCATCCCGGCTTGCGCCGGGATGACGGATTGTCGAGACTGTACGTGACTTCCCACTCAAATCGCGTCCGGCACCTAGCTCCCGAGCTTTCCGGCCGTCTCGAGGAGGCGATCGCGCAGGGATTCATAAACCGGCGGGTCGCGCGTGATGATGCCGACGAACATGGCGGCGAAGCAGGCCATGAGCATCGGCAGGAGCATGGTGACGCTGGCCGTCATTTCGATGACCAGAACGATGCCGGTCAAGGGTGCGCGGACGATGCCGGTGAAGAGAGCCGCCATGCCGACGACGGCAAATCCGATGGGCTCTATGGCAAGGCCGGGGAACGCCCATTGGCAGACGAGCCCGAAGGCGAGACCCGCCTGTGCGCCGAGCACCAGCATGGGTGCGAAAAGACCGCCGGGCGTTCCCGCCGCATAGGAGAGAGAGCCGAGGACCAGGCGCAACAGGATAAGCGCGGGCAAGAGCGCCAGCGCGTCGAGACCGTTCAGCGCGCGCTGGGTCAATGGATCGCCGCCGCCGACAAGATCGGGATAGAAGAATGCCAGGGCGCCGATGCCCGCGCCGATGACGGCGGCGCGCAACTCGGCCGGCGCGGACTTGAAGCCGCCGACGAAAGACATCGTGGCAAGCAGCGTGCGATTGTAGACGATCGCGAAAAGACCGAGCAGCAAGCCCAGCACAAGGAAGAGCGGGCGCGCGCCGGCCTCGGCATAGTCAAGGCCCTGGACGGTGAAATCCGGCGCATCGCCGAGAATGAGCCGCGACACCGAGACCGCCGTGGCGGATGTGCCGAGCGCCACCATGGCGATGCGCGGTTCGAAGCGCCGCACCAGTTCCTCCAGCACAAAAATGGCGCCGGCGATCGGTGCGTTGAACGCGGTGGCGAGCCCTGCCCCGGCGCCGGCGGCGATAAGCACACGCCGGTCGACCCAGCTTCTGCGGCAGATCGTGCCGACGAGATCGGCAAGGCTTGCGCCCATCTGCACGGTCGGTCCCTCGCGGCCAAGCGCAAAGCCCGAGCCGATGGCAAGCGTGCCGCCCACGAATTTGACCGGGAGCAGGCGGAACGGCGCCGGCGGCACTCTGCCCTCGATCACCACCTCGACATGCGGAATGCCGCTGCCCGAGGCGACAGGCGAGTAGCGGCGCACCAGCCAGGCGGCGGCATAGCCGGCAAGCGCGCAGGCGGTCACGACAAGGAGCAGGCCGATCAGCGGGAAGGCTTGCGCCTCGCCGACCAGGCGATTGCGGAGCGCGTCGGCATTGAGAAGCACGAGGCGGAAGAGACCGCCGACGAGCCCGGCGGCAGCGCCGACGATCGGCGTCAGGAGCGCCAGGATGACAAGATCGCGCGGGGTCCTGCCGGGATCGAGATCGGATGCGGTGACCTTCATGCCGTCATGAGGTCGGCTGGCCGAAGAGCGCGTTATAGAGCTTGCGGTCGCGGCCATAGACATCGGGACGGAACTCGATCGTGCCGGCATCGCCGCGGAAGGCCGTGCCATAGATCAGATGCACCGGAATTTTCTTCGGCAGCATGGCGCGCGCCGTCTCGCCAGCGGCGAGGACGTCGTTCACCCGCTGCTTCGACCAGCCGGGAATGCGCGCGGTGATGTCATAGGCGAATTCCACCGGCTCGGAGAGGCGGATGCAGCCATGGCTGAAGGCGCGACTGGTCTGCAGGAACTTGTCCTTGGACGGCGTGTCGTGAAGATAGATGTCGTGCTTGTTGGGGAGCATGAACTTGACCCTGCCCAGGGCATTCTTCGGGCCCGGCTTCTGGCGGAAGGTGAAGGGGAAATTGCCGGGTCCATGGGACGACCAGTCGATGGCATCCCAGGTCGTCAGCTTGCCGTTCCTGAAGATCTCGAAATCGGCCGCATAGGCGAACGGGTTCTGCTTCAGGCGCGGCAGCATCTCCTTGGTCGCGATGCTGTAGGGCACGGTCCAGGTCGGGTTGAATTCGACATAGGCCATCTCGCCTGAAAATTCCGGCGTCTGGGTTGCCGGCGCGCCGACCACGACCTTCATGCGATCGACGATCGTGTCCTGCTGGACTTGCTGCAATTCGAAGGCGGCGATGTTGACGATGATATGATCGTCGCCGAGATTTTCGGGCATCCAGCGCCAGCGCTCCATGTTGAGCATGATCTGCCGGACGCGTTCGGAGGCCGGGACGTTCATCGCCTGAATCGTCTGGTTGCCGATATTGCCCCTGGCCTCGAGACCGTGGCGGGCCTGGAAACGTTGGACCGCGATGACGAGCTGCTGGTCATAGATCAGCGGATCGCCGGGTGCCTTCGCCCATTCGTAATCGCCGGTCGCCTGGAGCAGCGCGCGAATCCGTGGCACGCGCGGATCCTTGGCACCGGGCTTGAGCATCCCGCCCGGATCGACCGTGCCCCAGCCGCCGGATTCATCGACGGCATGATAGAGTTTCAGCATCTTCTTGAGAGCCTGGTATTGCGGGTTCTTCGGCTCGAAGGAGGCAAGGAACTTGCTGGGCTCGCGATATTTGTTGAGATCGGTCAGGACGCGCAGGACGTCGATGGTCTTGCGCGAGCGGAAAAGCCGCGGATCGACCTTCTGCGGGATGACGCGGCCGATTTTCAGGTCCGCGGCATAGGCGACGAAGAATGACGAGAAATAAAGCTCGGCGCGTGCGGCCGACTGGGGATCGGCCGGGTCGATCGCATCGCGAACGTCGGTGAGCGTTTCGATCGGGTAGTCGGCGGGATTGAGCCCGTCATCGGCGGCGCGCTCAAGCCGCTGGATGAAAGGCGTCATGCGGCCGGTGCCGACCCAATAGATGGTGCCGCCATTGTCGACGTAATGCGCCTTCAGTGCCGGCCGTATGCGCTGAATGGGAAGTGCGAGACGATCTGGGGATTCGAGGATGGCGGCGATGGCTTCGCCGGTTTCGCTGTAAGGCGGATTGAGATCGCCCTTGCCGGCATTGGCCGGCGTGGCAAGGACCGCGCAAAGCATGACGACGGCGGCGGCGATGTCGAGAAGCGCACGTTGCAAGCCCATGCGGAGCGGAACCTCGCGATTTATTCGAATCGCCACACCATAGAGTAAAAATCGCGGTGTGCATGCTCAAGTTGGAGCAAGATTGCCCCCGGCCCTCCATCGGCGGGCTTGACCCGCCGATCCAGGCTGGATGGCCGCCTCAAGGGCGGCCATGGAGAACTTCAGACATTCAGCAAAAGATACTCCCGCTCCCAGGAGCTGATCACCTTGCGATAGTGCTGCATTTCCTCGTATTTCACATCGCGATAGGCTTCGACGAATTTTTCGCCGAGCAAGGTCTTGAGCGATTTGGTGTAGTTCAGCTTGTCGAGCGCTTCATCCAGGCTGATCGGCAGGGTGTGCGCATAGCGGTAGGCCGAGCCTTCGACGGGTTCGGTTGGCTTGATCTTCTCGATCATGCCGAGATAGCCGCAGGCAAGCGATGCGGCAAAGGCGAGATAGGGATTTGCATCGGCACCGGCGACGCGGTTCTCGACACGCAAATTCGTTGGATCGGAGGCCGGCACGCGAAGCGAAACGGTGCGATTGTCGATCGCCCAGTGGACATTGGTCGGGGCATCCGACTCCGGCACGAGCCTGCGATAGGAGTTCACATTGGGCGCTGCGAAGGGCAAGGCCGCGGCAAGATAGCGCTGCAATCCGCCGATGTGATTGAGGAAGAGCTTCGAGGGCTTTCCGTCGCGCCCGGCGAAAATGTTCTTCCCCGTCTTCGCATCCATCACCGATTGATGGATGTGCATGGAGGAGCCGGGCTCGTTCTCATGCGGTTTTGCCATGAAGGTCGCATACATATCGTGCTTCAGGGCGGCCTGGCGGACGGTGCGCTTGAAGAGGAAGACCTGATCGGCGAGTTCCAGAGGGTCGCCGTGGTTGAAATTGATCTCGAGCTGGGCCGGCCCGCTTTCATGCGAGAGGGTATCGACGTCGAGTTCCTGCGCTTCGCAATAGTCGTAGATGTCTTCGACGATCGGGTCGAAATCATTGGCGGCGTCGATGCCATAAGCCTGGCCGCCGGCTTCCTTGCGCCCCGAACGGCCCACCGCGGCTTCAAGCGGATAATCGGGATCGAGATTCTTCTTGCATAAGTAGAATTCGAGTTCGGGCGCAATGACCGGGCGCCAGCCCTTCTCGCGATACAAGGCGAGCACCCGCTTCAAAACATGGCGCGGCGCGATATCGACAGGCTCGTCATTCAGGTGGAAGACATCGCAGATCACCTGGGCGGTGGGCTCGGTGTACCAGGGCACCATGCGCATGGTCTCGGAGTCCGGCTCCATGTAGATGTCGATGGCGCTGTCGCTGACGGCGGACGTCTCCCAGACATAGCGGCCATTGATCGTCAGGGTAAAGACTTCCTCCGGGATACGCAGGCCGCGCGAGCGCTGGCCTTTGAGAAATTTCTTCGGCGGCAGGATCTTGCCGCGCGCCGTTCCCGACATGTCGGCGACGAGACACTCGACTTCGCTGATCTTGTTGGCACTTATCCATTCTTCGAATTTGATTTGAGTCATGATGCCCTGGTGGGTTGCAAGAAGATGCAGTCTAGCCGGGCTGCTTGACGGAGAAAACAGGGCCCGGCTAAGCAACCCGGATCATGCCTAAATCGATCGACGCGCTGTCCTATTATACGGCGACCGCCCACCCTTCCCCGGCCCACCCGACGCTGAACTCCGATGTCACCGCCGATGTTTGCGTGATCGGTGCCGGCTATACCGGCCTGTCGGCGGCCCTGGAGCTCGCCAAAGCGGGGTATAAAGTTGCCGTTTTGGAAGCAAAAACCGTAGGTTACGGGGCTTCCGGGCGGAATGGCGGGCAAATCTGCACGGGCTTCTCGGCCGGGCAGGCAAAGATCGCAGCGCAGCTCGGCAAGGAGGATGCGGCCAAGTGCTTCGCGATCGCCGAAGAGGCCAAGCAACTCATCATCGATCGGATTAACGAGCACAAGATCGATTGCGATCTCGCCTGGGGCTATCTGCACTGCATCCCCAAGGCGCATCAATTGGGCGAACTTCACGCCTGGAAAGAGGAATGGGATGCGCTCGGCTATCGCGACAGCGAGGTTCTGACCAAGGCCGAACTCGAGGAGAAGGTCGGCACGCGGATCTATCACGGCGCCTTGCGCGAGGGTGGCGCGGGACATTTCCATCCGCTCAATTACTGCCTGGGCCTGGCGCGCGCGGCGACGGCGGCCGGCGCGGTCATCTACGAGAATTCGCCGGTCATCGAGATCGACACGGGCAATCCGCCTTCGGCGCGCACGGCGGAAGGAAAGGTCACGGCCAAGTTCATGGTGATCGGCGGCAATGCCTATCTCGGGCGCACCGTGCCCAAGCTCTATGGCCGCGTCATGCCGGTTACGAGCTACATCATCGCGACGGAGCCCCTGGGGGAGAACAGGGCACGCGCACTGATCCGGGACGGCGAGGCGGTTGCGAACACGAATTTCATCGTCGATTACTACCGCATCACCGGCGATACGCGCTTGCTCTTTGGCGGGAGGGCCGCCTATTCGACGCTCGAACCGCCCAATCTCGGCGCTTACATGAAGCCGCGCATGCTGGGCGTGTTTCCGGACCTGAAGGACGTGCGGATCGACTATGCCTGGGGCGGCTATATCGCGATCACGTCCAACCGCATCCCCGATTGCGGGCGATTGTCGCCGACCGTCTATTACGCGCATGGCTATTCGGGACAGGGCGTGGCACTTGCCGGCATGTATGGAAAGCTCATGGCCGAGTGCATTCGCGGGCAGGCGGAGCGATTCGATCTGTTGGCGCGCGTCAAGCACCTGCCCTTCCCCGGCGGCGCGATGCGCACGCCTCTGCTGGTGGCGGCGATGCTGTTTTACCGGCTGCGGGATGCGCTGTCTTAAGTTCAGGTCTGCGTAGAGTACTGCGGGCAAGGTTGCGCAAAGGCCCGCGATATGTCACTAAGAGCATCATGTGCTTCCGCATCACATCGACCGGAAGACTGCTCCGGCTCTGGTGCCGCACCGCCTATGATGAGGTGATGCTGCATTGCGCCCGCATCGGGTATAAGCCGTAATAAGACTTAAATCTTATTACCTGCCCGCAGCAAAGCGCGGCGCCCCGCCCTCGTTCCCGGAGCCAGATCATGACCGCTCACTCGAAGAACCTGAATATCGCCGAACTCGTCCGCAGCGACATCACCCATCATTTTCATCCGTTCACCGACCATAAATCCTTTCACGCGGAAGGCGGGCCGCGGGTCATCACGCAGGCCGACGGCATCTGGATATGGGACGCCAACGGCAACAAGCTGCTCGACGGGATGGCCGGCCTGTGGTGCGTGAATGTCGGCTATGGCCGCAAGGATCTCGCCGAGGCCGCCTATCGGCAGATGCTTGACCTCCCTTACTACAACACGTTCTTCAAGACGACGACTGTACCGTCGACGGAACTCGCGGCGAAGATCTCATCGGTGATGCCGGAGCGCTTCAAGCATATTTTCTTCGTCAATTCCGGATCGGAGGCCAACGACACGATCGTTCGTCTCGTACGCCATTACTGGAAGCTCAAGGGCAAGGCGTATCGGACGCATTTCATCGGGCGCAGGCGCGGCTATCACGGCTCGACCATGGCGGCGGCAAGTCTCGGCGGCATGCAGGGAATGCATGAGCAAGGCGGGCTGCCCTTGCCGGGTTTCCATCACGTTCTGCAGCCGCACTGGTTCGATTTCGGCGGCGATCTGAGCCCGGATGAATTCGGCTTGCAGGCGGCCGCGGAAGTCGAAAAGAAGATTCTCGAACTCGGCCCCGACAATGTCGCGGCCTTCATCGGCGAGCCGATCCAGGGCGCCGGTGGCGTAATCATCCCACCAAAGACCTACTGGCCGGAAATCCAGAAGATCTGCCGGAAATACGGAATTCTCATCATCGCCGATGAAGTCATTTGCGGTTTCGGCCGCACAGGCAAGTGGTGGGGCTTCGAGACCATGGGCTTCGAGCCCGATATCGTGCCGATGGCGAAGGGACTTTCCTCGGGCTATCTGCCGATCGGGGCGGTCGCCTTCTCGGACAGCATCATCAGGGAATTCTTCGACAAGGGCGGCGAATTCTATCACGGCATGACCTATGCGGGACACCCGGTGGCGGCGGCGGTCGCCCTCAAGAACATTGAAATCCTGCAATCCGAAAAGCTTGTCGAACACACCGCCGCGCTCGGGCCCTATCTTGCCAAGGCGCTGCGCAGCCTCGAGGATCATCCGCTTGTCGGGGAGACCCGCTCGGTCGGGCTGATCGGGGCCATCGAACTGGCCTCCGACAAGGCCAGGCGCGCGCGTTTCAAGGACCCGGGCCGGGTGGGCACGATCTGCCGCGACCATTCGTTCAAGGCGGGCCTCATCATGCGGGCCTGCTGGGATACGATGGTGCTGGCACCGCCGCTCGTCATCTCCAAGAAGGAAATTGACGAAATGACACGCCTCGCCCGGCAGGCTCTCGACGCGACCCTCGCCGACGTCAAGCATGAGATGAAATGAAGCGAAATTCAGTTGAACCCCGGCAGAAGGGGCGTAAGCTGACAATCATATGCGGCCAAGACCGCCGAGCGACGGCGTCCGGGAATGGTGCCGGAGCTCACAAAACATGAGGAAACTGAAATGACCACATATCGTCCCCGCTATCGTCCGAACCGGCGCTCCTTGCTGCAGGGCGCGGGCATTGCCGCGGTCGGACTGACAATGCTTCCGCGCTTTTCGCTCGCCGACGAGGAGAAGAAACTCAACTTCTACAATTGGGATACTTATATCGGCGAAACGACGCTGGCCGACTTCGAAGCCGCCACCGGTATCCAGACCAAGATGGATCTGTTCGCCGACAATGACGAACTCTTCGCCAAGCTCAAAGGCGGCAATCCCGGCTATGACGTGATCGTTCCGACCAATGACAATCTCGAGCGGATGATCAAGGCCAATATGGTGATGCCGCTCGATCATGCGAAGATCCCGAACATGGCCAATATCGATGAGCCATTCCGGGATTCGGCTTTCGATCCCGGCCGCAAATATTCGATCCCCTATATGTGGGGAACTCTGGGCATCGGCTATCGCAAGTCGAAGATCGACGGCGTCGTCGATTCGTGGAAGCTGCTGCTCGATTCCGACCAGCTCGCCGGCAAGATCTCGCTGCTGGGCGATGCTCAGAATGTGCTCGGTCCGACGCTGAAGTATCTCGGATATTCCTACAACTCGACAAACATGGACGAGTTGAAGAAGGCAGAGGAGCTCCTCATCCAGCAGAAGAAGAACGTCAAGGTATTTGCCGACGACAACGGTCAGGATCTGCTCGCTTCGGGCGAAGTCGATGCCTGCATGGAGTGGAACGGCGACATCATCCAGGTGATGAAGGAGGATGACGACCTTGCCTATGTCGTGCCGACCGAAGGCTCGCTCCTGTGGCAGGATACGATGGCGATCCCGGTGGGCGCGCCGCATCCGATGAATGCCCATCTGTTCCTCGATTTCATCCTGGGGCCCGAGGCGGGCAAGATCATCGCCGACACGATCCAGTATGCGACCGCGAATGCGGCTGCGAAGAAGCTGATGGACAAGGACTATCTCGAGAATCCGGCGATCTTCCCGCCGCCTGAAATCATCGCCAAGTGCGAGCCGGCCCTCTATCTTGGAGAAGAGGCAACGAAAGTGCGCGATGAAATCTGGACGCGCATCCAGGCCGCCTGATTTCCCGACAGCAATAACCCCCTCTCCCGCCGGGGAGAGGGGGTTTTCTTATGCCGGTTAGCGGTAGGGGTAGCCCGCCTTTTCCATGGTATTGGCGTAGACCTTGAACGCCTCGACGACCTTGGCCGAGCGCGGGCTCGAGGCGGCGACCTCGTCCCAGAACTCCTTGGAATCGTTGACGACCTGCGCCCATTCGGCGTCGGGCAACGACGTCAGTTCCATCTTCTCGCCCTCGACGCGAAGCTTCGCCTCGCCGCCCCAGTACCAGACATTGCGATAGTAATGCGACTGGTCGATGGTCGAGCGGAAGAGCTGCTGCAGATGCGGCGGCACCTTCTTCCAGCTTTCGGTGTTGGCGAAGTATGAGCCGCACCAGGCACCCGTGACGCTGTTGGTGAGCGCGTAGTTGCAGACATCGGCCCAGCCGACCTCGTAGGCCTCGGTGAAACCGCACCAGGCGACGCCATCAAGCTCGCCGGTCTGGATGGCGACTTCGACATTGTCCCACGGCACGGTTACGGGAACGAGTCCGTACCGCGACAGGAACTTGCCGGCGGTCGGCACGCCGAAGACGCGCTTGCCGCTCATGTCCGCGAGACTCCTGATCGGCGTCTTGGTGAAGATGTGGAGCGGGTCCCAGGCGCCTGCCGAAAGCCATGTGACATTCTCGACTTCGCCATAGGCCTCGGCCCAGATCTCGTTGAGGCCGTAATAGGCAAAGAGCGCCGGCAGATCGAGGCTGAAGCGCGTATTGAACGGGAAGTAACCGCCGAACACCGCGATATCGACGGGCGAGGCCATCGTCGCGTCGTCGGATTGCACGGCATCGATGGTGCCCTGCTGCATGGCGCGGAAGAGCTCCGCGGTCGGCACGAGCTGGTCGGCGTAGTAGAGCTCGATCACCATTTCGCCGTTGGCGGCAATGTTGAAGGCATCGATCTGCGGCTTGATGACATGCGCACCGAGCGGCGCACCGGAATAGGTCTGCAGGCGCCACTTGATCGGCGCCTGGGCACGCACGACGGCGGGCGCGACAACCGTAGCGGCGGCGGCGACGCCGCCAAAACCGACGCTCTTCATGAATTTGCGGCGGCTTTCCAGAATCCGCTCGGACGGTGACTTGGGTTTTTCGGTAACAGGCATGAGTGACGTTCTCCCTAGTTGGTTTGTACGAGGCTTATGGGGCTGGAAAGCGGGCCAGCCTCCCTATTTTCCGTAGACAGACTTTGGCAGCCAAAGGGCTATCTCCGGGAAAATCATGACAATCCCGATCGTCGCCACCATCATGAGGACGAAGGGCCAGATCGAGCGATAGATGTCGGCCAGTGTTATCTCCTTCGGTGCCAGGGCCCGCATCAGAAACAGGTTATAGCCGAATGGCGGCGTTATATAAGCGATCTGGCAGGTAATGGTATAGAGAACTCCAAACCATACCAAATCGTAACCCAGGACCTTGACCAGCGGAATATAGAGCGGCGCCACGATGACCAGCATGGCCGTGTCGTCCAGAAAGATACCGAGGATGATGAATGTGGACATCATCATCAGCAGGACCATCCACGGCTCCAAATGTAACTGGCCGATGAACAGATTTTCGAGGGCCCGGGCAGCGCCGAGCCCGTCGAACACGGCGCCAAAGGCAAGCGCCGCCAGGATAAGCCACAGGAACATCGCCGAAATGTTGAGGGTCTTGCGCGCCGTTTCCCACACTACTCTTCGCGTCAGGCGCCCCTTGACCCAAGCGGCGAGGGTCGAGGCCGTCGCGCCAACGGCCGAGCTTTCGACCAGGCTCGTATAGCCCATGACGAACAGGCCGGTCATGAAGAAGAAGATCAGGAACGGGATGACGCCGGCGCGAAGCAATTTGAGCTTCTCCGACATGGGCATCTGAAGGTCTTCATCCCTCACGGTCGGTGCGAGGCTCGGATTGAGGCGGCAGCGCACCACGATATAGATGACGAAGATCGTTGCCATCAGCAGACCGGGCAGCGCGCCGGCGAGCCACAATTGCCCGACGGGCTGGCGCGCGATCATGCCGTAAAGGACAAGAACGACGCTCGGCGGAATGAGAATCCCCAATGAGGAACCGCCCTGCACGATTCCGGTGATCATGACCTTGTCGTAGCCGCGCCTGAGCATCTCAGGCAGCGCGATCGTTGCGCCAATGGCCATGCCGGCCACCGACAGGCCGTTGATCGCGGAGATGATGACCATCAGGAATATCGTGCCGATGGCAAGGCCGCCGCGCAGCCGGCCAAACCAGACATGCAGCATGCGGTAGAGATCTTCAGCGATGCCGGCCTCCGACAGGATGTAGCCCATGTAAATAAACAAGGGCAGCGTCAGCATCGGGAACCAGTTGAAGAGCTTGAAGGCCTGACTGAATGGCATTTCGACCGCGCCCTGCCCGTAAAGCAGGAGTGCTGCGGCCGAGGCGACGAAACCGATGGCGGCAAAGACGCGCTGGCCCGTCCCGAGCATGAGCATCATGGCGCCGAACATCGCCAGCGCGATCAGTTCGTAGCTCATGCGAAGGACTTTCCGCGAACGGCAGCGAAATGCTTGAACAACAGGGAAATCGACTGCAATAGCATAAGCACGAGGCAAACGGTCATCAGCGCCTTGATTGGAATCATGGACGGATTCCATATCGAAAAGCGCGTCTCATTCGTGGCGATCGCATATCTGAGGCTGGAGATGCTGCCGATGAGCAGGACCGTGATGTAGAAGGCCAGGCAGCCGACGGTTGCAAGATCGACCCAGGATTTGCCCCGCGGCGACAGGTTCGCGTAGATGAGGTCCATGCGGACATGCTCATCATTCTTGAGCGTCGCGGCACCTCCCATGAAGTAGTATGCGGTCAGCGTGAACTGGACGAATTCGACGCACCAATGCAGCGGGACCTGGACCACGTTGCGCATGATGGCGTCGAGAAGCAGTATCGCAATCATCAGGAAGATCAGGAACATCGCAACGATCCCGACCCATTCCGAGATCGCGTCGACCCACCTGACATAGGTCTTCATAAGGCCATTCATCAAATCCCCGTCCCACCCTGGACCCGCACCCCAATCCCCCGCAGGCCCTTGACGATAGTGCCATTGCCGGTACACGGACTGTCAATGATAAAATAGGGGCACTGAAACAGGCCATCTTGCCGTTTCAAAGTCCTCTACCTAAGACCCAACAAGACCTTGACGGAACCAGAAGACCATGAATGTACCAAGCTACAATTTTGCCGGCAGGGCAGCGATCGTCACCGGCGCGGGCGGCGGCATGGGAGAGGCCATCGCACGCGACCTGGCCAAGGCCGGAGCAACGGTCACGGCTATAGACCTGAAGCCATGCCCGGCGAGCCTTTCGGGCGAAAAGTCCGTGAGTTTCGTTCAAGGGGACCTGCGCGACCGCAGCTTCGTGGAGGCAACGATTGCGGGCGCTCACGCGCGATCAGGACGGCTCGACTATCTCGTCAACGTGGCGGGGGTGCTTTGGTTTGGCCGCGACAAGTCGCTGCTCGAAATGGATCTCGGGGTGTGGGACGAGGTCATGGACATAAATCTGAAGAGCATGGTGCTCACCAGCCGCGCCGCGACGCCCTTCATGCGCGGGTCGGGGGGCGGCGCAATGGTGCATTTTTCAACGATTCAATGGATGCGCGGCGACCTCAAGCCGCAGGATGCCTATCAGGCGTCGAAGGCCGCGGTCTGCGCCGTTTCGCGATCCCTCGCCATGCAATTGGCGGCGGACGGCATCCGCTCCAACACGATCTGTCCGGGCCCGACGCTGACCCCGCTCCAGGCGCGCTGGGACACCGAAAAGCTCCGCGCCGAAGTTGCAGATTATATTCCGCTAAAGCGCATCGGCACGGCCGATGACATGGCCAATGCGGCGCTGTTCCTGCTTTCAGACGGGGCAAGCTTCATCACCGGCGTCGATCTCGTGGTCGATGGCGGCGTGCTGCTTCGGAACTGAGGCGAGTTGCCGCTGACGGGATTTCCGGTCTAGCATCGTAACGGCGAGGGACAGCCGCGGGGGGATTTTGGAGAGCTGGAGGAATAATAGCAGAGCTTTCTGGGCGCTTGCCTTGCCGGGCGGGTTATGGCTCGCCCTCTTCTTCGTCATACCGCTTGGCCTCATGTGGTTCATGTCCTTCGGCGAGAAGGCGGTCATCGACGGCGAGATCTCGATTACCGAGATCGACATTACCGGCACACTGGCGAATTACGCGCGGAGTTTCGACCCGCTCTATCTGACGATCATGTGGAAGTCGATCTGGATCAGCGCGCTTGCCACCGCGCTGTGTCTTGCCACCGCCTACCCGATCGCCTTCGGCATCTGCTTTGCTCCCGCCAAGTGGAAGCCCTATCTGCTGCTCCTCATCATCCTGCCCTTCTGGATCAACCTGCTCATCCGCACCTATGCGCTGATCGCGGTTTTTCGCACCCAGGGCTATCTCAATCTGTCGCTGGGCTGGATCGGGCTCGGCCCCTTCGACATGCTCTACAATAACGGGGCGGTCATATTCGGCCTGGTCTATGTCTACATGCCGTTCATGGTCCTGCCGCTCTATGCAACGATCGAGCGGCTCGACAAATCGTTCCTCGAAGCAAGCCTCGATCTCGGCGCGTCGCAGTTCACAACATTCTTGAAAGTCACGGTGCCGCTCACCATGCCGGGGATCATTTCCGGCATTTTGCTCGTTTTCATTCCCTGCCTCGGCTCGTTTCTGACGCCCGATCTTCTCGGCGGGGCCAATGCGATCATGATCGGCAATGTCATCGAGCGGCAATTCAAGGCGGCGAATGACTGGCCGTTCGGTTCGGCACTCTCATTCCTCCTGATGTATGCGACTTTCGGCGCGCTTGCCCTGCGATCGCTTTTTGCGCGGCGCAGCAAAGGCGTGGACATCTGATGGCCGGGCAGCTGAAACTCGGCCAGGGCCCGCTCGACTACGGCAACCGCCTGTGGCTGAAGCTTCTCTTCGCCGCCATCATCTTCGTGCTTTATGTGCCGATCATCACGCTGATCGCGTTTTCGTTCAACACCGACAGGCGCGGCATCGTGTGGCGCGGCTTCACCTTCGACAATTACGTGAAGGCCTGGAACAACGCCTCGCTGCAGGAGGCATTGATCAATTCGCTCATGATCGCCTTCATCGCCACGATCATCGCGACGATACTCGGGGCGTTGACGGCGCTATTGCTGTGGCGGTTCCGCTTCCCCGGCAAGGGCGCCTATGAAGGCTTCATGGCGTTGCCTATCGTGATCCCGGAGATCTGCATGGGCGTCTCGCTGCTGCTGTTCTTCATCAATACGGGGATGATGGATCTTTCGGTAAAACTCATCTGGCCGTTCAATCTCCTGAACATCATTATCGCGCATGTGGCCTTCTGCTTCCCCTTCGTGGCGGTCGTGGTGCGCTCGCGCCTCGTCGGCTTCAACCGGCAACTGGAGGAAGCCTCGAAGGACCTGGGCGCGTCGGAATGGCAGACATTCTGGAGCATCATCGTGCCCTTCATGATGCCGGGGCTCATCGCCGGCGCGCTGCTCGCCTTCACCCTGTCGCTCGACGATTTCGTCATCACCTTCTTCACCTCGGGGCCGGAGACGGTGACCTTCCCCGTCAAGGTCTATTCGCTGGTCCGCCGCGGCGTTTCGCCCGAGATCAATGCCGCATCGACGGTGCTCATCGTCGTCACCGTCATCGCCACCATACTCGCCATGAAGCTTCAGGCGCCGGCCAAAACGGAAAAGAGCTGAGATCATGTCCGAAACGATCGTCTCCATCCGCAATGTCACCAAGAGCTTCCCCGGAGGCGTCAAGGCCGTCGACAATGTCTCCTTCGACATCGCGCAAAACGAGTTCTTCGCGCTGCTCGGGCCCTCGGGCTGCGGCAAGACCACCCTGCTGCGCATGATCTCCGGTCTCGAGACACCGACCGCCGGGCAGATCGTCATTGGCGGCGAGGACATGGCATTGACACCGCCCAACAAACGGCCGACCAACATGGTGTTCCAGTCCTATGCGGTGTTTCCGCATATGACGGTCGCCGACAATGTCGCCTATGGGCTGAAGGTGACCGGGGTGCCGCGCGACGAGACCAAGCGACGGGTCGCCGAAGCGCTTGAGATGGTCAAGCTCACCGCTCTTGCCGATCGCAAGCCCGACCAGATGTCGGGCGGGCAAAGGCAGCGCGTGGCCCTGGCGCGCGCACTGGTGAAGCGGCCCAAGGTGCTGCTGCTCGATGAGCCGCTCTCGGCGCTCGACGCCAAGTTGCGCGACGAGATGCGGCTGGAGCTCACGCGGCTCCAGGAAAATGTCGGCATCACCTTCATCATCGTCACGCATGACCAGGACGAGGCCCTGTCGATGGCCAGCCGCATCGCGGTCATGGATCGCGGCGCGGTGCGCCAGATCGCGACTCCGTCCGAGCTTTACGAGCACCCCTCGAGCCGCTTCGTCGCCGATTTCATCGGCAAGGTGAATTTGATCGAGGCGCAGGTGATTTCGAACACGGCAGGCGCACTCGTCTGCGAGGTGAAGGGGCTCGGCCGTCTCGAACTTCCGACCGCATCGCCCGCGGCCGGAACGATCGCCATCGCGGTGCGTCCCGAGAAGCTGAAGATCGGTACGAGCGAACCGCTCGCCGCCAATGTCATCAAGACGCGCGGCAAGGTGCGCGATGTCGCCTATTATGGCGATACCAGCCATGTCGTCGTCGCGGTCGACAACGGACCGGATCTCTCGGTCAATGTGCAGAATGAGTCGCGACTGGGCGGCGCGGGCGTCGAGCGCGGCCAGGAGGTGTGGCTCCACTGGTCGCCGAACGACACCCTCGTTTTGACGGAGTAAGCGCCTTGGTTCTCAATATTTCCGCCGACGACCCCCTGCCGGGGGATGAAGCCTTTCGCCGCAAGGACCTGAAAGGCACACGCTGGGAGGCGACTTATGCCGGCGCGCTCTCCTTCATGCGACGCAAATATACGCGCGATCTGACGGGCGTGGACATCGCGGTCAGCGGCATTCCCTTCGACCAGGCGGTCTCGCACAGGCCCGGCACACGCTTCGGGCCGGAAGCGATCCGCAAGGCTTCGGCCGAAAATGCCTGGGGGCCGTTCTGGCCGTGGATGTTCGACCCGTTCGATACGCTCGCCGTCATCGACCATGGCGACTGCTTCTTCGATTGGGGGCGCAAGGAGAAGGCGCCGGACTTCATCGAGAAGCATGCCGCAGACATCCTCGCGAGCGGCGCAGAGATGCTGACCTTCGGCGGCGATCACTATGTGACCTATCCGCTTCTCAAAGCCCATGCCAAGAAGCATGGGCCATTGGCTCTGGTCCAGTTCGACGCCCATCGCGATGTCGAGCCCGACGATGGCGGGCGCATCGATCACGGGACGATGTTCAACTACGCGGTCCAGGATGGGGTCATCGATCCCAAGAAATCGATCCAGGTCGGCATCCGCACCACCTTCACCGGGGAACGGAAGATGGGCTTCACCATCCTCTATGCAGACCGCGTCCATGCGATGACGGCAGACGAGGTGGCGCGCGAAATCATCCGCGTGACGGGTGGCAGCAAGGCCTATCTCACCTTCGATATCGACTGCCTCGATCCTTCGGCGGCGCCGGGAACCGGCACGCCGATCCCCGGCGGGCTTACCTATCACCAGGCCGCATCGATCATCCGCAAGCTCGTTCCGGTCAAGTTCGTGGCGATGGATATTGTCGAGGTGTCGCCGCCCTATGATCACGGCGATATCACGGCGCTCGCGGCAGCATCGCTCGCCATGGAGTATCTCTGCCTGAAGGCAGCGCAGCGCGGCGCCCGGGCGGAGGAGATGGGGGATTAAACCCTGTCGCCGAATGCCGCTTCCATGAGCCTGCGGGTATAGGGTTCGCGCGGATTGTCGAGAACTTCATCGGGAGCGCCCTGCTCCACCATGCGGCCGTCCTTCATGACCATGATGTGATCGGCCATGGCGCGCACCACGGCGAGATCGTGGCTGATGAAGAGATAGGAAAGCCCATGCGCCGTCTGGAGATCGCGCAAGAGATCGACGATCTGCTTCTGCACCTGGCGGTCAAGCGCGGAGGTCGGCTCATCGAGCACGACAACCTTGGGCTTGAGGATGATGGCGCGGGCAATGGCGATGCGCTGGCGCTGACCGCCGGAGAATTCGTGCGGATAGCGGTTCCGCAGGCGCGGATCGAGCTGCACTTCCTCGAAAGCGAGCGCGGCGCGGCGGTCGCGTTCGGTGGCCGAGATAGAAGGCTCATGGACGAGAAGCCCTTCGGTCACAATCTGTCCGGACGTCATGCGCGGGCTCAAGGAGCCAAAGGGATCCTGCAGGACGATCTGCAATTCCTTGCGCAAAGGCCGCATTGCATCCTTGTCAAGTTTGCCGATATCGCGGCCGTCAAAATAGATTGCCCCCTCGCTCGGCAGAAGCTTTAGCAGGGCGCGGGCAAGCGTGGATTTTCCCGACCCCGACTCACCGACGATGCCGATGGTCTGACCCTCGCGCAGCATCACCGAGACACGGTCGACAGCGCGCAAGTAGACAGGTTCGCCGCCGAGAAAGCCGCCGCCCAGGCGGAAGGTCACGCGGATGTCGGTGCCGTCAAGCACGCGGCGTGCGCTCTTGGCGACAGGCGCCTTGCGCCCGGTCGGTTCGGCGGCAAGCAAGGCCTGCGTGTAAGGATGCTTGGGCGTGTCGAAGATGGCCTTGGTGTCGCCGTGCTCGACGACCTCGCCATAACGCATGACATAAACGCGATGAGCAATGCGGCGGACGATGTTGAGATCGTGCGTGATGAAGATCAGCCCCATGCCGAGCCGCTTCTGCAGGCTCGCCATAAGGTCGAGGATTTCCGCCTGAATGGTGACGTCGAGCGCCGTCGTCGGCTCATCAGCGATGAGGAGATCGGGATCATTGGCGATCGCCATGGCGATCATGACGCGCTGCCGCTGGCCGCCCGACAATTCATACGGATATGACCGCATCCGCCGCTCGGGCTCGGGAATGCGGACCAATTTCAGGAGTTCGATCGCGCGCGCGAAAGCCTCGCTGCCCGATACGCGCTGGTGGTGAATGATCGGCTCCATGAGCTGATTGCCGATCGTGTAGAGCGGATCCAGCGAGGTCATCGGCTCTTGGAAGATCATGGTGATCTTGCGGCCGCGAATCGTGTTGAGTTCGCTCTTGGGCATGCCGAGAATGTTTCGGCCGCGATAGTCTGCGGTGCCGACCGCCTCGCCATTCGAGGCGAGCAGGCCCATGGCCGCCATCATCAACTGGCTCTTGCCGGAGCCCGATTCCCCGACAATCGCGACCGTCTCGCCGGCATTGACATCGAGAGCAACGCCCTTCACCGCGTCGACAATGCCATCGAGGGTTCGGAACCTGACCCTGACATCGTGCAATGAAAAGATCGGGGCGGCCATGACGTCAGCGATCCTTCGGGTCGAGGGCGTCGCGCAGGCCGTCGCCGATGAAGTTGAGCGCGAAGAGTGTGGTCGTAAGGAAGAAAGACGGCACGTAGAGGAGCCAGTTGGCATAGGGCATGTTCTTCGCGCCTTGCGAAATCTGCACACCCCAGCTCGACATCGGCTCCTGCACGCCGAGTCCCAGATAAGAGAGGAAGCTTTCGAGGATGATGACCTGGGGCACCAGCAGCGTCATGTAGATCACGACCGGGCCCAGAAGATTGGGGATGACGTGGCGGACCAGTATGCCCGCATTGGTGACTCCCAGGGCCTCGGCAGCCTGGACATATTCCTGGCGTTTGATCGAGAGCGCCTGGCCGCGGACGATCCGCGCCATGTCGAGCCACAATACGGCGCCGACGGCAAGGAACATGAGGATGAAGTTTCGGCCGAAAAACACCACGAGCATGATGACGAAGAAGATGAACGGCAGCGAATAGAGCACGTCGACAATGCGCATCATGACTTCGTCGGTTTTCCCGCCGATGAAGCCCGACGTGGCGCCATAGGCGACGCCGATCACCACCGCGACGAGGCCAGCGAGCAAGCCGATCGACAGCGATACGCGGCCGGCGATCAAGGTGCGTGTCAGCATGTCGCGGCCGGAGATATCGGTGCCGAGCAGGAAATAGGTCCGCTTGATATCCGCACTCATGGTGAGCCTGAGACCGTCGGCCGATATCTCGTCTACCTTGGCGTGCTCGAAAAGATCGGAGCGATCGAGATAACGGGTGACGCGCTCGTCAATGGGCTTGGCCGATGTGACGGTAACGACGACACGGCCGTCTTCCTCCCTCCACGCGGCAAGCTCGACGCGCGCGCGTTTCACGACCTCTTCGACCGCCGTTCCGATCATGTCCGGCTTTGGATAGGGCGAAAGGCTTGGCGGCACGCGTACGTAGTTCTGATAAATGGTCGTGAACTGATGGCCCGTGAATGACGGTCCGATGATGCAGGCGAGCGCGACAAGGATGAGATAGACGCCGCTCACCACCGCGGCTCTGTTGGCCCTGAGCCTCGCCCAGGCATCGGCCCAGAGCGACCGGCCGGAGATCGGCGCGGGTGCCGCGATGTCAGTCATAGCGCACCCGCGGATCGACGATGGCATAGAGCAGGTCGACGATGAGGTTGAAGACAATCGTGAAGATGGCAATGACCACCACCGTTCCCATGACCAATGTGTAGTCGCGGTTGAGCGCCGCATCGACGAAGTAACGTCCTACTCCGGGTATCTGGAAGATGGTCTCAACGATGATCGAACCGGTGAGCAGAGCAGCGGCCGCAGGCCCGGCATAGGAGATGATCGGCAACAATGCGCCGCGCAGGGCATGGCGGATGACCACGGAATAATCCGAAAGGCCCAGTGCGCGAGCCGTGCGAATATGGTGCGAACGCAGGGACTCGATCATCGATCCGCGCATCAGGCGCGCGACGATGGCGATCTGCGGCAGAGCCAGCGTCACGATCGGACCGATCTTGTTGACGAGCGCGCCGTCACCCCAGCCGCCGACCGGCAGCCACTTGAGGGTCAGCGCGAAAAGGAGCTGGAAGAGCGGCGCGATGACGAAAGTCGGAATCGTGCTGCCCGCGGTGGCCGTCGCTATAACCGCGTAATCGGCGCCCTTGTTCTGGTTGAGGGCGGCAACGATGCCCAGCGCGCTGCCCAGGATAAGCGCGAGAGTGAGCGCGCTCGCGCCTATTTGAATCGAGACCGGCAGTCCGATTCGGAACAGTTCGCCCACCGTGAAGTCGGGCAGATTGTAGCTCGGGCCGAAATCGCCGCGCAGCAGGCTGCCGAGATAAAGGAAGTATTGCTTCCATAGCGGCTCGTCCAGATGATAGACGCGCTCGAGATTGGCCTTGATGACGGGATTGAGACCCTTCTCCTGATTGAACGGCCCGCCGGGCGCCACGCGCATCAGGAAAAACGAGATCGTCACGATGACGAAGAGCGTGGGTATTGCGGTCAGAAGCCGCCGCAAGACATAGCGCAGCATCCGCCCCCCTTCGCTGGCAAGTGAAAACCGCCACCTGCCCGAGGCAGGCGGCGGCTTTCAGTTCACGACTATTCCTTGCTCAGGAAGCGGGTGGGATGGACATCCATCACATTGTCTTCCCAGCCCTTGAGCTTGTCGGAAACGACTGTGTGGAATCCGTAGTAGAGCAGCGGCATCACGCACAGATCGCGCGCCACACCGATCGCCTCGGCTTCCGAGAGCTTCTTCATGCGCTCCGCGGGATCGGCCGAGGCCGCCGCGGCGGCGAGCAGATCGTCATACTCCCTGTTGGAGTATTCGCCGTAATTGTTGCCGGTACCGGACTTGCAGAGCGCCAGGAAGTTCTCCGGGTCCTTGTAGTCGGCGATCCAGCCGGCACGCGCCACGTCGAAATCACCGTGATTTTCAAGATGCGCGTAATGGGTCTTGGTGTCGGTGTTGAGCAGCGTCACCTCGATGCCGAGCGGCTTCAGCTGTTCCTGAATCGCCACGGCGGTATTCTTGTGGTTTTCCGAAGTGTTGTAGCGGATCTCAAGCTTCAACGGCTTGTCCGGACCGTAGCCAAGTTCGGCGAGTATCTTCTTGGCCGCATCTTCGCGGTCGAGTTGGGATGTCTCGGCATAGTCGGTGGTCTTGGTCTCGTAGCCGCCGATGCCCGGCGGAACGAAGGAATAGGCAGGGATCATTGTATTCTGCCAAACCTTCTCTGCAAGGTAATCGCGGTCGATCGCCATGGAAATCGCGTGGCGAAGTTTGGCGTTGCTCCACGGATCCTTCGGCGTCTTGAAGACGTAGTAATAGGTGCCGAGATAGGGTCCGATGCGGACCTGATCGCCGAACTTGGCCTTGAGATCGGCCAATTGCTCGGTCGGGATATCGTCATTGGAGTCAAGTTCGCCCGCCTCGAAGCGCTTCATGGCGGTGGAGCGATCTTCCGTCGGGATATAGTTCACGACATCGATCTTCACATTGGCGGCGTCATAGAAATTCGGATTCTTGACGGCCTTCACATGATCGTTCGGCACGAATTCGGCGAGCATATAGGCGCCGTTCGAGACGAGATTGCCGGGCTTTATGAAATCGGCGCCGAATTTCTCGACATTCGCCTTGCTCACCGCATAGGTCGACTGATGGCTCAGCATTTCAAGGAAGTATGGTGTCGGCGCGTTCAGCGTAACCTCGAAGGTCAAGGGATCGATCGCCTTGACGCCGAGTTCTTCCGGCTTCTTTTCGCCCTTGTTGATCGCGTCGGCATTGACGACGGGAGACAGCATATAGGCGTATTCCGCGGCGGTCGCCGGATCGACCAGACGGCGCCATGAGAAGACGAAGTCGTCGGCCGTCACCGGCGAACCGTCCGACCATTTGCCATCGGCGCGCAGCTTGAACGTGTATGTCTTGCCATCCGGCGACATCGTCCAGCTTTCGGCAGCACCCGGGATGATTTCAGCCTTGGCATCCTGGACCGTAAGGCCGGAGAACAGATCGCGCAGAATATTCGCCTCGTAAACGGTCGACGTCTTGTGCGGATCGAGCGATTCCGGATCGGCGGAATTGCCGCGGTTGAAGACGACCTCGGCAAAAGCGCCGGTGGCGCTCATGACCAGCATGGTCGTCCCGATGAGCCAGGACTTATAGTTCACTCTCATTCATACCTCCCTGATTGACCGACGCCGATACTGGCCAAAAGGCCGGCGACGGCTTCGACAAGCCCGACCTTAGCACAGGCATAGGACTTGTCCCATGCCACGAAAGCCTGAGACCCACAGCCATGTGTTGCTGGCCAGACCAGCTAAGACTTGACGAGGCTTAGGAAATTTCCCATCCGGCGGCCGAGGCGGACAAGCTGCGGCACCAATAAAAGGGCGCCGAGCAGGGTTGCCAGAATTGCGAACAGCGCCAATTGGCCGGCCGCCGCATAGTCCGGGATCGGCAGCAGCGCCAAGGGCAGCGTGGCGCCAATCATGGCTATGCCGGACACCAGTACCGCGCGGTCGAGAGCCAGGGCCTTGGCGCGCATCGTGGCCATGGAAATGGTGGAGGCAAGCCCGAGCGCCGGCAGCAGGAACAGCATGGCGGCCGTCATCGGAATGACCGGCTTGCCCAGGAGCCAGACAAGCCCGCCGGCGAGTGCGATTGCCGCGGCGAGGGCGACGCTTGAGGCCAGGGCGCGGGTGAGATGGCGCAGGACCGCGCCGGCAACCAGGATCTGCGCGGCAAGAACGAAAAAAACCGTCGCTATCATGGCACGGCGCAGGGCATCGATCTCGAACATGTGGGTGATGGCGGAGCCCATGGCGTCGGGTGCAACGGAGAGCACTGCCGCGGCGAAGACGTCCTTGTCGGCATCGGCGGCCGGAACCACTTCGAGCCGGAACTGACCGTCCTTGCTGATGAAGCGGTTGCGGATCGCCTCGTCCATCGTCCGCTCGGTCAGGGGCGGAAGCTGGGAAAGTTCAGAAAGACGCTGCAGCATGCCCGGAAATTCGACGAACAGCGCGGTCTCGAGATTGCGCAATGGCTGCGGATTGGGAATGCTGCGCGACTGCAACTCGTAGAGGCTTTCGGAAAGGCTGCGCGCCGCCAGACCGAGTCCGCCGGTGTTCTGGGCGCCGGCAATGCGCGCCAGGGCGCTCCGCCAGGCGGCGTAATCGGCAATCAGCTCCTCATTGGTGCGCATGCCGGCAATGTTGGGCGGATCGGGCAATTGACCCTGCAGGCGGGCCAGGGCCTGGCGTTTCACCTCTTCATCGGGTGGCAGGAACGAGCCGATCCAGCGCACCGAACGAACCTCCGGCAGATTTGCAAGGCGCGCCTGGATATTTGCGGCCTCAGCGAAACTCGGCGCCAGGATCTGCGCGGAGCTGCCGAAAGCCGGATTTCGCTTTGTGAGTTCGGCATAGGCGCGGCCCGCAGCATCAGGCGGCACGGAGACTGTTTCGCCCGGCGTGCCGAAAGGAATTCCGGGAAGCAACACCGCGCCGGCGACAGCAGCCACAACAATCAGGGCACCAAGCGCCGTCCCAAAGGGCTCGCGCGGTTCGGCGGCGTCGATGGCGGAGTCGATCCAGTGATCGCCAACCTCGTCGGGATAGACGCGCAAGAGCATGAGAGAGGCGGGCAGCAGGGTGAGGCACAGGACAGCAGCAAGAAGCCCGAGCGCCGCGCCGGTCGCGGCCAGCATCGTCACGACCGGCACGGCAGCGACATAGCCGGCGCATGCCGCGGCTGCCAGGCCCACCGGCGCCAGGACAATCAGGGGACCGGCTTGGCGCGCCGCCAGCGCGATTGCGGTAACCGGCGCATTGTGATCGGCAATGTGATTCTCGAAGCGGACGACGAAGCACATGGCCGACAACACGGCGACCGCCAGTCCCGGCGCCAGGGCGATCTGCGCGACCGCAAGGCCTTCCGGCACGAAGAGCTGAAAGCCGAGACCGATGATGGGAACCAGCATGATCGCGATGGCCGCGCCGGATCGCCAATTGCCGGCACCGAACATCACCGACACGACGAGGAACACGCCCGACATGATCAGGACCGGAACGGAAAGGCGGCTGAAGCCGGCGCCTGCCGTTTCGCTCACGACCGCCTCGCCCGTGAGGAGCATCTTGACCTGCGGGCCGCTCCTCGCCGCAAGATCGGCGATGATCTTGCGCGCCTCTCCCGTCGCATCGACCGAAGCCGCAGCGGGTGCGGCAAAGACAAACCATGTCGTGTCGTCGAGCTTCGGGCGGATGTTGACGAGACCCTCCCAGTCGAACGGACGCGGCGTCCCCGATGCCGCGGCCGCCGCAGTCTTCGCGGCTTCGGCGAACAGGCCCTCGAGCAGGGATGCGGATCGGCCTTCTTCCACCGCGCGCGCCACCTGCTCGGTCAGCGCGGCAAGGCCGTGGACATTCGGCGCCGTTGCGAGCGCCTGCATGAGGGGCATCAGCTTTTCGGCATCGAAGCCGATTTTCTCGACTTCCGCCGAGTTGAGATAAAGGATGCCGAAATCCTCAAAAAACCGGCCCGTTCCGGGTGCGAAGACGCCGGTAAAGATCTGCGGCTTCGCCGTGAGTTCGGTAGCGAGCAAAGCGGCGGAGGCTCGCGCCTGGCCGGGAATGTCGGATTCGACCGAGATCACGATCGGCGAGGCGACCCCGGGGAATTCACGGTCGAGCACCGCCTGGCGCTGCTCGGCCTCGGGCGCCACAGCGCGGGTCTCAAGGAGATGGTCAAGATCAAGCGGATGGAGAGCGATGGCAAGCGCGATGAGAAATATCAGGACGATCGAGAAGCCGGCGGTTGCCCAGGCATAGCTTGCGGCAAAGCCGGCAACGGCACCAAACGGCCCCGGGCTTGCGGAGATCTTTCGCACCGGCCTGGGGTCGCGCTCAAGCGGCCGGAGCGCCCTTGGCGAGGCGGCGAGGCCGCGCTGCGGCCCGATCGATTTGCCTGTGGCGTCCGTCATGGCCTAATTTGGCACGTCAACCGTCAATGAACACTTGCCGCTATGTCCGGCTGAGCGAATCTGGCTGATTCTTCAATGCGCAATCCACCATCCAAGCCGTGGGGTGTCAAAACCCGGGCGATCCATGCCGGCGAACATGTCGATCCGGTGACCCGCGCGTCTTCGCCCAATCTGGTCATGTCCGTGACCTTCGCGCCGGAGGAGGTTGCCGGTTTTTCCGCGCGCAATCGGGGCGACTATGAGGGCTTCCTTTACGCAAGGGTGTCAAACCCGACCGTCAAGCAACTCGAAGACAAGCTGGCCGCTCTGGAGGGGGCAGAGGCCTGCCAGTGCTTCGCTTCCGGCATGGCGGCCTCGATGGGCCTGATCGTCGGTCGTCTGAGCATGGGCGATCATCTCATCATCTCCGAGGCGAATTATGTCGGAACGGCCGAACTCGTGCGCGACAGTCTGCCCCGGCTGGGACTGGAGGTCAGCCCGGTCGACACCTCCGACCCGGCGGCGGTGGCGGCGGCGATCCGGCCTAACACCAAAATGCTGTGGATCGAGACGCCGGCCAATCCGATCATGCGGCTGTCGGACATCGCGGCGCTGTCGAAGCTTGCCCGCGAGCACGGCATTCGCGATGTCGTCGTCGATTCGACCTTTGCTACTCCCATCGCCACGCGCCCCCTCGAGCTTGGCGCGGATTTCGTACTGCATTCGCTCACCAAGTATATCGGCGGCCATGGCGATGCGCTGGGCGGCGCAGTGGTCGGCCGCAAGGAAGACATCGCCGCGCTCAATCTCGAATCCGCCGTCCATTATGGCGGCGTGCTGTCGCCGTTCAATGCGTGGCTGATCCTGCGCGGGGCCGCGACCCTGCCGATCCGGATGAAAGCGCATGAGGAGACCGCGATGCGGGTTGCGCAGTTTCTCGAGACGCATCCGCGGGTCAAGCGCGTCTTCTATCCGGGATTGCCGTCGCATCCCCAGCATGAACTTGCCAAACGGCAAATGGCGAATTTCTCCGGCATGCTGACATTTACGGCCGACGACGGCCCTGCTCTTGCCCGGCGCATGGTCGAGAAACTGAACGTCGTCCACTATGCCGTGTCGCTCGGGCATCATCGCAGCCTCGTCTACTGGATTCCGACCGACGCCATCATGCGCTCTTCATTCCGCCTCGAAGGCGAAGCGCTGGCACGTTACCGCGCCTATGCCGGAGACGGCGTGTTCCGCTTCTCGGTCGGACTCGAGGATGCAGACGATATCTGCGCCGATCTCGATCAGGTGCTCTGAACCTCGCTCTTGGCCGACAGCCGGGCCTCATAGGCGGCCTTGTCCCGCCGATAGGCCCTGATCCCGAACGGAATCATGGCGATGTAAAGAATGCTGAGCAGGGTCAGCATCTGCCAGGTGAAGGTGAAGAGGAAGACGACGGCTATGGCCGCCAGACCAAGGAGCGGCAGCACGTACTCCCGGCTCACGCGCGAGCCAAGAGTCTTTCCTGAGAAGGTCGGAATGCGGCTCACCATCAGGATCGCGACGGCAACGGTATAGGGCAGCACCAGCCACATGATATCGTGCCCGTCCGGCACGATGCCGAGGAAGCCCAGATACATGGGTGCAAGCGCCAGACCGGCCCCGGCGGGCGCCGGTGCGCCGGTGAAGTAATTCATCGTCCAGGCCGGCTTGTCGGGATCGTCGATGGAGACATTGAAGCGGGCAAGCCGCAAGGCGCAGCAAATGGCCAGACCCAAGGCGGTTATCCAGCCGATGCTGCGCAGGCCGTTGAGCGACCACATGTAGATCAGGACCGCGGGCGCCACGCCGAAATTGACGAAGTCGGCAAGAGAATCGAGTTCGGCGCCGAAGCGGGACGTCCCCTTCAACAGGCGCGCGAGGCGGCCATCGACCGCATCGAGCACGATGGCAACGATGACCGCGACGACGGCCCATTCGTAACGGCCTTCGACGCCAAGGCGGATGGCGGTAAGGCCGCTGCAAAGCGCCAAGAGGGTAATGAAGTTGGGCAGGAGAAAGCGGATCGGAACCTGCTTGAAACGGTGCAGGCGCTGGCGGCGCCTGTCGCCGCCGAAGCGGTCGTCATCGAGGTCCGGAAGGTTGGGCATGAGCACCTCTCAGCTGCGCCGGCCGGCGCGGCCCTGCTCGTCGCTGCCCAGATCGGCAAGCACCGTTTCGCCGGCGATGGCGCGCTGGCCGGCGCTCACCAGGGCAAAACAGTTGGACGGGAGATAGACATCGACGCGGCTTCCGAAGCGGATAAGACCGATCCGCTGGCCCGCCTGCACCCAGTCTCCCGGTTCGACGAAGCGGATGATGCGGCGCGCGACGAGGCCGGCGATCTGGACGACCCCGAGCCTGCGGCCGTCGGCCAGTTCAAGCGTGAAGGCCTGGCGCTCATTGTCTTCGCTCGCCTTGTCGAGCTCGGCATTGAGGAAGGCGCCGGGCACATAGGCAATGTGGGCGACGCGCGCGTCGACGGGAGAGCGATTCACATGCACGTCGAACACGTTCATGAAGATGGAGATACGAGTCAGCGTCTCGCGCGGCAGTTCGAGTTCGGGCGGAGGGATCACGCGTTCGATCGCGCTCACCCGCCCATCTGCGGGAGCGATCACGAGGCCCGCCCGTAATGGCGTGACGCGTTCGGGATCGCGGAAGAAATAGGCGCACCATGCGGTCGCGATGACGCCGATCCAGCCGAGAAAGCCGAGCCCCAGCCAAAAGAGAACGAGGGTGGCCGCGGCGAAGATGGCGACAAACTTCCAGCCGTCGCGGTGGATGGGCGTGAAGACAGAGGTGACGCTGTTCAAGACCGACATGCGCAATCCTCTAGCCTGTGATTGCGGCTTTGCAAAGAACACGGCCAGCGCGCCGGCCAGCCATGGTTACGACCCTGTTTCAGGGCGATCCCCAAAGCAATACGGCGCGGATGCGATCCCGAAACCGCAATCCGCGCCGCACTGTGCTCCCGCCCCCTCGCAGCGGCTACAGCAGCGAAACTCGCCGCTTCCCGAATCCGTGTTGCGGGGCGGGGCCGTCAAGCGACCCCGCTCCCGCATCCCGCGTCCGGCCAATCCCCACCGGCCGGCTCTCCCCACGAAGTCCCCGTGGTGGGCTCATCATGCCATCCACCCGTAAACGAAGCTAAACCGGCAGGGTTCGGGGCTGCCCGATCTCTCAAATTATAGGCAAATTTTTCCGGTAACCTTAAAGGGGACTTAAGGGGTATACGCGGCCGCGCGCTTGCTCCAGGCTTCGACTTGCGTCTCGGGCAGTAGCTCCTCGGCCTCGCGATCCACCTCATCAAGGCGGCGACGCGCCTCGTCGACGGCCCGCTGGCGGTTCCACATGGCGGCATAGACGCCATTCTCGGAGAGCAGTTCCGCATGACCGCCGCGCTCGACGATTCGGCCGGCTTCCAGCACGATGATTTCATCGGCGTCGACGACCGTCGACAGACGATGCGCGATGATCAATGTCGTCCGGTTGCGCGAAACCTGGCGCAGCGCGGTCTGGATTTCCTGCTCGGTAAGACTGTCGAGCGCCGACGTGGCTTCATCGAGAACGAGGATCGGCGGACCCTTCAGGATGGTGCGGGCGATGGACACGCGCTGCTTCTCGCCGCCGGACAGTTTCAGTCCGCGCTCGCCGACAAGCGTGTCGTAGCCGCGCGGCAATTGCATGACGAAGTCGTGAATCTGCGCGAGCCGCGCGGCGTTCTCGACATCCTCATCGGTCGCGTCGGGGCGTCCATAGCGTATATTGTAACGGATGGTATCGTTGAACAGCACGGTATCCTGCGGAACCATGCCAATGGCCGCGCGCAGCGAGACTTGCGTAACCTCCGCAATATCCTGGCCGTCAATGAGAACGCGGCCCCTGTCCGGCTCGTAGAAACGATAGAGCAGGCGCGGGATCGTCGATTTTCCGGCACCCGAAGGCCCGACGATCGCGACGGTCTTCCCGCTCGGAACCCGCAGCGTCAGATCGTGAAGGACTTGGCGTTCGGGATCATAGGAGAAGGAGACAGTGTCGAAGAAAATCTCGCCTTCTGCGATGCGCAGTGCCTGTGCACCAGGCCTGTCCCTGATGTCGGCATCGACGGCGAGCAGCCTGAACATTTCCTCGACATCGATCAGACCCTGCTTGATCTCGCGATAGGACGAGCCGATGAAGTTCAAAGGCATGTAAAGCTGGATCATCAGCGCATTGATCATGACAAGGTCGCCCACCGTCGCCTGACCGCGCCAGATCGCGAATGCCGACATCGCCATGCAGATCGTAAGGCCAACGGTGAAGATCGCCGCCTGCCCGGCATTGAGCACCGCGAGCGAGACCCAGGTCTTCACCGCCGCGCCCTCGTAAGACTCCATGGAGCGCTCGTAGCGGCGCGCTTCGTGCTCCTCATTGCCGAAGTACTTGACGGTTTCGAAGTTCAGAAGGCTGTCGATCGCCTTGGTGCTGGCGTCGGTGTCGGCCGCATTCATCGTGCGGCGCAGATTGATGCGCCATTCGGTGGCCGCGTAGGTGAAACCGACGTAAAGGACGATCGTCACCAGAACGACCAGGGCGTAGACCCAGCTGAAGGACCAGGCCAGCACGCCGCAGACCATCAGGATTTCAAGCGCGGTCGGGAACGTGTTGAACAGCGAGAAGCGCAGAACCGTATCGATACCGGCGGTGCCGCGCGAAATGATGCGGGAGAGGCCGCCGGTGCGCCGTTCCAGATGGAACTTCAGGGACAGCGCATGGAGGTGGCGAAAGGTCTGCACGGCGAGCTGGCGCACCGCGCGCTGCCCGACCTTGGCGAAGATGGCATCGCGGATCTGGGCAAGGCCGACCATGCCGATACGGCCGACGCCATAGGCCAGGATGAAGAAGAACGGCACTGTAAAAGCAATGGCCGCGGCGCCTCCCGCACTCGTCAGCGCGTCGGTTGCATATTTGAAGGCATAGGGCGTCGCGACGGTGACGATCTTGGAGAGCACCAGTGCGAACATGGCGACCGCGACACGGAACCGCAGATCGGGGCGGTCCTTCGGCCAGAGATAGGGGAGCAGCTGGCGGAGAATACGCCACTGCTCGCCGTCAGCCGGCGGCCGCTCCCCTTTTTGAGGCAATGCGGTCACTGAACGGTGGTGCCGCCCTCTTCGGCCGATAAGGGCTTTTTCCGCTTGGGATCGATGGTCTCAGGCGGGACGGCGTTGGGGGTCGCGAAAATCTGGCCGGGATAGATGAGGTCCGGATCGCGGATCTGGCCCTTATTGGCCTCGTAGATCACGGTGTAGGAAATGCCCTTGCCGTAGATCACCCGCGAGAGCTTCCACAGATTGTTGCCGGGCTGGATGATAATGCGGCCATTCTTGGGCTGTGACGGCTGGGCCTGGCCGCCGGTTGCGACGGTCGCGCCGGCGGCATCGGCCGATTTCTGCTCGATCTGCGGCTCGACCGCGGCCGATTGCTCCGTCGCTTCGGCCTGTGCGGCGGGTTCGTCCTGGGCGGCGACAGCCGGTTCTTCGGTCTTCGCGGCGGGCTGCTCCGCGGCGGTTGCAGGCTGCCCGGTTCCTGCGGCCGGCTCCTCGGCGGCGGTGACGGCGGGCGCGTCGGACTTTGCGATCGTCTCGCCCTGTTGCGGTTCGGCGGCTTCCGTATCGGCCTCGATGGCGGGCGCGGCAGTCTCCGGCTTCGGCGCGATTTGCGTATCGGTCGAAGCGGCGGCCTCGGAGGTCTCCGATGCCGTCGGTTTCGGGGCCTCCGCTTCAGCCACGACCGTGGCCTCGGGCGCCGCCGGAGCGGGCTCCTCGGCCGCAGCGGTCTTCTGCTGCTCGGGCTGAGCCTCGGGCGCGTTCATGATCTCAGCAACACGGGAAGCCTCTTCGCGTATGAAGGGGAGTTCGACGCGCGACACGACCTTGCCCTTGGCATCGATCTGGTCGACGCGCAGCGAGTGCCCGCCCGGCGCAATCTTCTGCGTCCCGGCAAACACCCAGTTTCCGGACTGATCGGCAAGGGCGTCGCCAACCGCGGCATTGTCGACATAGACACGCACGGCCGAGCCGGGCGCGGCACTGCCGGAGAAAACGATGTCGCCGCTGGAGTTGTAATCGACGGCATCGAGAGAAACGGGTGCACCTGGCTTGGCCGCAAGCGTTTCAACAGCAGGCTGTTCGGCGGCGGGCTGTTCGGCGGCCGGTGCCTGTGCCGCGGGTTCTTCGGTCTTGGCCGGTTCGGTTGCGGGCTCGGCCAAAGCGGTCGTGGTTTCGGGCTCCGCCTCGGGTTGCTTTTCCGCCACCGCAGGCGTCTCATCGCTGCCTGCCGTAGCGGCCGCCGGAGGCTCCGTCACAGCGGCCGGCGGCTCTGCCGTTTCAGCGCCGGCTTTCGCCTCCGTCCCGGCGGTTGCAGCGGCCTCGGTGGCCGAATCGGTCCCGGGCGGCGTTGCCTCGGCCGTGGTGGCCGGTTCGGGTTTCTGCAGCACCTGGGTCGGCATGCCGGGCTCAACCAGGGCGACCATCGCCTTCTCATTGGGATCGGCCGGGACGACAACGGCGATCGATTGGTCGGACATGATCGTCTGGCCGGACTCGGCGGTCTTCTGCTCCACCGACAATTCGCTTGGCCCCTTGGGCAAGGGCGCGTCGGTGACCACGACCCAATCGCCTTCCGCATTGGCCTGGGCGGTTCCGACGACCTCGCCATTGCGCTTCAAGGTCACGTCGGCACCGGGCGTCGCCTGACCGGCCACAAGGGTGCCGCCATCCGACTCAACGCGCACGGTGTCGAAGGTCGGCTTCCCGACGGCAGAATCGGTCTGCGGCTCGCCTTGCGGCGGCTGATCGGGGGCCTTGGCGGTTTCGGCCGGAGCGGTCTCCGGCGCCGGGGTTTCCGTAACGGCTGACTCTTCAGGCTGGCCAGACGCGACCTCGGCCGGAGGCGTGGTTTCCGGCGCCGGGGTCTCCGTGCCGGCTGCCTCTTCAGCCTGCGGCGGGGCGGCTTCCGGCTTTTTCTCAGCGGCCGCGTCGGCCGGCTGCTCGGGGGTGGCAGGCTGGCTCACCGCCGGTTCGGCGGGTTTTTCAGTGACAGTGACAGGCTGGCGCGCGTAGATGATCACGCCAAGCCCGATTACGGCTGCGACTGCCAAGCCGGTGAATATTGCTACTGGATTATTTTTCATGTTCTACCGTCCAAGCCCTGTGTAAACAGCCGCTTTGGGCGGAAATTTGTCCTTGCCTCCACGACTCCCGGCCCGAACCTACATAATGCTGCTTGAAACAATCTGCAAACGCGACCAATTCGAAACGTCACTGCTTTTGCACCGGAAAGGTAAAGATGAGCCCGAAATACAATCTCTGCGTCTATTGCGGTTCGGGAGAGGGCCGCAATCCCGCTTATGTCGAAGCCGCCCGCGAACTCGGCCAGGCGCTCGCCGAGGACGGGATCGGCCTCGTCTATGGCGGAGGCAGCCTGGGACTGATGGGCGAGCTGGCGCGCGCCACCCTGGCGGCGGGCGGTCACGTGACCGGGATCATCCCGGAATTTCTGGTGGTCCGGGAGCGGATGCTGGCGGACGTCAACGAGCTGATCGTCACGGCCAACATGCATGAGCGCAAGATGACCATGTTCGAGCGCTCGGACGGGTTCGTGGCCCTGCCCGGCGGCATCGGCACGCTCGAGGAGCTGGTCGAGATCACCACCTGGGCGCAGCTCGACCGGCACAACAAGCCGATCATCCTGTGCAACATCAATGCTTACTGGGAACCGCTGGTCACCTTGTTCGATCACATGCGGGACGAAAAATTCATCCGCCCGGAACTCGAGTTCAAGATGGACGTGGTGAAGTCCGCGGCGGACATCATCCCGGCATTCCGGCACCGGCAGTCAACCAGCCGGGGAAAGGTGCCGCTCGAGCCGGTGCGCAAGACGCTGTAAGGCAATGGCTGCCGGCCAAGCCTGTGGCAGTTGATACTTGGTCCGCCAACGGAGCGTCGTGAGCAAGCTCAGATAGTCTCTCCCCTTCTCGCTTCTGCGGGAGAAGGCGGGCGCCGCTTGAGCGGCGGCCGGATGAGGGGGCGTTTCGACGTGACGGGCGCTTGACACGCGGCAACGCCCCCTCACCCGCCTCGGGCCTTCGGCCCTCGTCGCCCTCTCCCACGAGGGGAGAGGGGCAAGTATGATGGTGGAGCGCCCATAGAAACAGCCCCTCGTCCTCAGATGCGCGCGAAGCGCTGATCCGAAGGATGAGGGGTG
>JAEUMG010000048.1 GCA_016793355.1 Hyphomicrobiales bacterium
GACTGCCGTGGAGTTGGCGCCGCTGGCGCTGGAGCTCGTGCCGAGAGCCGTTGACTCGACCCCGCTCGCGCTGGAGTTCTGTCCGAAAGCCGACGAGTTGAAGTTCGTCGCCTGGGCGTTCTGGCCGACCGCCGTCGAGAACGAGCCCGAAGCATTCGAGTCAGCACCGATCGCAGTCGAGTCCACACCGGACGCGTTGGACTGCTCGCCAACCGCCGTCGCGTTGGAAGCAGACGCATTGGCACCCCAGCCAACCGCCGTCGAATTCAGGCCCGACGCGTTCGAGAGAACGCCGACCGCCGTCGAGTAGCTGGCCGATGCGTTGGCCGACGTACCCAAAGCCGTCGAGTCAAACCCGCTGGCATTCGAGTTCTGGCCGAAGGCCGAGGCGTTGAAGTTCGTCGCCTGGGCGTTCTGGCCGACCGCCGTCGAGAACGAACCAGAAGCATTTGCCGACTGGCCAAGAGCCGTCGAGAACGAACCCGACGCGGACGAGTTCTCGCCTACCGCCGTCGCGTTGGTTCCGCTCGCCGTCGAGCCCTGGCCGACCGCCGTGGAGTTGTTACCGCTGGCGCTGGAACCCTGACCGACCGCAGTCGATTCAGAACCCGATGCGCTGGCGTTCTGGCCGACCGCCGTCGAGAGCGAACCCGAGGCATTCGCCGAGGTACCCAAAGCCGTCGAGTCAAACCCGCTGGCATTGGAGTTCTGGCCGAAGGCCGAGGCGTTGAAGTTCGTCGCCTGGGCGTTCTGGCCGACCGCCGTCGAGAAGGTGCCCGAGGCATTCGCGGAGGTACCCAGAGCCGTCGAGTCAAACCCGCTGGCATTGGAGTTCTGGCCGAAGGCCGAAGCGTTGAAACCGGTTGCGTTAGAGTTCTGGCCAACCGCCGTCGAATATGAGCCAACCGCATTGGCCGACTGGCCGATGGCCGTCGACGAGTCACCAGATGCGGTAGAATTCTCGCCTATGGCAACCGTGTTTTCCCCGGAAGCGGTTGAACCTTGTCCGACAGCGGTAGAGTTATTGCCGGTGGCAGTGGAAGACTGGCCAATTGCGGTAGATTCAGCGCCCGACGCCAAAGCGGACTGACCGATCGCAGTCGTATTGGAATCATTGGCCGTCGAGTTCTCGCCAACAGCCGTGGAATTGAGCCCCGTCGCGAAGGCCTCCTCACCTATGGCCGTGCTGTTGGCGCCGACGGCCGTTGCATCATTGCCAAGGGCCGTCGAATCGGCCCCGGTCGCGATGGCGCTGGTTCCCACCGCAGTGGCATTTGCCCCGAGAGCGGTGGCGTTTTGACCGCAAGCCAAGGTCTGGCCGCCCGGACCGTTGGCGCCACCCAAATTTGGCCCATTGAGGACGCATTCACGTGCCAGCGCCGATTCCGTCTGGAGCGAGAGGCTCGCCACGATGGCGATCGCGCCCATGCTGGCAGAGCCCAGAAGACCCTTCGTGCCCATCATCCGCCGCGTCGCAGATGCCCCAGTCCCGATCTTGAAAGTCATGTTCTTCTCCCGCTCATGATGCGCATTTGGGCCGTTGTCAGCCCTCGACTCTTAGGTTGTGAACCTAACCGCAAGGGTAGCACCCCTCAAGCGAATAGAGGCCCGGCTGCCCATAATTGAGCCGTAAGTTGCAAAAAAACAACATATTCTCGCCCGATTTCAGCGCCTTCAGCCCGCCTGCGGCCGGACTTAAGGCGAGACTCTTCAATGGGTTGACCGGGTTCCCCGGACTTATCCCAGAGTCAGGCGTGAAGTGTTAACGCAAGGTTAGCCGGGCTCAGCCCGGCGGGCCGAAATAGGGCTCCCAGACTTTCAAGTGGCGCTCGTAATTCCGCCACCGGTCGATCGCGCGCGAATGCAGTTTTTCCCTGACCTGCTGGGTACTTGCGGTTTTGACCCGGCGCTCGGTCTGATGGAAATTGAGGCAGCGCTCATCGAAAGGAAGATCGAGGAAATCCAGGATCCGGCGCACCGATTCTTCCGGCTTGGCGATCAGTTCCTCATAATGCTGGGTCAGCACCTTGCCCGGCAGAACACTGTCCCAGTGTGCCATCAACTCCCTGAAAAGGCTGTAGAAAATGGCAATGTCCCGCAGGTCGTAGCAATATTCGTGGTAGCCGGTGAACAGGCTGGCATAGGCCGAAAGCCCGCTATCATAGGGGTTGCGGCGCATGCAGATGATCTTGGCTCCGGGCAGGGCAAGGTGGATGAAGCCGACCTCCAGCCAGTTGCCGACGAGCTTGTCGACGATTCGGCGGGGCTTCGGCCCGAATCTCTCGCGCAGCCGGCCGATATACTGTTGCGCGGCCCGGTTGAGTTCCTCTTTGGTCAACCGCTTTGCCGAGGCCGAGGCTTCCGGAAGCCAGGTTTCCTCGTCCGCCCCCACAACCTGAGGGTGACTAGCCAGGATTTGCTCCATGAGCGTGGTGCCCGACCGGATCATGCCGACAACGAAGATCGGCGTGTCGTCGGTGATATCGGAACGCGGCGCCCGGGCGAGGAATTCCGGCGTGTAGCGCTTCTTGATCGCGGCGACGATCCGCTTTTCGTTCGCGATGTCGAAGGGCACGGCCTTTCGTTTCAGGCGGTTGCCGGTCTCCCAGAAGGCAAAGGCCTCATCGAAGCGGTTATGCTGGTCGAAAACCCGCCCTAACGCAAAGGCAAGATAGATCTTCTCCGAATCCGGGGTGCGGGGATCGGCATAGAGCCGCCGGGCGGCCTCGACCGCCGGGTCGTCGAGCTTCAGCTTTTCGGTGATGGCAAGCTGGAAATAGGTATCCCCCATTGCCGGATTGAGCGCCAGGCTGCGCCGCAGGGCGGCCGCGGATTCCCCGGCGCGGCCGAGATGGGTCAGGACCGTCCCGAGATTGAGCCAGGCGAGCGCGTAATCGGGATCGAGCTCGGTGGCCCGCCGGTAATGCGCTGCGGCCTCCTCGAGCCGGTCGGCATCGCGCAGCATATTGGCGAGATTGTTATGGGCGAGGGCGTAGTTGGGGTCGATCTCGAGCGCCCGCCGCGTCAGCCTCACCGCCGTTTCGCGATCGCTGTCGCGCAGCAGATTGCCGAGATTGAGATGCGCGTCGCGATGGTTGGGATCGAGTTCGATCGTCTTGCGGTAGCAGGCCTTCATGTCCTCGGTCCGGCCGCGGTCGCGGGCCACGGCGGCCAGATTGAACCAGGGTGCGGCGTAACCGGGTCTGAGCTCGAGCGCTTTCCGGTAACTGGCTTCGGCGGCCGCGAGATCGCCGACAAGCCGGTAGGCATTGCCGAGCGTGTTCTGAATCTCGCCCGACTGCGGCGCGAGGGCGGCGGCGCGCAGGAGCAGCGCCACGGCCGCCCCCGGCTGTCCCTTCGCGGTCATCAGCATCGCCAGATTGTGGATCGCGCTGTAATTGTCCGGAAGGCGATTGAGGACGCGGTGATAGCCCGCTTCGGCCTTGCCGGCATCGCCGGCATTCTGGGCGGCAAGCGCCGCCTGGAAATCCGCTTCGGCCTCCTGGATGAGGAGTTGCTTGTCCCTGGTCTGCATGTCTTGGGTCAGGCGGGGTTTCCGAACATCTGCTTCCAGTCGCCCAGGTGCTTTTCGTAATTGCGCCAGCGGCCGATCGAGCGGGCATGCAGCTGCTCGCGCACCTGCTGCGAGCTTGCGGTGCGCACCCGCCGCTCGGTCTTGTGGAATTCAAGGCACTTCGGATCGAAGGGAAGGCCGCAATAATCGAGGACCTTGCGGACCGACGCCTCGGGATTGGAAACCAGGTCCTCGTAGCGCTGATGATAGACCTTGCCGGGCAGCGCCTGTTCCCAGTGCCGCATCAGCTGCGCGTACAGCCGGTAGAACTGACCGAGTTCGCGCATGTCGTAGGAATAGTGGTGCAAGTCGGCAAACAGCGTGGTGTAGATCGACAGGCAGGTATCATAGGGATCGCGTATCATGTGAATGATCCGCGCCTTGGGCAGCATCAGATGGATCATCCCGACAAACAGGAAATTGCCCGGCAGCTTGTCGGTGATGCGCAGCGGCCCCGGACCGAAGCGCGTCCTTAACCTGTCGATATAGGCCTCGCCCATGCGGGTGAGATCGTCGGCCGTGACCGTCGCAACCCAGTCCGGAAAGGCAAGGCCTGACGGCGATTTGAAGCCGCGCACGATGTCCGGAATCCACTGCAGCTCGTCGGCCCCCGCCACTTGCGGGTGGCTCGCCAGAATCTGCTCCATCAGCGTCGATCCCGATCTCATCATGCCGACGATGAAGACCGGCGTCTCGTCATTCACCGTCGAGCGCGGCGCCTTGGCGAGGAACTCCTTGCTGAAGCGCGCGGCGATTCGCCCGACATAGCCCTCTTCACTGGCGATGCTGAAATCGAGCGAGGCGCGCTTGAGCCGATTGCCTTCGGCGAAATACCGCATCGCCATGTCGTACTGGCCGTTCTCGTCAAGGACCCGGCCGAGCGCAAAGGCAAGATACATCTTGTCGCGTGGCGCTACCGAAGGCTCCTCGAAATAGAACTTCATCGACTTGACGACCGGTGCATCGAGAGGAATTTTCATGGTCGTCGCGAGCTGCATGTAAGGCTCGCCGTAGCGCGGAGCGAGTTCGATGGCGCGCTTGAGCGCCGCCACCGAGTCGGCCTTGCGGCCGAGATGATTGAGCACCGTGCCGAGATTGACCCAGGCCAGAGCGTAGCCCGGGTTCAACTCGGTGGAGCGCCTGTAGCTCGCCTCCGCATCCTCAAGCCGGTCGAGATCGCGATAGAGATTGCCCAGGTTGTTATGGGCAAGATCGTATTTGGGCGCCACCTTGACCAGCTTCTCAAGCAGCGCAAGCGCGTCGCCGAAGCGGCGCTGGTCGCGCAGCACATTCGAGAGATTGAGATAAGCCTCCGCGAAATCCGGCCTTGCGGCAATGGCGCTGCGGAACGCCTTTTCCGCCTCGCCGGACTGGCCGGCCTGCGCGAGGAGATTGCCGAGATTGAACCAGCCCTGCGCATATTTCGGCTTGAGCGACGTCGCCCTGCGATACGCGGCTTCGGCTTCCTTGACCCGGCGCAGCTCCCGCCATGCATTGCCGAGGGTATTGTGAGCCTCGGGGCGATCGGGATTGAGATGAAGGGAGTACAGCAGATAGGGCAGCGCAAGACCGGCATTGCCCCGCTCGAGTATGAGGAGTCCGAGATTGTGATAGGAATCGGCGTGTGTGGCATCGACATTCAGCAAGCCCCTGTAAACCGCCTCGGCCTCGTTCGGCTTCTTCGAGTTCTGCAGTTTCAGCGCACGGTCGAATTCTGTCGCAACCGCCTTCGCGAGAGGAGAAACCATAGCCTGATGCTCTCTATTGATTGGCTGCCAGCGCCTTCTTCAGATCGCGCAAATGCCGGTCGTACGGTTTCCACCGCCCGATCGAGTTCGCATTGAGCTTTTCGCGCACCTGGCTCGCGCTGGCTGTCGCCACATTGCGCTGCGTGCTGTGGAAATCGAGACACGCGGGATCGAATGGCAGACCGCAAAAGTCGAGAACCCGGCGCACCGTCGGTTCAAGGTCCTCGACCATCTCCTCGTAATTCACGAGACAGATTTGGGACGGCATCAGCGAGCGCCAATGCTCCATGACCTCTTCCGAGAAGCGGTAATACTGGCCGAATTCGGTAAGATCGTAGGCATAGGGATGAGCATCGGTGAACAGGATGCTATACGCCGAAAGCGCGACATCGCGGGGATCGCGCTTCATATAGATGAAACGAGCCGCGGGGAGCATCCTGCTGATCAATCCGAGATACAGGAAATTTTGCGGCATCTTGTCGGTGATGCGCAGCGGCTTGTCCCCGCACAACTGCCGAACCTGTTGGAGGTAGCTTTCGCCGGCCGCGCGCAGTTCGTCTCCGGTGATGCCTTCCACGCAATCGGGGTATGGCTTGCCAGTTCGCTGCCTCAGTTCGTTGACGATGTTCTGCACGAAGCTCAGTTCACCGCCACCCTCCACGTCGCGATGGCTCGCCAGAATCTGCTCCATCAGCGTCGTTCCCGAACGGATCATTCCAACGATGAAGACGGGCGTATCGTCGGCGATCCCCGAACTCGGAAGCTTGGCCGCCCGATCGGCCGAAAACACGCGCCTTATCCCGCGCAAAATGTTGCCTTCCGAGCGGATGTCATAGGCGAAGGTCTTGCGGTGCAGCCGATTGGCGGTCTGGAAGTATTCGAATGCGCGATCCCACTGCTTGGCCTGGTCGAAGACGCGCCCCAACGCAAAGCCGAAATGAACCCTGTCGCTGTCGGACACAAGCGGATTCTCATAGCGGGACTGCATGTAATGGACGAGACCGTCGTCGACGCCGATTTTTTCGACCTGTACAAGGTGGCGATAGGCATCTGCGTGCAGGGGGTTCAGGTCGATGGCCTTGCGAAAGTTCGTTGCCGCCTCGCCGATCCGCCCGGTCTCGCGCAGGACATTGCCCAGATTGAAGTAGCTGATCGCCAGTCCCGGATCGACGCGCATGGCTTCGCGGTAGTTGTGCTCGGCTGCCGCTACGTCCCCCGCATCACGGTCCAGGTTGCCGGCATTATTATATGCGAGCGCCAAATCCGGCCGGAGCTCGATCGCGCGCTTGAATTCGCGCCTCGCATCTTCCGGGCGTTTCAGCGAGCGGAGTGCATTGCCGTAATTGTTGTGAACCTCCGCCCAGTTCGGATTGATCCTGAGCGCTTCCAGGAACTCCACTTCGGCCTCAGCGTTGCGCTCAACGCCCATCAGCGCGTTGGCGAGGTTGAAATGAAAGATTGCCGAGGTCCGATCGGTCTCCATGGCCTTGCGAAAGGCCGCGATGGCTTCGTCCGTTCTGCCGAGGCGCAGATAGACATTGCCGAGACTGTTATGAGCCTCGGCCAGAGCGGGCGCGAGTTGCGACGCGTGCCAGATGAGGGGGAGCGCCGCTCCGGGGTTGCCGGAGTCCAGTTCAATCAGGCCGAGATTGTGGTACGAGAATGCGTGAGCGGGATCGGACTTTACGATTTCACTGTAGAGAGCCGCGGCTTCCCTTGGCTTTCCGGCGTTCTGTTTAGCAAGTGCCAACTGGAACTTGTCTTGTTGCACATCCACCTCGACAGATTGGGTAATGCCCCGGCACGGGCAAAGCCGGGCCTTTTCGACCCTAAATTGTCTGACGTCAAGCTCCCGTCACAGACCTGTTCCGGCGCCGGTCGGAGCCCGACCGCGAATGAGACGCCGCTCAGTCCCTTTTTCCCGCTCAGCTCTTGAGTTCGGCGGTGTAGTATTGGAAAGCCTCGGCAAATCGCGCGAGGTCGACCTCCTGCTTCACCTCTTTGCCATTTGCCGCAATGTAGGTGACGGAGAATTTTTTGGCGCCAGTCATGGTCTTCAGCCAGGCGTCGCTGAACGGAACTTCGGCGGCGCAGTATTGCGGCATGCAGATCTTGTAGGGGATATTGACAGGCTTGGACCCGTCGAACTGGACGGAAATGCCGTCGCTCACGGTAACGCCGGTGAGCGTCCTGACGACAAGCTTGCCCTTTTCCGACTTTTCATCCGAAGCGATCGTCCAGCCGAGTACCACCGCCTTGGACTTGTTGTTGATGAAGGCAATATAGAGAGCACAGGATTTTGCGCCTTTGTCATCTTCGTTGCAGTCCACCTGCCAGCCATCAAACGTCCGCTGGGTCTTGGTCGCCGCGCCGGCATTCCCTGCCAACGCAAGAAATGAGAGGCAAAACAGTATATTTCGAATTGTTTGCGGCATTCCTTCGTCCTTTGCATGTCCCGCAGGATATGACAGGCCGCGATCTCGCGCGACCGGTTCACGGCACGTTCTCCTGCGCCAGTTGCGGGCCATAAAGACATAGTCGGGGACCACACTCAAGGACCTGTTCGGCCTAACCGTCCGCCGCCGCGGCGGCCTCGGCCGCGGCCTGCTGTTGCTTCATGCGCAGTTGCAGGGCCGCCGCCGCCTTACCCTCATCCTCGCCGGCGACCTGGATGGTCGGGAAGGCGAGCTTGATGTTGTTCTCGTCGAAGGCCTTCTTGATCAGCATGAGGGCGCGGCGTTTGATCGTGAACTGCTCGCCGGGCCGCGTCTTGAGTTTCATGCGCAAGACCAGGCCCGAATCGCCGAATTCGTCGACACCCTGCATCTTGAGCGGCTCGATGATGCTCGCCGCATACTCCGGATCCTGAGCCAAATCCTGGCCGATCTTCTTGACGATCTTGCGCGCCTTGTCGACGTCGGAATCATAGGTGACCGTCATGGTGATCTTCTCGATCACCCAGTCGCGGCTCATGTTCTGAACGGCGCCCAGTTCGCTGAACGGCACCGTATAGACATAGCCGCGGTGATGCCTGAGCTTGACCGATCTGAGGCTGAAGGCCTCGACGGTTCCCTTGTAGGACTTGCTTTGAATGTATTCGCCCACCCGGAAGGCATCGTCGAGCAGGTAGAAGACACCGCTGATCACGTCCTTGACCACGGTCTGCGCGCCGAAGCCGACAGCGACGCCGACGATGCCGGCACCGGCGATCAAGGGCCCGATCTCGACCCCAAGCGATGACAGCGCCATGAGGATGGCAACGACCGCGACGATGATCATCAGCACGTTGCGCACGATGGGCAGCAGGGTGCGAACCCGCGCCCGGCGGCGCGCAAGCTCGGTGCCCGGCTCGCCCAGCGCCGACGCCTCGACCATCTTGCGGTCGATGAGCGTCTTGGCAACGTGCCAGAAGAAATCGGCAGCCAGCAGGATGACGATGGCGCTGAACGCCCCGCGCATGATCCGTGTGAGCACGGTGTCCTGCGCCGTTATGGCAGTGAAGTCGATGCCAAGCTTGTGTCCGAGGAATATCACCGCCGCTATGACCAGAGCGGCGCGCACGCCGCGCTCGATCACCGCGGCAAGCACGCTCGGTATTTCCTTGCCGCCCTGCTCCTGGCCGGGCGGACGCAGGACATTGTTGACGGCGCGCCGTACCGCACTCACGGCAAACGGCAATCCGACCACCACCACCAGGAGCCAGAAGAGCCGCCACGCGCTCATCACCCAGAAGACCCAGAGCGAAATGAAATAGATGGTGATGAGCCAGTTCTTTGCGCCCGCGCTCAGTCGCCCCCGGCCCGGCTCCGCAGCGTCGGCTTTCACCTGGTCCGGCCGATTCCACACCGCTTCGATACCCATGACCAGCAGCACCGCGCCCAGGGCATAGGCGGCAAGCAGCCGGGTCGGGACGGTAAATCCGAGTGCGCCCATCAGCATGACGGTGGTGTAGCCGAAGGCATACCAGCCGATCGCATAGGATATCCGCCTGACCCAGAACGAGGCGGACGCATCGCTGACCGGCAACACTCTGTAGCGCGACGGTTCGCCGAAGCCCGTATATTCGGGGGGCGACAGGATGAACTCGAAAACCAGTCGCGCCGCCCGGAAGATCAGCACCGCGACGAGGTAGCCGACGATGATCGGGCCCAGGAGCTGCGGCCAGGTGAAGGCCAGGAACGCCCCGATGCTGCCTGCCGCGAACACGCCGAGCGAGGCGGCGCTATAGGCGAGGCGTTCCGCCATCGCGATAAGGCGGTCAAAGATACTGTCGAGGCGCGCGCCGGCGATCCAGGCGCGGATGCCGCCCGTGAATCGGCGGAAAATCCACTCGGCGGCGATACCGGCCGCCATGAAGACGAGGAAGATGATCAACAGCCGGATCGGGCCATAGCCCTGAAGGGCGTTTCCGATTTGCCCGGCGACACGCGCGATTTCGGAAGGCAGCGCCGGAATCGCCTCGGCAAGTTGTACCAGATGGGCGCGGATGCGCTCGAAGGCGGCATCCATCGCGGCATCGTCATTGGGTTTGGTTTGCGCCGCGGCCGGAGGCTGCGCTTCGGCCGCCTTCTGCGCGTCGATCCATTTCTGGACGTCCGGGTCGCCGAGGAGCTTCAGGAGCTCCTCGACCTTTTGTGGCGGCTTGGCCGCTTCCGTCTGCGCTTTTGCGGAAACGCTCGCAAAACCGAGGAGGATCAGCGCGGTCACTATAGCTGCTATATACCGCACCGATCCTCCGAACACGATTCTTGCCAGGGCGCCTTGCGCGCTCCCCGCGATCAGGTGGCGTGCTTCTTCAGCCGGAACGCGAATCCGATGAAGAGAATGCCGAAGATGATTGCGTAAGCACCAATGACCCAAATCAGCGCCAAGGCACCGGCGCCCGGCATGATGAGCATGGCCGCGCCGAAGACAACCGACAGGGCACCGCTCAGAATGAGCATCCACTCATTGTCGATTTCCTTGCGCAGCCGAATGGCGCCGATGATTTCGAAGACACCGTGGATCAGCGCCCAGGCCCCGATGAACATGAGGAGTACCAGAGCGGTAATCTGCGGCCAGAAGAAGGTCAGCAGGCCTGCCGCAATTCCGAGAAGCCCGACAACGATCAACCACCAGCGCGGCGTGGTGCCACCGCCGCCGCCGATCGCTGCCGCGATCGAGAGCACGCCATCGACCAGCGCATAGGCGCCATAGAGGATGACCAGGCTGAGCAATGTGATGCCCGGCCACGCGAAGGCCAGAATGCCGAAGATGATCGCCGCGATGCCGCGTAAGAGAAGAAGCCACCAATTTTTTGCCAGGCCGTGCAGCAGCATCGGCTGTGGTGTCATGCCCGTCGCCTTGATATCGGTTGCCATGTTTAGCCCCTGAGATTGCGCTCTCGATTCGGCGCGGCCATGCGTCAGTCCTAGATTGCCCGCGCGCGAATCTCAAATTACCCGCGGTTATGATCTATGGCTTTTTTTCGGCGCCCGTCAATCTATCGCCTTGCCGCCGGAGCGCGTTCCGCGCTAGCGAGCCGCCGGACATGACCCCGCGCAGCCTGCGACGAAAGCTCCTCAAGATTGTCGTATCGGCAATCATTCTTGCCGCCATCGGCACCCCGCTCTTCGTCTTGCGCGGCGCTGATCAGGAACGCGCGCTCACCGGTCTGCTGATCTTCGGCATCGCGCTGGGCAGCATCGAGGAGTTCTATCTCAGATCGCCGCGCGGCGCCTGGATCAGGGAAGGCCACCCGCTGCTCGCGATCTCGGCCACCTTTGTCTTCGCGATCCTGACAGCCTGCGCCGCGGTGATCGTCAATCTGGCCCTGTGGGGCGAACTCGAACTTTCGGGGCCGATGATCCATGCCCTCTTCCGGCATCTGCCGCTGGTTGCCCTCATGGTCGCGACTCTGGCGATCGTCCTGAGAGTGATCGGCTTCGTCGGCGGCCGCACCCTCTTCCACCTGCTGACCGGCCGCTATCATCGCCCGGTCGCCGAGAAGCAGGTTCTCGCCTTCATCGACATCAGGAATTCGACCTCCCTCGTCGAAGACCTCGGCGCCTTGCGCGGCAAGGAAGCGATCAGCCATGTGGTGACGCTGGTCTCGCGCTCCGTCATCGAGCATGGCGGCGATATCTATCTCTATACCGGCGACGGCATGATCGCGAACTGGGACTGGAAGGCCGCGACCAGGGGCCAGGCAATTCTCGAATTCGCGCGCGATGCCCTGCGCGCCGTCCGCGACGACGAACCCTACCGGTTGAAGAAATTCGGCGTGGCGATGGACGGCATCCGCATCGGCATTGCCGGCGGCGATGTCGTGGTGAGCGAGCAAGGCGATATCCGCCGCGCCATCGGCATCTGGGGCGATGCGATCAATGTCGCGTCGCGCCTGGAACAGGCCGGCAAGGAGCTGCGCGAGGACTGCCTGATCGCCCAACCGGTGCTGAATGCCATGGATATCAAGGGCTTCGAGCTTGTCACCATGCCGCCGATCGCGGTCAGGGGGATCCGGGAGCCGGTGCTCGCCTGCGCCTTGCGGGCCTGATGATCGGCTGACGTGATCAAAGTATTGCGGGATTGACGAGATAGAAGAGAACCAGAACACCGAATGCTCCGGTGGCGCCGACGAAGATCTGCGTCCCGAGTTTGGCCTTAACGTTGATAAGTCCCGTGAATGTCGTTCCAAATCCTCCCGCCGCCAGCGCCATGATTGGTATCCAGATGCGCAGTTGCGAGGGCGTCGGATTCGGTACCAAGACCGATATGCCGAGCAGAATCACCAGAAACACGACGCCGCTGGCGGACGCGAACAGCGTATAGGTCTGCTTGTGCTTTTGCTGCGGCGTCATCACGGTCACCTGAAGAGTTTCGATGTTGATCGTGACATCAATCCTCTCGAGCCCGTCGGGAAGCAGGTTGACGGTCGCTTGAATCTTGCCGGCGAGAAGCGTTTCAATTTGCTCCACCAGATCGGGGTCAAGCATTATGTGGGTAGCGGATAAGCTCTCTTCGTCATCGGCCACGCGAGGACCTTCGCCAAAGGAAATGTCCTTACGGAAACTAGCACACGCGACGAAAATGACCTAGCAGAATTTACCCAAGATCAAGCCGCAGCGGCAGCTTTCCTGGCCGGCTTGGCCGAATCGCTTGTACCCTCCTTCGCCGCGTTACGCGCAGCGAAGGTTTTTGCTCCCTCGAGAGCGGCCGTGTGGATCTCCTTGAAGATCCGCTGATCTTGATCGATCGCGGCTATTGTCAGGCCGCGACTTGTCTCCGTGGCAGCCCAGCCGAGAATTACCAAGGCGTTTTCAATCACGTCCTTCTTGGTCTGCAGGTCGCAGAGCGGCTGCAGTTTCTCGACTAAAGCCTCGTAGGTGTCAGACAATTCCAATTGCAGGCGTGCCATCGGTAGCATCCTTCCCATCTCAACTTATCAGTTTCTATGTATAATATGCCTGATATTAAGAGCACATTAACAGCTCAACGTGAGCATTAAGTACACATAGCAGCAGCAAAATACAAGCACTTTTGACAATCAGGATCGTTTCCATGTGGGCGCTGGACTGCGCTCACGCGGCCTGAAAAACACCCCCTCCCGGAGAATCGTTTGCACACGGACGAATTTCCCGACGATACGAAGTCGCACCCATATTTGATAAGACATATCAAGAACTTAAGAAAAAAGACAAAAGTGAATAAAATAATCCTTGACTAACTGCGCAGCTATTTGTACTGAGATTGCCATTCTCCCAAACTTGGCTTTTCCCCGATGTTCACCAGCTTGCTCAGGCTCGTAACGGCGATTTTGCGCGTCCTGTCGCCCTCACGAAATCAACAGCAGCCAGGCGACCGCCAGCGCCATGCAGGCGAGCGCGACCGGCACGCCGGACCGCGCAAACTCGGCAAAGCTTATCCTGACACCGCGAACCCGCGCCTCCTCGACCACGATGATGCCGGCAAGGCTGCCGAACAGGATGAGGTTGCAGGAAAAGCCTGTGCCGAGTGCGAGCGCCGCGCCGATCGCATTGGCATCGCTCACCGGGTCGAGATAGGGCACCAGCAGCATGACCGCCGGGTTGTTGCCGACGAGATTGCACAGGATCGAGGTGATGACGAAGAGCCAGACCGGCGCATGCGTGTCGAGACCCTCTGCCCGCAGTCCGGCGAGAAGCTGCTGCGGCGTACCGGTCGCGGCCAGGGCGGCGTTGACGATGAACAGGCCCATCAGCATCAAGAGCAGATTGCCGTCGACATGCTTCATCATGTCGGACGAGGCGATGCGGCGATTGAGCAGAAGAAGGCCCGCGGCGGCGAGCGCAACCAGCGATCGCGGCCAGTCGGTGAGCGTGAAGGCGGCGACGACGCCGAGCGTCACCAGGGCCGCCTTGACCGTCTCCCATCTGTTGACCGTGACGACAGGCGCCGGCGCGTCCGAAACGGACCGGCCGGCTCCGGCGAGATGCCACCTGCCGCGATAGAGGAAAGCGACGATCGACCACACGATCGGCAGCGACAGCAGCGCCGGGATGCCGGCGGTCTTGAGAAACTCGAGAAACGAAAGATGAAGCGCCTGGGCGGCAATCATGTTCTGCGGACTGCCGATGATGGTGCCAGCCGCGCCGGTATTGGCGGCAAAGCAGAAGGCAAGCAGAAAAGGGATCGGATTGAGTCCCCTCGCCAGCGAAATCTGCACGAGCAAGGGCGTCATCGCGACGACGACGACGTCGTTGGTGAGAAGCGAGGAGAGGAACCCGGCAACCACGACGAGAATTGCCAGCAAGGCCGGAGGCTTGACGGGGAGTGTCGCGACCCAATGCGCCACGAAGGCGTAGAATCCCGAAACGACGAAGGCCGCCGAGACGACCATCAGGCCGAAAAGCATGCCGATGGTGCGATAGTCGATGGAGTTCCATGCTTTCTCCGGCGTGAGGGAACCCGCGACGATCATGGCGATGCCGCCGATCAGTGCCGCGCCGGTGCGATCGACCTTGAAGCCGGGAATATGGCCGAGCCCCATGGCCAGATAGACGACAAGGAAGATGAGATGGGTGATGTCCATGGGAGAGTTATTTCCCTCCCCCTTGTGGGGAGGGATCAAGGGTGGGGGGCGCTCCAGTCAGTAAGGTCATTATACCCGCACCCCTAGCCCCTCCCCACAAGGAGGAGGGGAATTCCTGGATTGGTGTCTACCACGGCCCTACCCGCGCGCCTTGGATTTCGACTCCGCCGGGTCTTTGGCCGCCGCGTGATAGGCCTTGCGAATCTGGGCAAGGTCGACGGTCGGCGGCGGCAGCTTCATCTTCAGCTCCTCGAGCGTCGCCGCGATGATCTGCGAGACGGCGAGATTGCGGAACCACTTGTGGTTCGAGGGGATCACGTACCATGGCGCGTATTCCGTCGAACACTGCTCGAGCATCGCTTCATAGGCCTTGAGATAGTCGTTCCAGTAGGCGCGCTCCTTGTAGTCGGACTCGCTGATTTTCCATTGCCTGTTGGGATCGTCGAGCCGCTGGCGGAAGCGCTCGAGCTGCTCGCCGGCTGAGATATAGAGAAAGAATTTGAGGATGGTCGTGCCCTTGCGAGCGAGCAGTTTCTCGAACTGGTTGATCTCCTTGTAGCGCTTCGACCACTCGCTCTCGGGAACCAGATTGTGGACGCGCACAACGAGCACATCCTCGTAATGCGAACGATTGAAGACGGCGACCTGGCCAAGCCCCGGTACATGCGGATGCACGCGCCAGAGGAAGTCATGCGCCAGGTCTTCCTCCGTCGGCTGCTTGAAGCCGGTGACGGTCGTGCCTTGCGGATTCATCGCGGTGATCACGTGCCAGCAGGTGCCGTCCTTGCCGGCCGCATCGATACCCTGAACGACGATGAGGAGCGCATGCTTCTTCTCGGCATAGAGGAGATACTGGAGATGGGTGAGCTTGGCGACATTCTCGGCGAGGTCCTGCGCGGCCTCTGCCTCGGTCTCGTGCTTGCCATGCCAGGCGGGATCGATGTCCTTGAGGCGGATTTTCGCGCCCGGCTTGACGATCAGCTTCTTGCGATAGTCCATGATGGGTTCCCCGCTGAGTTCAATTTCGCCGTTCAGGCGCGTTCAGGCTCCATGCGCGAGCGGTGCCGATACGAGCGCGACCGACTTCGCCCGGCGCGCGGTGAGATTGTCGAGGAGCCGCTCGGCGACAAGACGCACACCACCGAGGAGAAACAGCCAGGCGATGTTGTAGAGCCAGACCCAGCCGATCAGCGACCAGGAGATCGCAGGTACCAGGAGGCCGAAGGCACACATGATGACGGCCAGCAGTTGCGTGGCGACGATCGCGCCTACGAGTATCGGGGCGGGATAAGGAGGCTTGAAGAACCAGCCTTCGCTGCGCGTGACGAAAAGCAGCAGATGCCCGCCTGCGACGAGTTGCAGGAACATGATCGTCTGCAGGTGCGATTGATCCGCAAGGCCGAAGCTTTCGCGCAGAGCCGGATCCGAAAGGATCTCCATGCCGATGAGCAACAGGCCGAAGGATTGGGCCACGCAGAACACGCCGAGCGTGGCGGAAAGGCTCAAGAGCCGCTGCATCTTCCAGCGCATCGGCTTTGCGCTGACCGGCGTATTGTCATAGGCGATCGTCATGATCGGCACGTCGTCGAGCAGCGACATGATGACGATCATCACCGCGGTGAGCGGCTGGAAGCCGAGGATCACGCTCGACAGCACGACCAGGAACATGATGTCCATGGTGAGCGCCACGCGGTAGATCGTGTAGGTGGTGATGCGCCCGAAAATGCGCCGCGCCTCGTCGATCGCCGCGCTGATGACGGAGAGACCGGGTGCCGTGAGGATCAGGGCGGCGGCGCCGCGCGCCGCATCGGTTGCGCCGGAGACCGCGGTGCCGCAATTGGCCTGTTTCAGGGCTGGCGCGTCGTTGACGCCGTCGCCGGTCATCGCGACAATGTGGCCGCGCGACTGCAATGCCTTGACGATCGCATATTTGTGTTCGGGGAAGACGCGGGCAAAACCATCGGCCTTCTCGATCGTGTCGATGATCTGGGGCGGCAGATGGTTCGGATCCATGTTCGGCGGAAAGACATCGGCGGCGTTGAGGATGTTGTCGCCCATGCCGAGCTGGCGCGCCGTCTCGCGCGCGATCGCCGTGTCGTCGCCGGTGATCATCTTGACCCGCACGCCCTTGCCATTGACCGAGGCGATGGTCGCTTTCGAATCGTCGCGCGGCGGATCGAACATCGGCAGCAGGCCGAGGATCGACCAGCTCTTGCCATTGTCATCGGAACGCGCGACGCCGAGCGCGCGATAGCCC
>JAEUMG010000079.1 GCA_016793355.1 Hyphomicrobiales bacterium
AAAGGCCACAAGCGTTGCCAGATCAATTACGATCCCTCGCATTTCGTATTGCAGCAGCTCGACTATCTCGATTTCATCGACATCTATCACGAGCGCATCTGCGCCTTCCACGTGAAGGATGCCGAGTTCAATCCGACCGGCAGGCAGGGCGTCTATTCGGGCTTCCAGCCCTGGGTGAAACGCGCCGGCCGCTTCCGCTCATTGGGCGACGGCCAGGTCGATTTCGGCGCGGTGTTCTCCAAGCTTGCGGCCTATGACTATGATTCCTGGGCGGTGCTCGAATGGGAATGCTGCCTTAAGGATTCGGTCCAGGGCGCCGAAGAAGGTGCGCCCTTCATCGCCAGCCACATCATCAAGGTGACCGAGAAATCCTTCGACGATTTCGTCGCGGGCTCGGGCGACAAGAGCAAGATCAAGAAGATCCTGGGGATATAGCAAGTACTTCCCTCCCCCTTGTGGGGAGGGTCAGGGTGGAGGTCTCGAGCGATAAGCCACCCCACCCCTAACCCCTCCCCATCGAGGGGAGGGGAAATGCGGCGTGAAATAGGGAGAATTCTCATGGCAATCGAAGGCAGGAGCGATGCGGCCAGCGGCCGGTTGCGTTTGGGCATGGTCGGCGGCGGCAAGGGCGCCTTCATCGGCGCGGTGCACCGTCTCGCCGCGCGCATGGACGACAAGTATGAATTCGTGGCGGGCGCGCTCTCGTCCGAGCCGGCGCGCGCGCGCGCCTCGGGCCGCGAGCTGGGCCTTGCCAGGGATCGCATCTATGCCGATTACCGCGAAATGGCGGCGAAGGAAGCGGCCCGCCCCGACGGCATCGACGTTGTCTCGATCGTGACTCCGAACAACGTCCATATTCCCGCCGCCATGGCCTTTGTCGAGGCCGGCATCCATGTCATTTGCGACAAGCCGCTTGCGCATAATCTGAAAGAGGCGATGGCGCTCCAGAAGCTCCTGGCGAAGCATCGCGGCGTCGTATTCGCGCTCACCCATAATTACTCGGGCTACCCGATGATCCGCCAGGCCAAGGCCATGGTCGAAGCGGGCGATCTCGGCGACATCCGCCTGGTGCAAGGCGAGTATCCGCAGGACTGGCTCACCAACCCGATCGAACTCACCGGCCAGAAGCAGGCTTCATGGCGCACCGATCCGAAACAGACCGGTGCCGGCGGCTGCATCGGCGATATCGGCACCCACACTTATCAGCTGATGACGTATGTTTCCGGTTTGAAGGCGACCGAACTCGCCGCCGATCTCACGACTTTCGTCAAGGGCCGGAAAGTGGACGACAATGCCAATGTCATGCTGCGCTTCAGGGGCGGCGCGCGCGGCATGCTGTGGGCCAGCCAGGTCGCGCCCGGCAATGAGAACGGCCTCAAGCTGCGCGTCTATGGCGCCAAGGGCGGGCTTGAGTGGACGCAGGCCGATCCGAACTATCTCTGGTTCACGCCCTTCGGCGAGCCGAAGCGCCTCATCACTCGCGGCGGCGCCGGATCGATTGCGGCAGCAGGCCGCGTCACGCGCGTGCCGCCCGGCCACCCGGAAGGCTATCTCGAAGGCTTCGCCAACATCTATACCGAGGTCGCCCGCGCCATCCAGGCCAGGAAGGAGCGCCGCAAGCTCGAGGCGGAGGTGCAGTTCCCCGGCATTGCCGACGGCGTCGCCGGCATGGCCTTCATCGAGGCTTGCGTGAAATCCTCCGAACGCAATGCGCGCTGGACGAAGGTTTAGGACGCCCTCAGCACCCGGAGCGCATTGAGGATCACCGCAACGTCGATCGCTTCCTGGATGAGCGCGCCTTGTACCGGCGTCAGGTAGCCCAATGCCGCGACGATCATGCCGGCGATCGACAGGCCGAGTCCGACGCCGACGCTTTGGCGCGCAATGGCAATCGCGCGATGCGAAATCCTGACCGCCGGCAGCAAAGGATCGATGCGATCGAGCAGGATCACGGCATCCGCCGCCTCGGCCGATGCAGCCGCTCCCTTGGCACCCATCGCCACGCCAATATCGGCGGAGGTGAGCGCCGGCGCGTCGTTGATGCCGTCGCCCACCATCATCACCGGCGCGGTACGCCGTTCGTCGAGCACCAGCGCCACTTTCTCTTCCGGTGACATCTCGCCCTTGACGAGATCGACCGGCAGGCCATCGGCAATGTGGTCGGCAACCATCTGGAGATCGCCGCTCGCGATCACCACGCGCTCGATGCCGTTGTGTTTCAGCGCTTGCAGCAATTCGCGCGCCCCGGCGCGTATGAGATCGGCGAGGATGAACAGCGCGACCAGCTTTCCGTCGATGGCAAGCGCCACGAGGACCGCGCCCGGCGCCATCTCGCTCTCGAAGGCGAGTCCCTCCGCATGGCGCGCGCGCCCCTCGACAAAGGCAAGCCCGCCGACCAGCATCCTGATGCATTCGACTTCGCCGCTCACGCCCTGACCCGGATACTCAACGACATCGCGCGGCGGGACGAGGCGAAGCTTGCGCAACTGCGCCTCGGCGACCAGCGCCCGCGCGATGACATGTGTCGAAGCCTGGTCGAGCGAGGCGGCAAGCCGCAGGGCTTCCTCGGCATCGACGCCGTGTGCGACATGGGTCGCGACAAGCCGCACCTCGCCACCCGTCAATGTTCCTGTCTTGTCGAGAATGATGGTCTTGACCCGGGCGATCGCTTCGAGCGCGCCGCCGCCCTTGACCAACACGCCCGATGACGCCGCGCGCGAGAGGCCCGAGACGAGGGCGACAGGCACGGCAAGGATCAGCGGGCACGGCGTTGCGATCACCAGGACGCTCAGACCCCGGATCGGATCGCCGGAGAAAAGCCAGGCACCGCCGGCCAGCACCACGGTGCCGATGAGGAAGACGATGGCATAGCGATCGGCCATCCGCGTCATCGGCGCCTTCGCCAGGCGCGCCTGCGCGACCAGGCGCACGATCCCGGCAAAGGTGCTTTCCTCGGCGCGTCGCGTTGCGGTCAGGTCGAAGGCCTGGCCGAGATTGCCGGCGCCGCTCAGCACCTCTTCGCCTGCCCTACGCGGCACGGGGAGCGACTCGCCGGTGAGGCTTGCGTAATCGAGCAGCGCATCGTCTTCGCTGACGCCGTCGACCGGCACCACTTCGCCGCTGCGGATAACCAACCGGTCGCCCGGCGCGATCGCGTCCAATGGCACTTCCTCGAGTCCGTGGTCGCGCCGCCGGATGGCGCTGCGCGGCACCCGCGCCAGGAGTGCGGTCATCTCGCGTCCCGCCCGCCGGTCGGCATAGCTTTCGAGATACTGTCCGCCGGCATACATGAGGGCGACAACCGCGGCTGCGAGGTACTCCCCGAAGATCAGGGCGGCCGTCATGGAAAGCGCTGCGACAATGTCGAGCCCGACGTCGCCGCGCCTCAGGCTACCGGCAATTTCCACGAGGAGCGAGGCGAGAACCGGCAGCGTTGCTGCAGCCCAAACGGAATTCGTCCATCCGTCATGGCCCGTCAGGCGCAGCAGGAAGCCGGCGGCGACACCGAGACCCGCGACGGCGAGCAGGAGGGCGGTCAGTACATGCGGGCGATGGCTGTTTCCGTTCACACGCCGGATCTGAGTAAAAGCAAGGGTGCCCCCGCCGCATGCATCAGGGCGGCGGCGGTGCCAACATCGGCAAAGACAGGCCCGCCGGATTGCGCAACGACGAGCCGCGGCTCGAGCCGCCGCAGGAGCATGGCGATCGACTCTGGATCCTCGCTGGCAAGTTCGAGGATGCGCGCCCGTTCGCCACGCGCCTCGCTGTCATGCGAATGCTCGCGAGTCAGGATCAAAAGCGATTCGCCCATGGCGCGCGCAATCCGCGCTGCAAGATCGACGGCGCGGTCGTCCGCTTCGCCATCGCTGAAGGCCACGACCTGCCCGCGCTGCCGTCTGATGCGCTCCGGCATGACCAATGCGGCCCGCGCCGCGCCCAGGGCTTCAACCGCCAAAGCGATGCGGGCTCTGAGCGTGATTGTGCTCGCCGTCCCGCCGATGAGCAGCACGTCATCGGCGCGTGCCGAGCCGCGCAGGATGGTGAGCGCATCGCCGCGCCGTGATTCGAAGCTCCAGCTGACGTGGCTCCGCTCGGCGCATGCCGAAAGCGCTCGCCGCCAGGCCCGCGCCTGCGCGGCAAGCTCCGCATCGATCCGGCCGCGCTCCAGCACTTCCGGCCGGCCGCCGCGGCGCAGGACCTGCGCCGCGGGATAGCCGCTCAAGTGGAAGAGCATGTCTTCTTCGACGAAGAGCCCCGCCACTTCGGCGTGAAAGGCATGCGCGAGCTGGGTTGCGAGATCGAGCATCGCCGTCGGCATGTCGGCCGATGAAAGCCCCACCAGCACGCGCCGGATCGCCGCGGCCTGCCGCGGGCTATTCGTCACGGCGCGACTCCGCAATCGTTTCCGCGCTCGCGGTCAGCCCGTAGCGGCGGCGCAGCCTGGCATAGTGGAGAAGCCGTTCTTCGACCAGCGCATTGATCGTGCCGGCCTCGAAATGTCCGTCGGCACCGCGCATCCCCGCCTTTCGCCCGGTCAGAAGCTCGATGCCCTGGTCGACATGGTCGATGGCGTAGACATGAAACAAACCGGCCTCCGCCGCCGCGACGATATCGGGCCTCAGCATCAGATGCTTCACATTGGACGCCGGAATGATCGCGCCCTGCCGGCCGGTAAGCCCGCTCGCCCGGCAGATGTCGAAGAAGCCTTCGATCTTCTCGTTGACGCCTCCGATAGCCTGTACCTCGCCCATCTGGTTGACCGAGCCGGTGACCGCGAAGCTCTGCCGGATCGGCACATCGGACAATGCCGATATGAGCGAGAACAGTTCCGCGCAGGAGGCGCTGTCGCCCTCGACGCCGCCATAGCTCTGCTCGAAGACGAGGCTCGCTGAAAGCGAGGGCGGCTCGTCCAGCGCGTAACGCGCGGCAAGGAAGCTTGCGAGGATCAGTACACCCTTGGAATGGATCGGACCGCCCAATTCCACTTCACGTTCGATATCGATCACCTTGCCGGCGCCGAGTCTCACCCGCGCTGTGATTCGCGACGGCTTGCCGAACCGGAAATCGCCGATGCCGAGCACCGACAATCCGTTGATCTGTCCCACCTTCTCGCCATCGACATCGACCAGCACGATGCCGCGCGCGATCATTTCATGCGACTTCTCGCGTATTCTGTCGGCACGATAGATACGCTCGGTCACCGCGCGCTCGACGTGTTCGCGCAGGATGATGTCGGATTTGGCAACTCCCGCCCAGTGATCGGCCTCGCGCACGAGGTCGGCCAGAGCGCTTGTGTGGAGCGAGATTCGCTCGTTGTCATCGGCAAGCCGCGAGGCTTCGTCGCTGAGCCGCGCCACCGCGCCGGCATCGGCCGGCCGCAATCCCCAGTCGCGCACCACCGCGGCGGTGAACCGGGCAAAAAGATTGAGGTTTTCCGGTGAACGCTCGGCTTCGTCCTCGAAATCGACCTGCACCTTGAACAGCTTCGGAAAATCCGGCTCGAACTCGGCGAGCGTGTAATAGAGCTGCCTTTCTCCGACCAGCACCACCTTGACCGAGAGCGGGATCGGATCGGGCTCGAGCGAAACCGTGCTGACAAGACTCATCTGCTCGGCGGCCGATTCGATCTTGACGACGCCGGTCTTGAGCGCGCGCTTGAGCGCTTCCCAGGTGAACGGCTGCAAAAGGACGGCCCGCGCATCGACCACCAGATAACCGCCATTCGCCTTGTGCAGGGCACCCGGCTGGATGAGCGTGAAATCGGTAATGAGCGCGCCCATTTGCGCCACGTGCTCGATCCGCCCGACGAGATTGGCGAGCGTCGGATTCTCCTCGAGAATCACCGGCGCGCCCCGCCCCGGCTCGCCGGCACACGGTGCCGATGAGACCATGACATTGACGAGATAGCGCCTGAAGCGCGGGTCATTGCGCGGCGGAAGCGGTGCCGGCGCCACCATGCTCTCCTCGCGCCCCTGTTCCTGCTTGAGGAAGATGTCGACATTGTCGACGAGGTCGCGCGCCACCGCCTTGAGAAAATCGAGCACCGCCGGGATGTCCTTGAAATGCTCGGTCACTTCCCGGATCGAGATCTCGATCACGCTTTTCGCCATCTCGGCATTGAGTTCGCGCACCCGTTTGCGCCGGTCGCGCTCGATGAGCGGCATGATTTCGAGGACTTCCTTCAACTCGTCCTGCAGCTTGCCGATCTTCTCCTGCACCTCCTTGCGCTCGGCTTCGGGCAGTTCGTTGAATACCTCCGGCTTGACGATCTGGCCGTTCTTGGTCGGCGCGAAGGCAAAGCCCATCGGGGTACGCATGATGGCAATATTTTGCGCATTCGCCTTCTCCTGAAGCTCTTCGAAGGCTTTCTCCTGGGCGGTCTCGAATACCTCGTCCGCGGCGCGCCGCCGCGTCTTGTATTCCTCGGACTCGAACAGGCTCGGCACCGAGGCAGCGAGATCGCCGACAAGCTCGTTCATGTCGTCGCGCAACTGCGCGGCGCGACCCGACGGCAGGCGGATGGCGCGCGGCCGGCGCGGTTCGTCGAAGTTATTCACATAGACCCAATCGTCGGGCGCCGGCTCCTGGCAAGCTTTCCCGCGCAGGAAATCGCTCACCACCAGGCGCCGGCTTGCCGTGGCCGGCCCCAATGCGAAGAGATTGTAGCCGGGTTGCCTGATGCTGGTGCCGAACTCCATGGCATTGACGGCCCGATCCTGCCCGAAGAACCCGCTCAGCGGCTCGATTTCGGCCGTCGTCTTGAAGCCGAGGAGCCGCTCATCCGTTTCCCGGCGCAGGCTGGCCGGCGGGAGCGGCTTCATGCTTTCCTGATCCGTCGGCGGTGATTTCGCGTCATTGGCCATCGTCGTCTCGTGTCTTCGCCTTGCCGCGTGATTGGGGCGACAGGTGATCCGTCACCGACTTGACGCCGGCGATCGCCTGTGCGGCCACCACCAATGCCCTGCGCTTTACCGGATCGGTAACATTGCCGCGCAATTCGACATTGCCGTTTCGCACCATGACATCGACCTGCGATAAGGGCGCCCAGGCCTCGCGATCATAGACGGCAAGCAAGGCCGTGCGGATGCTCTCATCGTCCGTCGGATTGTCCTCTTGTGCTTCGGCGCGTTCGATCAGCGCCCGCAGCAGGCACGGCCTGCCGATCATGCCGACCAGGCTGCCTTTGCGCACCACGGGGATCAGATGCAGATGCCGGTCCTCGATCAAGGATACGATCGTCGCGATTGCCGTCTCTTCATCGATCGACACCGGCTCCTTCGTCATGACATCGCCGATTGTCTGGGCGTGCGCCCGCACGAATTCTTCGGCGAGCCTCCGCGTGCCGGCCTGCACTGCCGCAAATCCCGTGATCTTGCGCTCGGTGCCAAGCTCGCTGCGCCTGAGCAGATCGCCTTCCGTGATCATGCCGACCAGCCGCCCCTCTTCGTCGACGACAGGCAACCCGCTCACCTTGTGTTCGAGCATCTTGCGGACCGCTTCGACGACCGGCGTCTCGGGCGTCACCGACGGACCTGGCGCATCCATGATATCGGCAGCCTTCATCGCGAAACCTCAGGCCCTGCAATAAATTCAGTTTAGCACCGGCTTTCGCCTTCGTCTGCGTTGACGTAAATCAATTGCCGTCGCTGGCTCGGGCCTTATTTCTCAATGCAGCAGGAGGACCGGCCGGTCGGCACCGTCCAGCATCGCCTGCGTGCAGCCGCCGAACAGCCGCTCGCGGGTGCGTGAATGGCTGAAGGCGCCCATCACGATGAGGTCGGCGCGATTGGCTGCCGCGGCCGCACGGATTTGTTTGATCGCCGAAGTCCCGCCATCCCAGATCAGCTCGGCGCGCGCATCGATGGCATGCCAGCCGAGCTGATCGGCGAGATGTTGGCCGCTCTTGGCGGTCTGTTCGGGACTTTCGCGCACTGTCACGATGGCGACGCTCTTCGCGCGCCTGAGGATCGGCAGAGCTGCACTCAAGGCTCGTGCCGAAGCTGCGTCCTCTTTCCAGCAGACGGTCACGTTTCCGATCTCCTGCAGGCGCGCTCCTTTGGGGATGAGCAGCAGGGGCCGCCCGGCTTCGGTGAGCAGTCTTTCGATGAGGTGCCGCGGCCAGGCATGGCCGGATGCTGGATGGCCGCAAATGATCGCATCATGATGGCGCCCCGTCGCGATCAACTGGTCGATCTCGGCCGAGCTTTCGCGGTGCCAGCAGGCGGTGACGCCCCTTGCGGCCGAGGGCTGACTCGCCTCAGTCACGCCGTAGCGGGCGCAGAACGCCATGAAGGCGGCGCGGGCCGCTTCCGCCGCCCTGGTCGTCTGGGCGTCGTGCGATTGAAGCGCGTCCTTGAGGCCTGACCCGCGTGCAAAATCGCTTTGCGGCGCGTAGCCGGCTGCATCGAGCACCGTCAGGTCGACATGCAGTATATCGACATGGCCGTCGAGAGCCTTGGCGAGAGTATGGGCGGCCTCGAGTATGGCCGCATCGGCATCGCTGCCTTCGATCAAGGCGAGAAAAGTCTTCATGGGCAAACGCCGCGCGCGTCCTGACGGTGGTTTGTCGCCGCAGAGATCTAGTTGCTGCGCTGCAATATTGCAAACGCCGCGCCGCCGCAGATATCTTGGCGGCATCGAAGACGACAATGCTCATGCGAACCCTCGCAGGAATGGTGATCCCGATGCTCGGCCGGCGGTAGCGCCGCCAGTGTGCGGTGTTCGCCGGATACTGCGCTGACACCGCTTGTGGAGCAGCGACATGGCAACTTGAAGAAACTACGGGATACTACCGTAGAG
>JAEUMG010000129.1 GCA_016793355.1 Hyphomicrobiales bacterium
AAGAAACAGAACCGGCCGAAGGCCCGGCTCGCCAAGGGTTTTCGCGATATCGGCCCGGAGGAGATGCGCGGCGTCAAGCGCATGCTCCGGACCATCGAGGAGGTCTATGAATCCTATGGCTTCGAGCCGGTGGAGCAGCCCTTCATCGAATATACCGACGCGCTCGGCAAGTTCCTGCCCGACCAGGACCGGCCGAATGAGGGCGTCTTCTCCTTCCAGGACGATGACGAGCAATGGCTGTCCTTGCGCTATGACCTGACCGCGCCGCTCGCGCGCTATGTCGCCGAGAACCAGCAGGCGCTTGCGATGCCTTATCGCAGTTACCGCCAGGGCTGGGTGTTCCGCAATGAAAAGCCGGGTCCCGGCCGCTTCCGCCAGTTCATGCAGTTCGACGCCGACACCGTCGGCACCGCCAATCCGGCGGCCGATGCCGAAGTCTGCATGATGGCGGCGGACACGATGGAAGCGTTGGGCATCGCGCCTGAACACTACAAAGTGAAATTCAACAACCGAAAGCTGCTCGACGGCCTGTTGCTGGAGATCGGCGTTGCCGAAACGGACACGGTCACGAGGCTCAGAGTTCTGCGTGCGCTCGACAAGTATGACCGCCTAAAGCGAGAGGGTGTAGAGGCCTTACTGGGAAAGGGCAGGATTGACGAATCCGGCGATCGGACCGAGGGCGCAGGCCTTCAGCGTGACCAAATCGTAAAGCTGCTGTTGTTCTTGCTAAGCCCTTATGGTGTGCGGGGTGAAAATCTTGAGTCTTGGCGTGCCGACAATTTTGCTGCGATTGGGCAGCTTGAAAAATTGAACATCGCCAATGAAGCATTTCGGCAGGGCTTGGAGGAGTTAAAGACAATGGCGAATGTCTTCTCCTCGGCTGATTACGGATCGAAGGTTACCTTCGACTCATCTGTCGTTCGCGGTCTCGAATATTACACCGGCCCGGTCTTCGAATGCGAATTGCTGATGGAAGCGCGGAACGAGGACGGCCAACTCGTTCGTTTCGGCTCCGTCGGCGGCGGCGGGCGCTATGACGATCTCGTCGCCCGCTTCACCGGCCAGAAGGTGCCGGCCACCGGCTTTTCGATCGGTGTGTCGCGGCTCTACGCGGCATTGAAACTTCTCGGCAAGGCGCAGGAAGGAAGCGCCGCACAGGCCCCCGTCATCGTGCTGGTGCTCGATCGCGACAGACAGGGCGACTACCAGCGCATGGTCTCCGATCTGCGCAAGGCAGGCATTCGCGCCGAAATGTATCTCGGCACCTCCGGCCTGAAGGCGCAGATGAAATATGCCGATCGCCGCGGTTCACCGCTCGTTATCATCCAGGGCGGCGACGAGAAAGCCAAGGGCGAAGTGCAGATCAAGGACCTCCGCCTCGGCGCCGAGCTCGCCAAGAACATCGAGAGTCGCGAGGAGTACAAGGAAACCCGACTCGCGCAGGTAACGGTGCCGGAAGCGAATCTCATCGCCGCCGTCAAGGAGGCGCTGGGGCGTGGCTGATCGCACTTCATCCCTCTCCCCATGGGGGAGAGGAAGGGGCCCATCGCGACAGCGATGGGAAGGTGAGGGGGCTCCGCTGGCGCAGGTCTCCTCGACCCTAACCCCTCACCCGGCGCTGCGCGCCGACCTCTCCCTATGGGAGAGGTGAGCAATGCCCGGTAAGTCCGCGAAGGAGCGCCGCGCGCTGGAGGCCGTCGAGCGCGCCGTGATGGGCGTCTTCGAACAGGCGGGCTTCGACCATGTCGCGCCGGATATTATTCAGCCGGCTGACATTTTCCTCGAACGCTCCGGCGAGGATATCCGCGCCCGCACCTATGTCTTCGCCGATCCGGCCGGCGCCGAGCTTTGCCTCAGGCCCGACATCACCGTTCCCGCCTGCCGCTATCATCTGACCCATGCGGCGCGGCCCGATGCCGAAAGCCGCTATTGCTATTTCGGGCCGGCCTTCCGCTTCGCTGCCGATGCCACGGCCCCGAGCGAATTCGCCCAAGCCGGCCTCGAATGGATGGGTGACCGCGATCCTGAGGCCGCCGAGGCGCAGGTCTTGAAAATCACGCTCGATGCCCTGGCTGCCGCCGGCCTTCGCGATGTCACGGTCACGCTCGGCGATCTCGGGCTTTTCCGGGCGCTCCTCGATGATTTCGATATCCCTGAGCGCTGGCGCCAT
>JAEUMG010000167.1 GCA_016793355.1 Hyphomicrobiales bacterium
CCACGCCAACGCCCAGGCGCTCGCCCGCTATGCCGCGATCTGCCAGGAGGGCGGCCTGGTGCCGATGGTCGAACCGGAAGTCCTGATGGATGGCGACCACGACATCGACACCTGCATGAAGGCGACCGAATGGGTGCTGAAGGAAGTCTACCAGGAACTCTTCATCGCACGGGTGAAGCTCGAGGGCACCATCCTCAAGCCCAACATGGTGCTGTCCGGCAAGAAGTGCCCGACGCAAGCCTCGCGCGAGGAAGTCGCCGAAAAGACCCTGATCGTGCTCAAGCGCTGCGTGCCGCCCGCCGTCCCCGGCATCGCCTTCCTCTCCGGCGGCCAGTCCGATGAAGAGGCCACCGCCCATCTCCAGCTCATGAATGCCGCGGGCCCCCTGCCCTGGCGCCTCACCTATTCCTATGGCCGCGCTCTTCAGGCCGCCGCACTCAAGACCTGGGCCGGCAAGGCCGAAAACGTCGCGGCCGCCCAGAAGGCCTTCACCCACCGCGCGCATATGAACGCCCTCGCCACCTCGGGCAAGTGGTCGGAACAACTCGAAAAGGCCGCTTGATGGTCGGGGCCGATTGAATCGTTTTTTCAGGACCGGGACGCGACGTCCGGTCCTGACTCGCTTGTCGGGGAAGATTGTCTTGCCCTTCTGATCCGTCTAGTGGGCGGACTTGTCATGACTCAGCCGCGTCTTCACCTTGTAGCCCCCGGCCTCGACCCCGAAGCCATCGTGACCTGCGCCGAAGCCGCCTGTGCGGCGGGAGATGTTGCAAGCATTCTCATCCAGCCGTCCAGCGCCAGGGCCCTGGTTGCGCCCTTGCAGCGTCTCGGCCTCGCCGTTCTCGTCGATGGCGATCCGCAAATCGCCGTAAGGACCGGCGCCGACGGCGTCGAAATCGCCGGCCTCGATGCATATCGCGAGGCCCGCCGCGTTCTCGGGCCCGACCGCATTGTCGGCGCATCGTGCGGCGCCTCGCGTCATAGCGCCATGGAGTTGGCCGAGGCAGGCGCCGACTATGTCGCCTTTTCTCAGGCCTCGCATGTCGATCTTATCTCCTGGTGGGCGGAGATTTTCGAGATTCCCTGCATTGCGGCCGATCCGGTCAGTGGCGAAACCCTCGACATATTGCTGCCGCATAAGCCGGACTTTATCCGCCCCGACGATGCCATGTGGACGTCGCGCGATGCGGCGCGCGACATCGTCCAGGGATTAACGGCGCGCCTGTTCGGATGAGAAAATCGCTGGCAACGATGCTGCTGCTCATTGCCCTGTCGGGCAATGCCCATGCTGCCGTCAGCTACGAAGATGCCGCGGCCCAGTTTTCCGCCAAGCAATATGCCGAGGCGCGCAAGTCCGCGGAAGCACTGGCCAAATCCGGCGATGCGCGCGCCATGACCATGCTGGGCGCCATCTATGAGAACGGTCTCGGCACGACCCCCAATGAGGATGAGGCGATCCGGTGGTATTCCGCCGCGGCGGACAAGGGTCAGCGCGATGCCCAGTTTTCGCTCGCCATGATCTATCTCGACGGCAAGCGCGGCGTCACCATGATCGGCGCCGGCGAGGCGCTCTTGGAGAAGGCCGCCGCCAGTGGCCACCCGATCGCTGCCTATAATCTTGCGATGCTACTGACCGGCAACCAGGGCGCCACGGTCGATTGGACGCGCATTGCCGGCCTCTTGCGCGTCGCCGCCGACCAGGGAATTGCCGATGCGCAGTATAATCTGGGTCTCCTCTATCTCGACGGCCAGGGCGTCGAGAAAGATTCGACCGAGGCCGCGAAGCTTTTCGTCAAGGCGGCACAGCAGGGCCAGTCCGACGCGCAATTGCAGTATGGCGTCATGGTCTATCTCGGCGATGGCGTGAGCAGGAATCCCGGGATCGGCGCCGAATGGCTTCTTCTGGCGGCCCGCCAGGGCAACCCCATCGCCCAGAACCGGATTGCCCGCGTGCTTGCGACCGGTCAGGGCCTGCCGGCCGATCCGATCGAGGCGGCGAAATGGCACCTGCTTGCGACCCGGTCCGGCCGCGCCGATGCCTGGCTCGACGATTTCATGCGCTCGCTCACCCTCGATGAGATGCAGCAGGCGGAAGACCGTGCCGGTTCCTTCGAGCCGACGCAGCAGTGAGCGCGGATCGCGCGGCGGATAATCCCGAAAGGGCTTACTCTTTCGGGTCCGATGCGTTATGCCCCGCGGGCTTTCCAATGAAGGACGGATCCGGTGGCTGCTTCAGCTCTCATGAACGTGATGATCAATGCGGTTCGCAAGGCGGCGCGCGGCGTCCAGCGCGACTATGGCGAACTCGCCAGCCTGCAGGTTTCGACCAAGGGTCCTGGCGATTTCGTGACCGCGGCCGATAAACGCTGCGAGAAAGTTCTGAGCGGCGAGCTCGCCAAGGCACGTCCCGGCTATGGGTTTCTCATGGAGGAATCGGGCGCCGTCCAGGGCAGCGACCCGGACCATCGCTGGATCATCGATCCGATCGACGGCACCGCCAATTTCATGCATGCGGTGCCCTTCTTCGCGATTTCGGTGGCGCTCGAACGCGCCGGCGAGATCGTCGCCGGCATCACCTACAATCCGGTCTCAGATGAAATGTTCGTCGCCGAAAAGGGCCAGGGCGCCTTTCTCAACAACCGGAGGCTTCGCGTGGCGGCGCGCAGCGACATTCATGACGCATTGCTGTCCTGCCCGCTCCCGCATCGCGGCCGCAATGAGCATGCCTTGTCGCGCGCCGAGATCGGCGCGATGCAGGGCAAGGTCATCGGCCTCAGGCATCTGGGCTCGGCCACGCTTGAACTGGCCTATGTCGCGGCCGGCCGTCTCGACGGCATGTGGCAGCGCAATCTTTCCGCTTGGGATCTGGCGGCCGGCATCATCCTGATGCGCGAGGCCGGCGGCTTCATCGCTGATCCCGACACCGACAAAAATCCGCTCGACACCGGCAATATCGTCGCCGCCAATGCCGATCTCCTGCCGCAGATCAAACGCGACCTGGCCGCCGCGCGGAAATCATTGGCCGCCTAGCGCATATCCCGCCAAAGTGTAGGCACTTTGGCGACAAGGATATGCGCCAATAGATTCGGCTTTTGGCGCGTTTCCTTATCGGCGAAGCGATTCCACTTCGCCGGGAAACGCTCTAGTCTTGCGCGCGGCCCAAACACCAAAGCCCGCCATGGGGCGGGCTCGCAAAATCATAAGAGACTGATCTTGTAACCGTCCGCTCAGGACGGACGGCCGCGGCGCTGCTCGCCTTCCTTGACGATTTTCTTCGGCGCCGGCAGCAGGCCTTCGCGCTGCAGCTTCTTGCGCGCCAGCTTGCGGGCGCGGCGCACCGCCTCGGCCTTTTCGCGGGCCTTGCGTTCGGAGGGCTTTTCGTAATGGCCGCGAAGCTTCATTTCGCGGAAAATTCCTTCGCGCTGCATCTTCTTCTTCAGCGCCTTCAGAGCTTGGTCGACATTGTTGTCGCGGACGATAACTTGCACGAGTGAGGACCTCGGAATTCCTGTTTGATGTTGCAGCTTAAAGATTGGATCCGCGCCAAGAGCGCGTGCCCTTGAAGGGGCGGACCCCTCCGGATTTGAGCGCGGGCTTACCACACGCCCTTATGCCTGTCGAGCCCCCAAACGGTTGACATGCCCCATCTTTCGCCCGGGGCGGCTTTCGCCTTTGCCGTAAAGATGGAGGCACGCGCCGGGCTCCGCGGCGATCTCGCGCCAGCGCTCGGCCTCGACGCCCAAGAGATTGGTCATGACCACATCGCTGTGGCGGGACGGATCGCCCAGCGGCCAGCCGGCCACGGCCCGAATATGCTGCTCGAACTGGGACACCGCACAGGCATCCATGGTCCAGTGCCCGGAATTGTGCACCCGCGGCGCGATCTCGTTGACGAGCACCTGCCCGTCGCGCGTGACGAACATCTCGACCCCGATCACCCCCACATAGTCGAGCGCCGCAAGCACTTTCGAGGCGATATCGCGAGCTGCGTCTGCGGTCGATTTGCTGATCTTCGCCGGTACGATCGAATGGCGGAGAATATGGTTTTCGTGCTGGTTTTCGGGGACATCGTAAACCGCGATTTCGCCCGGCCAGCCGCGCGCCGCAATGACCGAAATCTCGCGCTCGAAGGCGACGAAGCCCTCAAGAATGGCCGGCGCCCGGCCGATCGCGGCGATGGCCGCCTCGGCATCGTCGCCCGCCGCAAACCG
>JAEUMG010000184.1 GCA_016793355.1 Hyphomicrobiales bacterium
CATCCTGGGCGGGATCGGCGTCACGCTCGGTTCACTGATGACGAGCTTCGGCGTTCTTCTCTCAAGCGGACTGTCTTCGGCGATCGTCTCGACGACGAGCCCCGTCGGTTCGGCGCTGACCGCCGCCTGGCTCTTCGGCGAGAAGCTTGGTGGCGGGATCATCTTCGCGACCGTTCTTTCGGTGATTGGCGGACTTGTCTCGGTAACCGGCGAGCAATCCATCACCGGCACGCAGTTTCGTGGCGGCGAAATTCTCATCGTGCTCGCCAATGTCTTATGGGCCTGGATGTCGATCGCCGCGCAGCGCTGGCTGCGCGGCTTCAGCCAGCTTCAGATATCGGCGCTGACGGTCCTCTCCGGCGCGGTGTGGCTGCTCCTTCTGCTGCCGCTGGTCATCGCAACCGGCGTGATCGAGATTCGCGCAAGCTTCAGCCTCGAGGCGATCCTGCTCGTACTCTTTGCCGGCATCGTACCGATCGCCATCGGCAATTTCTGCTGGCATTACGGCGTCAGCCGGCTCGGCGTGGTCGTCGCCTCGATGTACAATAACCTTTTGCCGGCAGCCGCGCTCGCAACCACGATCCTGATGGGCGGCAGCTTTGCCTGGCAGCAGATCACCGGCACTGCCATCATCCTGGCAGGGGTCGTGAGTGCGCAACTGCTGCAGGCACGGCGCGAGACGGGGATAAGTTAGCGCGCATTCTCAGCAGGGTCTGGAGTGGCCGATGCCATTGTGCTTCTCTCGCGGGCCGACAGAACAAGGGCGGGTTCGACCAATGCTGATCCTCGTGACGGGACCTTCGGGCAAGGTCGGTAGCAATCTGATCCGGGCCGTCTTGTCGGACCCGCGGTTTGCGAGCGCGCGTATCCGCGCGCTTTGCCACAATCGCATGCTTCAGAAAACGGACCGGATGGATGTCGTGAAAGGCAGCATCGCCGATCCTGAGACGGTCGCGGCGGCGATGGCCGGCGTGACGCATGTTGTTCATCTCGCCACCTGCAAGGAGGTACCCGAAACCGTCATGGACGTGACCGTGAAGGGCATGTTCTGGCTGCTCGAGGCGTTCCGCAAGAATCCCGGAGCGCGACAATTCCTCCTCGTCGGCGGCGACGCCGCGGTTGGGCATTTCTTCTACCGTCATCCCGGGCCGGTCACCGAGCAGACCCCGCATATGGCCTATCCAGGCTGCTACGCCTTGTCCAAGGTGCTCGAGGAGGTGATGCTGACGCAATATGGCATCCAGTATGGCATCAACGGCTGCTGCCTCAGGGCGCCGTGGATCATGGAGAAAGACGACTTTCGCTTCAGCCTCTCCTTCGGCGATGATGTGTTCGGCGGACCGCAATGGAACACGATGGTGGCGCGCGATGTTGCCGAGCGCTGCCGCGAGCGCGGTACCGTTCCCTTGCTGAGAGATGCCGACGGGGCGCCCTTGAAGCGCAACTTCGTCCATGTCGATGACCTGGTCTCGGCCATTCTCGCCGCCATCGACCATCCGGCGGCACGCAGCCAACTCTTCAACGTGTGCATGGACGAACCCGTCGACTATGGCGCGCTTGCCCGCTATCTGCGCGAGACGCGACAGCTGGACGCGATCGACATCCCGAGCGGGTACCATTCGACCTGGATGGACAATACAAAGGCCAAGGCCTTGCTGACCTGGCGGCCGGAATACGATCTCAAGCGGCTTGTCGACTCCGCCTGGGATTACAAGCGCGCACCCGACGACCCTCGCAAGGTGTGGTATCCGGGCTAGAGTAGTTGGTGCCCCTGGAGGGACTCGAACCCCCACGTCCTTGCGGACAACAGATTTTGAGTCTGCCGCGTCTACCATTCCGCCACAGAGGCGCACCGGGGCAGCCGCTTAAGCGAGCGCTGTTGCGCCGTCAACCGGAAAGGGATTAAGCCTCGCTAGGGGCGAATCGCGCAAATTTCGAGGGGGCTGATCCTTGTACAGGCTCTATGGCAATCCGGGTTGGGGCTCGGTGCTGGTTGAGGCGCAGCTCGCCTGGTACGGCCTCGATCATGAGAATGCCGAGGCGGGCGATGTCTTTACCTCGCCATCGGCCCGGGACGAATTGGCGAGGCTCAATCCGCTCGCCCAGGTGCCGGTGCTGATCCTGCCCGACGGGACGGCAATGACCGAAAGCGCCGCCATCACGCTGCATCTCGCCGACATCACCGGGAGCGACGATCTCGTGCCCGCCGCGCGCGAGGCGGAGCGGTCGGCATTCCTGCGCTGGCTCATCTTTCTTGTCGCCAACATCTACCCGACCTTCACCTTTGCCGACGAGCCGTCGCGCTTCATCGCGGCGGAGGGCGCCCGCGACGCCTATCGCGCCGCGGTCGATGCCCATGCGCAGCGGCTGTGGCGTATCCTTGAGGAACATGCGCGGGCGCCATGGTTTCTGGGCGAACGGTTCTCGGCGCTCGATATCTATGTCTGCGCCATGACGCGCTGGCGGCCGCAGCGCCTGTGGTTTGCCGCCAACACGCCGAAACTGGCGGCAATCGCGCTCGCCGGCGACGGGCTGACCAGGCTTGCGGCCGTCTGGCGGCGGAATTTTCCGGACTGAGCGATGATCCGCATCGCGCCCTTCCTCAGTCTCGACCCGCGCGACATCGAAGAGAGTTTCATGCGCGCCTCGGGGCCGGGCGGACAGAATGTCAACAAGGTCTCGACGGCGGTTGAGTTGCGACTCGATACTCAAAAGCTGAATCTGCCCAGCGACATGCGCGCCAGACTTGGGGTCTTGGCCGGGCGGCAATTGACGGATATGGGCTGGCTCATCGTCACCTCGCAAAAGACCCGCTCGCAGGAGCGCAACCGCGCCGATGCCATGGAGAAACTCTTGAGTCTGTTGCGCGAAGCCGCCCAGCGGCCCCGCCGGCGCATCGCCACGCGTCCGACCAAGGCCTCGAAAACCCGCCGGCTCGACGCCAAGGCGCGGCATTCGCGCACCAAATCCCTGCGCCGCGAAAAACCAACCCATGACTGAGCGGTTGGAATCAGCGCCGGGCGCTGCTAACCGGCGCTCGATGCTGAGAAAACTCTATGACTGGACGCTGTCGCTTGCCGCCCGCAAAACCGCGGAAGCCTGGCTCGCGATCATCGCCTTCATCGAAAGTTCGGTCTTCCTTGTGCCGGCGGACGTGCTGTTTCTGCCGATGGTGCTGGCCCGGCCCGACCGCGCCTGGCGCTACGCCCTCGTCGCGACCCTCGCCTCGACCCTCGGCGGCATAGCCGGTTATCTGCTCGGCGCGCTCGCCTATGAAGCGATCGCCAAGCCGGTGCTCGCCTTCTATGGCAAGCTAGCCGAATTCGAGCAGCTGCGTGCCTGCACCGGCGAGGACACGTTGATGCTCCTGCTCGTCACCTCGGGCCTCGCCCATCTGCCGCCGATCAAGGTCGTCACCATCCTGGCCGGCGTCGTTCAGGTCAGCTTCGTCTTCTTCGTAATCTCCTGCATCATTGCCAGGGGCGCGCGATTCTTCGCTCTCGCCTGGGCGCTGAGGCGCTGGGGCGAGGCGATTCGCCATTTCATCGAAACCCGCCTCACCCAGCTTGCCATTGCTGCGGCAGCACTCCTCATCGCCCTCTATTTCGGCCTGAAGTACCTTGCCGGTTCCGGTCTCTCGGCCTGTTGAATGGACCTCACCCATGCGCAATGCCGCTTTCGCCATTTTCATCGTCGCGCTTCTGACCATTATCGGTGCGTGGATATTCCAGTTCGCCGGCTATGATCCCTGCCCGCTCTGCCTCATGCAGCGCTGGCCCTACTATGCGGCCATACCGCTTGCCGCGCTCACCTGGTATCTCGTTGACGGGAAACCGGAAATTGCCCGCTGGGGCCTGGCCCTACTGGGCCTGATCTGGATCGGGAGCGGCATTTTCGGCGTCTTTCATTCGGGCGTCGAATGGGGCTGGTGGAAGGGACCCTCAACCTGCGGCGGCAGTCTCAGCGGCGACACCCTGCTGCCGGAACTGACCAACGATCCGGTGGTGACCTGCGAAGAAGCGGCCTTGCGCATTTTCGGCCTGTCGCTGGCGGGCTGGAATGCGGTCATTTCCTTCGCGCTTGCGGGCCTTGCCTGGTCGGGCTTTCGCAAGGCCAGTTAGGTCTTGAAGGTGACGGCACGAATCCCTATTCTGTCTTTGTTCAGACCCCGCAAGGGATGCACGCAGTCTTGACGAAGATCTGCACGTCACGAGAGGACATACCCCCTGACAGTACAAGCGAAGAAAACCGCTGCGCCTAGGCGCGTGGCGAAAGCCTCCGCTGCGCCCAAGCGCGCCAAGGAGGCCCCGCTCCTAAAAACCGTTCTCGCCCAGCTTGAAGATGCCAAGGCGGAAAACATTGTCACCATCGATCTCAACGGCAAGGCCGCTCTCGCGGACCGGATGGTCATTGCCTCCGGCCGCTCGAACCGGCATGTTGGCGCGATCGCCGATCAATTGGCGGTCAAGCTTAAGGAGGCCGGCCAGCGGGATCTCAAGATCGAGGGCTTGCCGCATGCCGATTGGGTCCTGGTCGATGCCGGCGATGTGATCGTCCACATCTTCCGGCCTGAGGTACGCAGTTTCTACAATATCGAGAAACTGTGGTCCGATCAGGCGCCGGACGAGTTGCTGGCATCTTGACCTTGACGTAAGCGTCATGAGAATGACGATTCTCGCGATCGGCCGCATGAAGGCCGGTCCCGAGAAGGATTTGTGCGACGATTACCTTGACCGCGCGAGGGCGATGGGCAGGGCTTGCGGAATCACCGCGCTCGATGTGCGCGACTTCCCTGAATCGGGCCTTCACGATGCGAGCCGCCGCCGCGAGGCGGAAGCCAAGGCTCTGGCATCGGCTCTCGGCCCCCGCAGCTTCCAGATCGTGCTCGACGAGACCGGACGTGCCCTCGTCAGCGCCGAATTTGCTTCGCTTCTGCGTCGCGAGATCGAGGGCGGCGCCGGCGATATCGCTTTTCTCATTGGCGGACCTGACGGGCACGCCCGATCCACGCGCGAATCATCTGACCTGACACTGTCTTTGGGCCCGATGACCTGGCCGCACAGGCTGGTCAGGGTCATGCTCGCCGAGCAGATTTACCGGGCAGTGACGATTATGGTTAATCATCCTTATCATCGGCCCTGACTCGTCACTTGCGGGCCGCAATTTGGACATCGCGGACCCCTAGAGCCAGCTGCCATGGTCAAGTTCGTCACCTCAAGCCTTCGCGCCCTGGCCCTGGCCGGCGCCGTCACGGGCATGAGCGCGACGCAGAACCTGGCGCAGGATGCGGATCAATCGGAAGAAATCGGCGCGATTCAACGCCAGATTGAGAATTCCGAAGCACGCCAGAGCGAGATTGCCAGCGAGATCGAAGCGATCGGACGCGAGGCCGAATCGCTTTCGGACCGCCTGGTCACTATCGCCAATGGCATCCAAGTTCGCGAGCGGGCCATCATCTCCGCCGAACAGCGCATTGCCGAACTCAATGCCGAGGAAGGCAGGATCAGCGTCGACCTCGCCGCAAAGGAAGATGTTCTGTCGGAGCTCCTCGCCGGTCTTCAGCGGCTTGAACGCAATCCGCCGCCGGCCCTCGTGGTTGAACCCGGCGATATCCTCGGGGCGCTGCGCGGCGCGATGCTGCTCGGGACCGTAGTGCCGGAACTGCGCCAGGAGGCGACGGCCCTTGCCGATCAGCTCGAACGCCTGCGCAGCATCCGCAATGCGACCGAGATCGAGCGCCAGAATATCCGTGATAACCTTGCCCGCCTCACCGCCGCACAGCGGGAGCTGAGCACGCTTCAGTCGCGCAAGAAGGCCCTGATGGAAGCGGCCGGACAGCGTCTCGATGCCGAAAAATCCCGTGCCGAGAGCCTCGCCGCAAAGGCGAGAACCCTTCAGCAGCTTGCGCAGTCGCTTGCCGCCGAGCGAGAGCGTCAGGCGCAAGAGGCCGAGGCCATCGAGAAAAAGCGCCTGCAGGAGGCGGCCCTGCTCAAGCCGAGAACACCTTTCGGTGATAATCGCGGCCGGCTCGACTATCCCTCGCAGGGCCAGATCCTCCGTAAGTTCGGCGATGAGGACGGATTTGGCGGCAAGACCAAGGGGATATACATTGCAACACGGGAGGGCGCCCAGGTTGTGACCCCGGCCGATGCGCATGTTGAGTTCGCCGGTCCCTTTCGCTCCTATGGCGAACTCTTGATCCTCGATGCCGGCGATGGCTATCATTTGCTTCTGGCGGGATTGGGCAAGGTCAGCATTGGCACCGGCGAATTCGTGAGGGCCGGCGAGCCGGTCGGTTTGATGGGCGCGGCAGCCGCGCCTGGGACATTGATGGGAGACCGGGTACAAGAAAGTCGCCCGGTGCTCTATATAGAGTTTCGAAAGGGCGGCGAGACCGTCGATTCCTCCCCATGGTGGATCGGCGGATTGGCCCAAGCGCGTGGATAGGAAAATGACGAACAAGCTACGTTCTATCGGACTGATGTTTGCCGGGGCCTTGATGGCAACGGTTGCGTGGCAGGCCTTCGATGCGGCCACCGCGGCCTCCAATGCCGACACCTACAAACAGCTGAATCTCTTCGGCGACGTGTTCGACCGTGTCCGCTCCGACTATGTTGAGGTGCCGGAAGAGGAAAAACTGATCGAATCGGCGATCAACGGCATGCTGACCTCGCTCGATCCGCATTCGAGTTACATGACGCCCAAGCGTTTTCAGGAAATGCAGGTCCAGACGCGCGGCGAGTTCGGCGGTCTCGGGATTGAAGTCACCATGGAAAACGGCATCGTCAAGGTTGTCGCTCCGATCGATGACACGCCCGCCGCCCGTGCCGGCATCATGACCAATGACCTGATTACCAAACTTGACGGCGAACAGGTCCAGGGTCTGACCCTCAACGAAGCCGTCGACAAGATGCGCGGCAAGATCAACACGCCGATCACGCTCACCATCGTGCGCGAGGGCAAGGAGCCATTCGACGTCAAGATCATCCGTGACGTCATCCGCGTACGTTCGGTCAAGTCGAATACCGAAAATGAGGATATTGGCTATATCCGCATCAGCTCGTTTACCGAGCAGACGCAGGAAGGACTCGAAGCCGCCATCGCCGACATCAAGAAGAAGACCGGCAACAAGCTCAAGGGCTATGTGCTGGATCTTCGCAACAATCCTGGCGGCCTGCTCGACCAGGCGATCTCGGTTTCCGACACCTTCCTCGATCGCGGCGAGGTCGTCTCGACGCGCGGCCGCAATGCCGACGAGACCCAGCGCTTCAATGCCCAGGCCGGCGATCTCGCCGACGGCAAGCCGATCGTCATCCTGATCAATGGCGGATCGGCATCGGCCTCGGAAATCGTCGCGGGTGCTCTGCAGGATCACAAGCGGGCAACTGTCATCGGCACCCGCTCATTCGGCAAGGGATCGGTGCAGACGATCATTCCGCTCGGCAGCCAGGGTGCGCTGCGCCTCACCACGGCGCGCTACTACACGCCGGCCGGCCGCTCGATCCAGGCTAAGGGCATCGATGCCGATATCGTCATCGAGCAGGAATTGCCGCCCGAACTCCAGGGCAAGGATACCTCGACCCAGGGCGAAGCCAGCCTGCGCGGCCACCTCAACAACGAGGCGGGCGGCGAGGAGGGCGGCGGCTCTTCGGCCTATGTGCCCGAAGACAAGACCAAGGATCTGCAGCTCAAGGCTGCGCTTGACCTGCTGCACGGCGTTAAGGTTGTGTCCAACGTCAAACCGAAAGAAGAAAAGCCGGCGGCTGCCGGTGCCAATTCAAGTTCGGACACCAGCGCGAACTAGCCGATCCGGTCTCGACTGCCATCACGGAGCGCCTGAAGGACCGGGCGCTCCGTTTTGATTCGGATGGTTAACAAGTCCTTTACACCTGCCGTCCTAGCCTCGAGCGCACAGCGAATCGGACGAAGGTTTCAAACCTCGCTCATGCCACGCGACGAACTCAACGAACCCTTGCGACGGCGCAGCTGGTGGGCACGGATCAGGGATCGCAAGCCCTCCGCTCCGGCCGCCGCCGCGATCGTCCTCGCCGGCATCATGGTGATCGCGGGCCTGTGGCTCATGACCAGCTCCAGCCCCTATGGCGGCGAGCCGGTTCTGGTCCTCGATGTGCCGCCGGCGACAGAAATGGCGACCGCATCGATCAGCCCGCCAACCCCGGTCGCCAAACCGGCGCCCGCCGCGACGGAAGAACCGGAGCCGAGCGAAACGGTGGACATCGTCATCGACGAGACGCCCGACGAGCCCCGGGAAACCTATTCGCCGGGCGATGCCCAGATCGTCCAGAACGAGGCTTCGATCATCATCTCGCCGCGCCGCTCCCTGCCGCCGGCTCCGATTGCCTCCGTCACCCAGGAAGGACCGGATGGACCTTTGCCGCGCATCGGATCGGGCGGCAAGAAGCCCGCGACAGTCTATGCGCGCACGGCATCCGCCAATCTCCAGATTTCGGACGCGCCCAAAATCGCGATCGTGCTCGGCGGCATGGGTCTCAACCAGGAGCTGACGGCCAGGGCCATCAAGGCGCTGCCCGGAGATGTGAGCTTCGCCTTCGCGCCCTATGGCGAGAATCTGCAGACCCAGGTCAACAAGGCACGCGCCGCCGGTCATGAGATCATGCTGCAGCTGCCCATGGAGCCCTTCGGCTACCCGGCGACCAACCCAGGGCCCAAGACTTTGCTGAGAAGCGCGGATGCAGCCACCAACAACGCTGCCCTGCTGTGGCATATGAGTCGCTTTGCCGGCTATATCGGCGTCTCCGCTTACATGGGAGGCAATTTCCTTGCCGATCCCACGGCACTCAGACCGGTACTGGCGGAACTGAAGAAGCGCGGGCTCTATTTTCTCGAGGACGTGCCGTCGCAGAGAAGCGCCGCCTCCGATGTCGGGCGGATCGTCGGCCTGCCGGTGCTGGCTACCCACATCGTCATCGATGCCGATGCCGACGCACGCGCGATCGCCGCGGCACTCGCGCGGCTTGAGGACGAAGCCCGCCAGAGCGGGCTTGCGATCGGTTCAGGCACCGGCCTTGAAGTCACGATCGAGGAGGTCCAGGAATGGGCGAAATCCCTCAATGATCGCGGCTTTCTCCTTATTCCCTTGAGCGCCGCCTTCCGCGGCAGAACCGGTTGATGACCAAGAAGAAAAAGAAGAAAGACGACCTGCCATACCGGCCCTGCGTCGGGGTTATGCTGCTCAACGCGGAAAATCGTGCCTGGATCGGCCGCCGACTCGATGCCGCCAATGAAGAGGGCCGCGGCGAATGGTGGCAGATGCCGCAAGGCGGCATTGACAAGGGCGAAGAACCGGCCGCGGCGGCGATGCGCGAGCTTTACGAGGAGACCGCCGTCCGCTCGGCTAAAATCATCGCCGAAGCGCCGGACTGGTATACATATGACCTGCCGGAGCATCTCATCGGCAAAGCCTGGAAGGGCAAGTATCGCGGCCAGACCCAGAAATGGTTCGCGCTGCGCTTCACCGGCGAGGAAAGCGAGATCAATCTCAAGCCGCCCGGCCACAAGCAGGAATTCGACGCCTGGCGCTGGGCGCCGATGGGCGAAGTCCTGGACCTGATCGTGGCCTTCAAGCGCCCGGTTTACGAGAAGGTGATCGCGGCCTTCCGGCATCTCGAAAGAGGCTGATGCTGCACCTGCGAAAAGAAATCCTTTGACATTGGGGGCAAATACCCCCACATGAGCCACGTCCGGCCCGACAAGGGAGCAGCGTGAGCGCCACGATTAAAGGCGCCTTCCCGCCGGACGACCAATCACACAACATTCCCGTCACGCGGAAGGTTCAAGCGCCGCCCAAGGCCCGCGCGAAGACTCGCGTTGTGCCGATTCGGACATGGGCCGCGCCATCCGCAATTGCTCCGAACGAAAGAACTGATTTTGACTAACTTTACCGACCTCGAACTCTCGGCCCCGCTCCTCAAGGCATTGGCTGCGGAAGGCTATGAAACCCCCACCCCGATCCAGGCGCAGGCGATTCCGCATCTGCTGGCTGGCCGCGACCTCTTGGGCATTGCCCAGACCGGCACCGGCAAGACCGCAGCCTTCGCATTGCCGATGTTGCAATATCTCGCAGCCAAGCCCACCCGGCCGGAGCCGCGCAGTTGCAGGGCGCTGGTGCTCTCACCGACCCGCGAACTCGCCTCACAGATCGACCAATCATTCCGTACCTATGGCCGCTATTTGCGGCTCTCGCATGCTGTCGTTTTCGGCGGCGTGTCGATCAACAACCAGATCCGCGCGCTGCAAGGCGGCGTCGATATTCTCGTCGCAACGCCTGGCCGACTCGTCGACCTGATCGAACGCCGCGCCGTCAATCTCTCCAAGGTCGAAATCTTCGTCCTCGACGAGGCCGACCAGATGCTCGATCTCGGCTTCATCCATGCCATCCGCAAGCTCGTCGGCATGCTGCCGCCGAAGCGCCAGAACCTGTTTTTCTCGGCTACCATGCCGAAGGAGATTTCCGGCCTCGCCGACGGCCTGCTCAAGAACCCGGCGCGCGTCGAAGTGACGCCTGTCGCGACGACGGCCGAGCGCGTCGAGCAGCATCTCATCCATGTCGCGCAGGCCAACAAGCTTAAAGTGCTGGCCGATCTTCTCGCCAATCCGCAAATGAGCCGCACATTGGTCTTCACCCGCACCAAGCACGGCGCCGACAAGGTGGCCAAGGGCCTCAACCAGGCGAAGCTCGGCGCCGCGGCCATCCACGGCAACAAGTCGCAGAACCAGCGCGAACGCGCCCTTGCCGAATTCAAGAACGGCAAGATCCATGTGCTGGTCGCGACCGATATCGCCGCGCGCGGCATCGATATCGACAGCGTATCGCATGTCGTCAATTACGATCTGCCGCATGTGCCTGAATCCTATGTGCATCGCATCGGGCGCACGGCGCGCGCGGGTGCTGCCGGGACGGCGATCGCCTTTTGCGATCCCGATGAGCGTTCATTGCTGCGCGATATCGAGCGGTTGATCCGCCAGTCGATCACCGTGATGGAACACGAACTGGCACTCAGCACCCCGCCGGCAGGCAGCCGAGACGTGCGCAAGCCGCAGGCAAATGGCAGGCCGCAGCAACAGGGCCGCAATGGCAATGGGCGCGGCAAGCCGCAGCGTGCACATGGCAAGTCTGGCGCGCATGGAAACTCGTCCGGCAGCGGCAAGCCGGCATCGCATGGCAAGCCCGCAGGCTCGGGCAAGCCCTCCTGGATGCATGAGCTGGGACGCAAGGGCGGCACTGCGGCCCCGCGCGCCAAGAACCGCGCCGTGGTTTTTGGGCGTTAGCGCGGATTGCTCTTTGATTTGGTCAGGCTTTTCTGACCTTCATGGTTCGAGGCTTCGCCGGAGGCGAAGTCTCAAACCATATGCAGCTGACGAAATCTCTCGGCTTCACGTCCTTCGAGGCATCGCTACGCGATGCACCTCAGGACGAGGCCGATAGTTGGCCTTCCAAGAGTCCCGGATTTCCGTATCAAACGTGAATGAGAAGGCCCGCGTTTCGCGGGCCTGATCTTTTTAGTGGCTTGCCTGGAGCACGCTGTCGAGCGCCTTCAGGTGATCGAGATTCTCCTGCGCGCGCCGGCGCGTCTCGTCCGTCTTGGCGTCGCTGACGTCATCCTCGGCATTCTTGATCTGCTGGGCGATCTTGCCCGCGTCGAGCTCTGCCACCGGAATCGCCACCTCGGCCAGCACCGTCAGACCTTGCGGATTGACCTCGGCAAATCCGCCGCGCACGAAAATGCGCTCGGCCTTGCCACCGCGCGTCACGGTGACGACACCC
>JAEUMG010000262.1 GCA_016793355.1 Hyphomicrobiales bacterium
TACCAGTCGGCAACGATATTGCCCTGGTCCGACGCCTGCAGGAAGAATTTGAGCGCCTTGTCGTAATTGCCGTTCTTGTAGGCCTTCTTGGCCTTCTTCAGCTCATCGGTCCAGAACGGCACGAAATCGAGATCGGGCGCCGAAATGTTCGGAGCGGCAGGCAGGTAAGAATAGAACTCGGCCGCGAAATCCGAGATCGCGTCCTCGCTTCTCGCCTCACGCCCGACGCAGAAGAAGGTCAACAACGCGAGCGCCAGCGCCGGAATAATCCCGGGTCGCGGACGCACGCTCACCGGCGCGCACCGATCATATGTCGGCGTAGCAAACACCTTCCCGGGCTCCTCCTGGGTGCGTCACGGCGCCTTTGACGGCCGGTCCCACCTGCTGTGCATATTTCCAAAGGGCACCTGCCCCGTATCCGTGATCGCGCGGCTTCCAGCTCTTGGCCCGCTTCGCCAACTCGGCCTCGCTGACTTCGCAGGACAGTTCGCCCGCTTCCGCATCGATTGTGATGATATCGCCGTCCTTCAAAAGCCCGATCGGTCCGCCGAGCTGGGCTTCCGGTCCGACATGGCCGATGCAGAAGCCACGCGTTGCGCCCGAGAACCGGCCATCGGTGATGAGCGCAACCTTGTCGCCCATGCCCTGGCCGTAAATGGCCGCCGTCGTTGCCAGCATCTCGCGCATGCCGGGGCCGCCGCGCGGCCCCTCATAGCGGATGACAAGAACCTCGCCTTCCTTGTACCCGCGCTTGCTGACCGCCTCGAAGCAGGCTTCCTCGGAATCGAAGCAGCGCGCCGGGCCGCTGAATCTGAGCTTGCTCATGCCCGCGACTTTGACGATCGCACCTTCGGGAGCAAGATTGCCCTTGAGCCCTACGACGCCGCCCGTCTTGGTGAATGGGTTGTTGGCGGGACGAACCACATCCTGCGCATCGTTCCACTTCACGGACGCAAGATTCTCGGCCATCGTGCGGCCGGTCACCGTCAGCACGTCGCCATGCATGAAACCGTGATCGAGCAGCGTCTTCATCAGCAAGGGAATGCCGCCGGCCTCGAACATGTCCTTGGCGACGTATTTTCCGCCAGGCTTGAGGTCGGCGATGTAGGGCGTCCGCCTGAAGATTTCCGCGACTTCGAAAAGATCGAATTCAATGCCGGCTTCATGCGCGATCGCCGGCAGATGCAATGCCGCATTGGTTGAACCGCCCGACGCCGCAACAACGGTCGCGGCATTCTCGAGCGCCTTGCGCGTGACGATGTCGCGCGGCCGAATATTGCGCGCCAGAAGTTCCATGACCTGCTCGCCCGCGGTGAAGCAGAAAGTATCGCGCACCTCGTAAGGAGCTGGCGCGCCGCAGGAATAGGGCAATGCCAGGCCGATCGCCTCGGCGACGGTCGCCATCGTATTGGCCGTGAACTGCGCACCACACGATCCAGCCGACGGGCAAGCCACCCGCTCGAGCTCTTCGAGATCGTCTAGGGACATGGCACCAACCGAATGGCGGCCCACGGCCTCGAACACGTCCTGAATCGTGACCGGACGCCCCTTGAACGTGCCCGGCAGGATCGAACCGCCATAGATGAAGACCGAAGGAACGTTGAGCCGCACCATGGCCATCATCATGCCGGGAAGCGACTTGTCACACCCGGCGAGTCCGACAAGTGCGTCGTAGCAATGCCCGCGCATCGTCAGTTCGACCGAATCGGCGATGCACTCCCGGGAAACCAGCGACGATTTCATCCCCTGGTGGCCCATGGCGATGCCGTCGGTGACGGTGATCGTGCAAAATTCCCGCGGCGTGCCGCTGGCCGCCGCCACCCCGCGCTTGACAGCCTGGGCTTGCCGCATCAGCGCGATATTGCATGGCGCGGCCTCGTTCCAGCAGGAGGCAACGCCCACGAACGGTTGCTGGATCTGACGTTTGGTCAGACCCATGGCATAGTAATACGAACGATGGGGGGCGCGTTGCGGGCCAACCGTCACATGGCGGCTGGGTAGGCGACTCTTATCGATTACAAACGCATCCATGAACCGAACCGCGTCACCGACTACCGCTTGACCGGACCGGCACTGCTACCAGACACAACTTGCCAAACATTGACCAAAACTTCTCCCGAGCGCCTTTTCTGCCCGCAGCCGGCGCCAAGCATCTTGTTCGTTACTCGCCCCGAAATCCGCTGCGCTTGCACGCAACAATCTCAATCGTTGCTTAAAACGCTATTGGTGAATTGGGGCGGATGAAAGGATGATTCTGGAGCGGAATCCGGCAGAATCGACAAAAGCGACATTTGTGACATTTGCGCCACAAAGGAGGGGCCGACCTGGCTATGACGACACAAGATGGCAGTGCAGGCCCCGGTCCCGTAGCGGGATCGCAGCTCCGCTTTGACTACATTCCAAGGCCGGGCCTGCTGGCAATCACATTGACCAATCTATTCTTCAACCTGGTAACCCTGACGCTTTACCGTTTCTGGGCCAAGACCAATGTGCGCCGTCATATCTGGAGCTGCGTCCACATTAACGGCGAGGCCCTGGAATATACCGGGCGCGGCAAGGAGCTGTTCATCGGCGCACTGATCGTATTCGGCGTGCTTTTATTGCCGATCGTCCTGCTCCTCATGGCACTTCAAATATGGCTCGGCCCGGAACACCCCGCCGTTTTCATCGTCCAGTTCGGGTTCTTTTTCATCATTTTCGGTCTCTGGGGCATGGCGGTTTATCGGGCCCGCCGCTACCAGCTTTCCCGCACCCTGTGGCGCGGCATCCGCGGCGCGCTGGTCGGCTCAGCCTGGAGCTATACCGGGCTGCACGCCGGCGCCACCCTGCTCGCCCCCATGACGCTCGGCTGGTCGACGCCTGCCATGAACTTCAATCTCCAGGAGCGGATGATCGGCGACATGCGCTTCGGCAGCATGCCCTTCCAGTTCTCCGGCACCGCCGGTCCTCTCTACGGCCGCTATGCCATCGCCTGGTGTCTTGCCGTTGTGATTTTCCTCTCGGTTCTCATCACCGGCGGCGCTCTCATTTACGCGGCCTTCGGCAACGAGTTCTGGGCGATCCTGTCCGGCTTGGCCACGACCGACTCGCCGGCCCGAAGCAACGCATACGAAGACCAAGTCCAGTCTTTTCTGCTGATCGTCTTCGGAATGTTCGGCGTTGTCCTCCTTGCCTGGCTTGCCCAGAGCCTCATTTGGCCGATTTATCTCGCACGCGAGATGGCCGTCTTCGCCTCCTATACAACCTTTGATCGTGCGCACTTCAGGCTCGACGCGACCGCCGGCAGTCTCTTTCTGCTGACTCTCGGCAATGTCCTGCTGTGGATCTTCACGATCGGCATTGCGAGCCCCTTCATCCAGCAGCGAACGATCAAGTACATGTGCGACCGCCTGACCGTCGTGGGCGAAGTCGATCTTGCCGCGATCCTGCAGTCGCCGGCGCCCGTACCGCGCTCCGGTGAAGGCTTGGCCGACGCATTCGATGTTGGTGGAATCTGATGGACCAGACGCCGGCCCGCTATTTCGACGGGAAGTCCGCCCTCGAGCGGCCGGTAACGATTCATCTCGATCTCCATGCGCTGACCATCTCGGGCAAGTCCATAAGCCCAATACGATGGCCGCTGGCGGACTTGCGCGCCATCGACCGGCCTATCCCGGGTATGCCGTTTCGCCTCGCCAGCAAGACCGAACCGGACGCACGGCTGGTTATCGCGAATGATGCATTTGCGGCCGAGCTTGTGAAGCTGGCGCCACAGCTCAAGGGCGGGTTCACCGTAGAGAGGCTGAAACGCTCTGCGGTCTTTGCTGCCATTGCCCTGGCGAGCGTTGGCTTGCTGACCTATCTGACGCTGGTTCTCGCCCCGCGTCTGATCGCATCTGCCATGCCCGACAGCTGGCGCAACGCCCTCGGCATTCAGATAGAGTCGTCATTCACCGAAGGAATGAAGGTCTGCAATTCGCCGGACGGGCGCGCCGCCCTCGATGAGCTTGCGAGGCGCATCCGCGAAAACAACCCGGATCTGCCAGCCTTCACGCTCACCGTCTACGACACGCCGGCAGTCAACGCCTTTGCTCTGCCGGGCGGACGCATTGCCGTGTTCAGCAATCTCATAGCGACTGCCGATACACCGGAAGAGGTTGCGGGCGTCGTCGCCCACGAAATCGGCCATGTCGCCAATCGCCATTCCGAGGCGCAACTCGTTCGTGCGGTCGGTCTGCAATTGCTTCTGAGTCTCGCCTCGGGTGGATCGGGCGGCAATCACCTGGGGGAACTGGCGAGCGTGCTGACGATCCTGCAATACTCGCGCGACGCGGAGCGGGAAGCTGACGAATACGCGCAAAAGACCATGACCAGCGCCCGGATCGATCCCCTTGGTCTCAAGCATTTCTTCGAGAAGATTCAGAAGCTCGACGGGGATTCGAGCATCCTGGGCGACTTGGGCAATATGCTCAGCACCCATCCGGTGACGCAGGAGCGGATCGATGCCATCAAGCCTCTGGATGGCCCGTCGCGCCCCGTGCTTACTCCTGAGGACTGGGCCACGTTGCGCAAGATCTGCGACTGAACTCTACTTCGTGGCGAGCTTGACCAGTGCCGTCATGATTTGCCGAACACCCTTCAGGCGCTCCTGCGGCGTATCCCAGTCGCGCATGATGACGAGCTTCATGTCGGGGCGCAGCTTGGCAAGCTTGCCCTGGCTGGTGATCCATTCGACGAGCGCGCCCGGCTTCGCGAAACTGTCGCCCCGGAATCCAATCACCGCGCCCTTCGCGCCCGCATCGACGCTCGCCACGTTGGCGATGCGGCACAGAAGCTTGATCGACACGATCGAGATGAGATGCTCGACCTCTTCCGGCAATGTCCCGAAACGGTCGCGCAGTTCCGCAGTGAAGCCGTCAAGTTCGCCCTGATCGCGCAGATCGGCAAGCCGGCGATAGAGCCCCAGGCGCACCTGGAGATCAGGCACGTAGTTCTCCGGAATGAGTACGGACGTGCCGATATTGAGCTGCGGCGACCAGCCGCCCTCGTCGGCCAGAGTCTCCTCGCCGGTACGCAGCTTGGCGACCGCCTCTTCGAGCAGATTCTGGTAGAGTTCGTAGCCGACTTCCTTGATGTGGCCGGACTGCTCCTCGCCCAAAAGATTGCCGGCACCCCTGATATCGAGATCGTGACTCGCGAGCGAGAAGCCGGCGCCGAGTGTGTCCAGCGATTGCAGCACCTTCAGGCGCTTCTCGGCGGAGGGAGTCAACACACGATTGGCGGGCGTGGTCAAAAGCGCGTAGGCGCGCTGTTTCGACCGGCCGACGCGTCCACGCAACTGGTAAAGCTGCGCAAGTCCGAACATGTCGGCCCGATGCACGATGAGCGTATTCGCCGTCGGAATATCGAGACCGGACTCAACGATCGTCGTCGAAAGCAGCACGTCGAAGCGCCGGTCGTAGAAGCCCGCCATGATGTCTTCGAGCTCGGTCGGCGCCATGCGGCCATGGGCGGCGCGATACTTTATCTCCGGCACATAACTCCTGAGGAAATCAGCCTGTTCTTCGAGATCGGAAATACGCGGACAGACATAAAAGCTCTGGCCGCCGCGATAGTGCTCACGCAAGAGCGATTCCCGAACGACGACCGGATCGAACGGCGAGATGTAGGTGCGAACCGCCAGGCGATCGACCGGCGGCGTCGTGATGAGCGACAATTCCCGCACCCCCGACAGCGCCATCTGCAGCGTGCGCGGGATCGGCGTCGCGGTCAGGGTCAGCACATGCACATTGCTGCGCATTTCCTTCAGCCGTTCCTTATGCTTGACCCCGAAATGCTGCTCCTCGTCGATAATCATGAGACCGAGGTCGCGGAACTTCACGTCCTTGGCGAGGAGTGCATGGGTTCCGATCACGATGTCGATGTCGCCGGAGGCCAGGCCCTGCTTGACCGCTTCGATCTCCTTGCGCCCAACCAGTCGGGAAGCCTGCGCAATCCTCAGCGGATAGCCCTGGAAGCGCGCCGTGAAGGTCGCATAATGCTGGCGTGACAGGAGCGTCGTCGGCACGACAATTGCCACCTGGCGCCCGTTCATCGCCGCGACGAACGCGGCCCGCAGGGCCACCTCGGTCTTGCCGAAGCCGACATCGCCGCAAACCAGCCGATCCATCGGCCGCCCTCTCTGGAGATCTTCGATCACGGCTTCGATGGAGCCCAGCTGATCCTCGGTCTCTTCATAGGGGAATCGCGCGGAAAACTCGTCGAAGGCGCCATCTGGCGGCGGCAACACCTCCCCGACGCGCAATTCTCGCGCCGCCGCCGTCTTGATGAGCTGCTCGGCCATGTCCCGGATGCGCTGCTTGAGCTTGGCCTTGCGCGCCTGCCACGCGCCGCCGCCGAGCTTGTCGAGCTGCACGCCCTGCTCGTCGGACCCGTAGCGTGTCAGCAGCTCGATATTCTCGACCGGCAGGAACAGGCGGTCATTGCCGGCATACATCAGGAACAGGCAATCATGCGGCGCACCCTGCACCTCGATCGTCTTCAGCCCCTCGAACCGGCCGATCCCGTGATCGACATGCACCACGAGATCGCCTGGCGTGAGCGCGGTAAGTTCCGAAAGGACATCGCTGGCCTTGCGGCTCTTGCGATCCCGCCGGATGAGACGGTCGCCCAGAATGTCCTGCTCGGCGATGACCGCGAGTGCCCCCGTCTCGAAACCCTCCTCCATGCCGAGCACGATGGTGCTGACGATCTCCGGCGCGCGTCCGAGCGCCTCCGCCCAGCTTTCGGCCGCGGCAAGCGGTGCCAATTCATGGTCGCGCAGGATCGTCTCAAGCCTTTCGCGCGAGCCCGGCGTCCATCCGGCGATGACAACCCGTCTGCCGGCCTTGCGCAGGCTGTCGGCATGGGCGCGTACCGCCTCATAGATGTTGCCCTTCGCCTCGGCCCGCTCGGCCGCAAAACTCCGCCCCTTGCGTCCCCCGAATGATACGACGCGCGCGCTCGGCGAATCCGGCACCTCAAAGGGCGACACCATGAGCACCGTGTGTTCGGCCAGCATCACGGTCCATTCATCGGCGCTGAGATAGAGACGATCCGGCGGCAAGGGCTTGTAGGTCTGGGCACCGAAATTGTCGCGGCCCAGGGCCTCCTGGCGGGCAACATAGAACTCCTCGATCTGCTCGCGCCGCGCCGCAGCCGAGTCCTCCGCCGAATGCTCGAGCGATATCACGACATCGCCCGCGTGATCGACCAGGGTTGAGAGCCTGTCTTGCAGGAGCGGCAGCCAGTGCTCGACGCCCTGCGGGCGCCTGCCTCCGGTCACCGATTCATAAAGCGGGTCGTTGCGATCTATACCTCCGAATGCCGTCGCATAATTCGTGCGAAAGCGGCCGACCGTCTCCTCGGTGAGAACCACTTCGCTGGCCGGATGCAGGATCAGTTGGCGGAGCGTGCCGGTCGAGCGCTGCGACTGCGGATCGAAGCTTCGGATCGATTCGAGCGTGTCGCCGAAGAAATCGAGCCGCACCGGCTCGGCAACTCCCGGAGGATAGACATCGATGATGCCGCCGCGAACCGCGAAATCTCCCGGATCCACCACCGTACCCGTGCGCAGGAATCCGTTCTGCGCCAGAAATGACTGCAGATCGTCCATGTTTGTGCGTCGACCGGGCGCCAGGGCAAAAGTCGTCGCCGCCAGCGTCTCGGGCGACCAGACACGTTGCAACACG